>JBDHVD010000166.1:0-15972 GCA_039809525.1 Labilithrix sp. | reverse complement strand
AGGTCCTTGAGCGCCTTGAGGGCGGTCGCGCGGACCTTCTTCGACGCCGGCTTCGCCGGGAAGTGCTGCATCTGGCCGGTGAAGGGGTTGCGGCGCTCGCCCGCCGGGATCGCCTTCTTCTTGACCGTCTTCAGCTTGAGGAGGCCGGGGATGACGAACTCGCCCGGGCCACGCGAGCCGAGCTGCTTCTTGATGAGATCCGTGAGGCCCTCAAAGACCTTGCTGACGCTCTTCTTGTCGAGCTCCGCGTAGGTCGCAATCTCGCCGATCACCTGGGCCTTGGTCATGCGCTTCGCACCAGCCATTTGCGATTCCTCCTGTGAATTACCTCGACGTCAATTCGACAACCGACGTCGCTCGCTGACACCCTTGCTCGCCCCGAATCA
This sequence comes from Labilithrix sp., assembly GCA_039809525.1. Taxonomy (GTDB): domain Bacteria; phylum Myxococcota_A; class Polyangia; order Polyangiales; family Polyangiaceae; genus Labilithrix. Next base: position 15,586 of record JBDHVD010000166.1, on the reverse strand, counting down.
CCCTGCCTGACGCTCGCCGTGCCTGAAAAATCGGGGCGAAGAAGCTCGTGTGCCCTGAAAACCAGAAGATGGGTAACACCCGCTGTTCCATCCCCGCAAGGGAAATTCGAGGGCGAGACGCATTTCATGGAGTGATGGACACACATCCAAACCGGGGCCAAACCAGGGCCGGGGCGCCCGGAGCGCCCTCTTCTACTGGGCTTTCCTGACGCGGCGCCGGGCGGGTGCCCTCTTGGGACCGGTGAAAGGATTACGAGATTGTCGGTCAGAGCCCGTTCGGCTCCCGGCTTTGAGAGCCTGCTTGCCGGCCTTCCGCGCAGGCCCTGCAGGGGCCGCGGCGCGGCAGAGGCGGTCGGTCTCCGCCCGCATGCGACGGTCCTTCGCGGGCGTGTCGTGATCCCAGCCGAGGAGGTGGAGCAGGCCGTGGGCGGCCAGCATGGTGACCTCGTCGAGGACGTGCGCTCCGCGCTCGTCAGCCTGCTTGCGGGCCGTCGGGACGCTGATGATGACGTCGCCGAGCACGTCCCCGGCGAGGCCTGCGAAATCGCCCTCGCGCATGGCGAAGGCCAGGACGTCCGTCGGACGATCCTTCTTCCGATAGACTTTGTTCAATTGATGAACGCGATCATCGTCGGTTAGGAGGAATGAAACTTCGGACTTCTCCAATTGAAGAAGCCGGATCATCGCTCGGACGCGGCGGAGGATCTCCGCGCGCGGGACACCACGATGAGGGCCGTGCTCGATGGTCAGCGCGATGCTCACGCCCGCGCCGTACCCTTTGCGTGCGCACCGGTCAACGTGCAAGGCTGCGCGCGTGAGAGCGTGCATCGTCATCCCTGCGCTCGACGCCGAGGCGACGATCGGAGGCGTCGTCGCCGAGCTCCGCCGCACGCTGCCCGATCATCCAATCGTCGTGGTGGACGACGGCTCGCGCGATCGCACCTCGGCCGTCGCCCGCGAGCTCGGATGCGAGGTCGTCGTCCACGAGGCGAACCGAGGCAAGGGCGCCGCTCTCCGCACGGGCTTCGAGGCCGCGCGCGCCGCCGGACACACGGTCGCGCTCACCGTCGACGCCGACGGCCAGCACCCCGCGGAGGACGCGAAGCGCGTGCTCCTCGCCAGCGACGACGAAGGCGCGCTCGTCCTCGGCGTGCGCGCGCTGGCGCGGGACGGCGCCCCGCGGAAGAACATCTTCTCCAACGGCATCTCCAACTACTTCCTCTCGCGCTTCGCGCGCCGCCCGCTGCACGACACGCAGTGCGGGCTCCGCCGCTACCCGATCGCGCCGACGCTCGCGCTCGGCACGCACGGCACCGGCTACGAGTTCGAGGCCGAGGTGCTCCTCCGCGCGATCTGGGCGGGTCTGAACGTCGTCGAGGTCCCGATCCGGGTCGTCTACCCCGAGGACCGCGTCACCCACTTCCGCATCGGCCGGGACGTCCGGCGGATCATCGTGGCGGTGGTGACGGCGACGGTCGAGCACGCGCGAGGCAAGGCGTGAGACGCCATCGGAAGAAGCTCTACGCGCTCGCCGTGGTCGTGCTCCTCCCGATCCTCGCGCACGTGCTGGTCGGCCTGCTCACGAACGTCGCGCCTCCGCCGGTGGCGACGTCGCGCCTGCCGATGGAGGAGAAGGACGGCGTCCGCCGCGCGGGCAAGGGCTGGGCGGCGATCCGCGGCGTCCGTCTCGTGCACCTCGAGGGCACGCCCGAGGAGATCGGCGCCCAGCACACGTCGCTGCTCCACGACCGCATGGTCGCGAACGAGGCCGTGCTCTGGGACGCGTTCACCGAGATCGTGCCCTTCGCGCCGGCGCGCACGCTGATGTTCGACATCGGCCGCGTGCAGTACCGCGACGTGGCGAAGAACTTCCCCGAGCCGCGCCTGCGCGAGATCGCCGCCGAGGCGCGCGCCTTCGATCCCGATCCGTACGCCTCGAAGGTGCCCACCTTCCAGCGCCTCTCGATGCTGCACGCGCTCTACGACATCTCGCTCGGCTTCGAGCACTCGCCGCTCCTCGGCTGCACGTCGTTCGCGCTCGACGCGGCGAAGACCGAGGACGGCCACGTGCTCTTCGCGCGCGCGTTCGACTTCGAGGCGGCCGAGGTGTTCGATCGCGACAAGGCGGTGTTCCTCGTGCACGAGGAGGGTCGGATCCCGTTCGCGAGCGTCGCCTGGCCGGGCCTCGTCGGCGTGGTCACCGGGATGAACGCCGAGGGCGTCGCGATGTCCGCGCACGGCGGACGCGCGCGCGAACCGCGCGCCACCGGCATCCCGATGGCGTTCTCGCTCCGCGAGGCGCTCTCGACCGCGCACGACGCGGACGAGGCGGCGAAGATCCTCTCGGCGCAGGAGGTCATGGTCTCGAACATCGTCTTCGTCGCCGACGCGAAGGGCCGCTCCTACGTCGTCGAGCGCGCGCCCGGCGCGGCCGCGTTCGTCCGGCCCGCGCCCGTGGTGACGAACCACTTCGAGGGGCCGCTCGCCTCCGATCCCAAGAACCAGCGCGTCCGCGAGACGACGAGCACCCTCGCCCGGCGCGCCCGCATGGATGAGCTCCTCGCCGCCCTCCCCGCCAAGAGCGGCAGCGTTCCGCGCGCCGTGGCGATGCTCCGCGACCACCGATGCGCGGGCGGCGAGACGTGCCTGCTCGGCGATCGCCGCGCGATCGACGCCTTCATCGCGACGCACGGCGTCGTCGCCGACCTCACCACGCGGACCCTCTGGGTCAGCGAGGGCCCGCAGCTCTCGGGCCGCTTCGTGAAGGTGGACCCGTCCTTGCTCGTCCAACGGACCGATGGCGCGCCCGCCCCCGTCCCTCCGGCCGAGCTCGAGACGATCCCCGCGGACGAGGTCATGTCCGACGGGCGCTACGCCGAGGGCCGCGCGCGATCGGGCGGGCCGCTGCTCAAGGTCAAGGGAGGCAAGCAGTGACTGACCTCGCACGGCGTACGTTCCTGCTCGGCGTCGCGGCGGCGCTCGCCGCCCCGCGCGCGCTCGCCGACGATCCGCTCGACGCGCTGCTCGCCGACATCGCGAAGGCGCGCAAGGGCGTCCGGACGCTCAAGGCGGACTTCACGCAGGAGCGGAAGCTCACGCTGCTCGCCACGAGCGTGAAGTCGACGGGCAACCTCTCCTTCGTCGCGCCCGATCGGCTCCGCTGGGAGCTCGGCTCGCCGGACGACGTCGTCTACTGGATCGGGCCCGAAGGGCTCTCCTACCGGACGAAGTCGTCGAAGGCGACCGCGGCTCCGCAGGGCGCATCGGTCGCGAAGGCGCTCACCGACGTGCGCGCGCTGCTCGGCGGCGATCTCGGCGCGCTCCGCGAGCGCTACGTGCTCGGCGGCTCGCGCGGCGCCGACTCGGTCGAGATCACCGGCACGGCGAAGGATCCGAAGGCGAGCGTGAAGTCGTTCGTCCTCGTGCTCGACAAGACGCTCACCGTCCCGGTGAAGGCGCGCCTCGTCGAGGGGAAGAACGACACGATCGACATCACGTACGCGAACGCGCGGATCAACGAGCCGGTGGATCCGGCGTCGATGAAACCTTGAGGTCGAACGCGGCGTCGTCGATCGGCGCGTCGAACGTCGGCTCGATCTCGATCGTGTCCTCGCCGCCGGGCTTCCCGTCCTTCATCCACCGAACCACGCACCGGCGGAGCGAATGGTCTTCGGTCGAGACGTACAAGGTCACGTGCATCCCGCTGCTCAGCGAAGCGACGAGCTCGAAGCACGTGGCGCGTCCGCATGCGCTCGTCGCTCGAAGCTCGTACTTGCCCGAACATCGGCATCCGCCGTCGACCAGCCAGCGGGATGCGAGGCCGGTGACTCCGTGCGAGACCCCCTGCAGCGCCCCGAGGGCGTCGTCGAGTGACTTCATGTCCTCGACGTTGCCGAGGAACAGCCTCTTCGTCACGCCAGGACGCGGTGTCCAGACGACGATCCTGTCGTCCGCATCGTCCGCATCGTCCGACTCGTCCTCGAGCTCGAACCAAAGGCGGCCAGGCTTGGACCATCGCGTCCGGAACTTCGCCCGATCCACGCCGCGCTCCCCATTGCGTCGCGTCCATTCCGAGCGAAAGGTGCCCTGGTCGCTGTACGTATTCGCCGTCCGGTAGCGCTCGGACATCTTCGCGAGGATCGACTGAGCGTCGGGCGAAGGCGTCGTCGGCTCGCTCGGCATCGCCGGCGCCACGGAGGAGGTGGCTGTATCGCTGCACGCCGCAAGAACGAGAGAGAAGAGCGCTGCCCCCGCGCGTCGGCCCATACCGCCGAGGATAGCAACCGATCGCGCCATGAATTTGGCCCGCCCCTGGGACTCGGCCGATTCTCCCCACCATGGGTGAAGCAGCCGCCAAGAAGAGCGAGCGCGAGGGTCAGCCGGAGCGCCGGCGCCACCGCGTCTACGTGACGCGCAACACGGAGTATCACTTCCGTGACGGCTTCTGCGTCGCGGTCCGCGATCGCAGGTCGGGTGACTTCCTCCCCGGCCACCTCGCGATCCGCCGCCGGCTCCACGGCGGGCTCAAGTTCTTCCACAACGGCGCGATCGTCCCGAACCCGGGCGATCCCTCGCCGGGCGAGGCGCTCTACTTCGCCGCCGACGGCCGCGACCTCGTCACGAGCCCGCTCGAGCGCGTCGAGCGCCCGGCGAAGGTCCTGGTCGAGGCGTATCCGGAGCCGCCGCAGATCCGTCGCGGGAAGTGATACGCTGGCTGCGTGCTGGCCGTCCCTCCGCGCTCGGAAATCCGCTCGCGTCCGCTCGAGACGAACCGGCTCCAGCTCCATCCGCTCGACGCGACCGACTCGCGCGATCTCTGGACCGCGGTCGAGGGATCGCGCACGCACCTCGAGCCGTGGCTGCCGTGGGTCCCGTTCAACATCGACATCGACTCGAGCGGCCGCTACGCGGAGGCGAGCGCGGCCGACTGGGACGCGGCGCGCGCGTGCCGCTTCTCGATCCGTGATCGCGCGAGCCGCCGCTTCCTCGGCGTGATCGGGCTCGAGGCGTTCGCGCACCTGCACGAGAGCGTCGAGCTCGGCTACTGGCTGCGCATCGACGCGTGCGGCAAGGGCCTGATGACCGAGGCGGGCCGCGCGGTGCTCGACTGGGCGTTCGGTCCGGTCAACGCGCACCGCGTCCGCGTCGCCGCGGCGACGGACAACCATGCGTCGCTCGCGGTCATCCGCCGCCTCGGCTTCCGCTTCGAGGGGATCGCGCGTCAGGCCGAGCGCTGCAACGGGCGCTGGCTCGATCACGCGGTGTTCGCGCTGCTCGTGACCGACCCGCGCACGTAGCCCGAAGGCGCTTCGCCTGTCCGGGTGGTAAGCTCTCCGCGTGAGCGCTGCTACCGTCGTCCCTGAAGTGACCGCGATCCGCGAGCAGCGGCTGCTGGTCCACAACGTCTCGTGGAAGGACTACGTGATCCTCCGCGACGTGCTGGATGGGCCATCGCCGCGGATGACGTACCTCCGAGGAGCCCTGGAGCTGATGAGCCCTTCGCCGGAGCACGAGCTGTGGAAGAAGAACATCGCGAGGCTCGTCGAGCTCTTCGCGCACAAGAGGCGGATCGACCTTCGTGCTTACGGCTCCACCACCTTCCGCAAGGAGGCGAAGGAACGCGGGGTGGAGCCCGACGAGTGCTACGTCATCGGCAAGAAGCTGGTCGAGGTCCCTGGCGAAGTCCCCGAGATCGTCCTCGAGGTGATCCACACCTCTCCTTTGCTCGACAAGCTCGCCGTCTACGCGGGCCTCGGGATCCCCGAGGTATGGTTGTTCCGTGACGGCACGTTCACGGTTCACGCTCTCGACGCGACGAGTGGCCGCTACGCGGTGAGGACCACGAGCGCGTTCTTGCCGGAGCTGGATCTCGCGCTCGTCGCCCGTCACGCGCGGCGCGAAGACACGGCGCAGGCCCTCGTCGAGTTCGAAGCGCAGCTCTGACGTGCGGATCAGGCGAGCGCGCGGTTGCCGTGCTGCTCGACGAGCGCACGCACGCGCGGGAGCCCCTCGATGGTGCGCGCGCCGTACCAGCAGAGGTCCTTGCCTCCGGTGCGTACGACGTTCCCGCGCGCGGCCGCCGGGATCGGCATCTTGCGGAAGACCTCGGCATCCTCCTCGCTGAACGGGTGCGGCTCGTCGGGGAGGAGCACGAGCTCGGGCGCGCGCGCGATCACCTCCTCGTCGGTGACGCGCGGATAGCGCGTGTCGCGGCCCTCGGCGTCCATCGCGGGCGCGCCGTGCAGATCGGCGGCGAGCGGATAGCGGCGGATGCGCTCGGCGAAGACGTTCTCCGCGCCGGCGAGGCGGAGCACGTCGCTGATGAACGTCTCGCCGTTGATCGTCATCAGCGGCTTCATCCAGATGGGGCAGAACGTCTTGATCGGCGTGAGCCGCATCACCGCGTCCTCCGCCTCGCGGATCACCTCGTAGCCGCGCTTGAGGAGGATGCGCACGTCGAGGTCGGACTCGACGCGGAAGATGCGCGCGAGCCGGGCGAGATGAGCGATGCCGTCGCTCGCCCGGCGGGGGAACGCGACGAGCACCTTGAAGCCGCGCTGCGCGAGCTTCTCGAGGTCGCCCTTCGTGTTCTCCTCCTGGTTCGCGATGACGAGGTCGGGGGCGAGATCGCAGATGTCGTCGACCCGAGGGTTCTTCGTGCCGCCGATGCTCGGCAGCTTCGCGACGAGCTCGGCGGGCAGCTCGCAGTAGTCGGTGCGCGCGACGAGCGCGCCGCCGCAGCCGAGCACCGCGACGCTGTACGTGTCGCTCGGCACGAGTGACACCACGCGCCTGGGCGCTCCGCCGAAGGTGAGCTCGCGCTTTCGGTCGTCGGTGATCCGGATGACGCTCATTCCCAGTCCTCCGCCGGCGGAGGCGGTCCCGGAGGACCGCCGTCGGCGTGCGGCCCGATGTGAGCAGCGCACTCGGCCCACACGACGTCGTCACAGCCGCGCGACTGCCGGCCGACGCACGCGACGACGTGATCTCCCTCGCGCTCGATGATGCGGTCGAGGATGAACTCGCAGCCGCGCTCGCACTTGGCGTCCGAGCACTGGCGGCTCGCCTTCGCCTTGCACGAGCGCATGCACGTCTCGAGCGGCTTCATCGGGGGGTCCATCGCCTTCGCGCACGCGAAGAGCCACGAGCCGATCCCGACGACACAGAAGAAGAGGAGGCGCGCGCGGAGCTTCATCGTTCGAGGGTCACGAACTCCACGTCGGGCGTCTCGGCGTGACGCCGCTCGGTCTCGGTCCACGCGCTGCGGTCGAACGCGGGGAAGAAGGCGTCCCCCTCCACGTCGCGATGGATCTCGGTCATGTAGATCTTCGTCGCTAGCGGGAGCGCGAGCTCGTAGATCGACGCGCCGCCGATCACCCGCGGCTCCTCGTCGTTCGTGCGCGCCATCTGGAGCGCGTGCTCGAACGACTCGGCGACCTCGCAGCCGGGGATCTCGAGGCGGAGCTCGCGGCTGACGACGATGTTGCGCCGCCCGGGCAGCGCCTTGCCGATCGACTCGTGCGTCTTCCGTCCCATGATCATCGCGTGGTTCATGGTGACGTTCTTGAAGTGCTTGAGGTCCTCGGGGATCCGCCAGGGCAGACCGCCCTCCTTCCCGATGACGCCGCGCTTCGCCACCGCCACGACGATCGCGAGGGGCTTCATACGCTCACCTCGGCCGCGATGTGCGGGTGCGGGTCGTAGCCTTCGAGGGTGAAGTCCTCGTAGCGGAACGAGAACAGGTCCTTCACGCCGGGCGCGAGGACCATCCGCGGAAGCGGGCGCGGCTCGCGCCCGAGCTGCAGCTTCGCCTGCTCGAGGTGGTTCTTGTACAGGTGCGCGTCGCCGAACGTGTGGACGAACTCGGCCGCGCGGAGGCCCGTCACGTGCGCGACCATCATCGTGAGGAGCGCGTAGCTCGCGATGTTGAAGGGCACGCCGAGGAAGATGTCCGCGCTCCGCTGATAGAGCTGGCAGGAGAGCTCGCCGTCCTGGACGTAGAACTGGAAGAGCGTGTGGCAGGGCGGAAGCGCGACCTGGTCGGCCTCCTTCGGGTTCCATCCGGTGACGAGGAGCCGCCGCGAGTGCGGCTTCTCGACGATGTCGGCGAGCACGCGCTTGATCTGGTCGACGCCGTCGCGCTCGTAGCTGCCGTCGGCGCGCAGCGTCGCGCCGTAGTTCCGCCACTGGTGTCCGTACACCGGACCGAGGTCGCCCTCCTGCCGGCCGAAGCGCGCGGTCTGCTCGGCGGTCGCCCACTCGTTCCAGATGCGCACGCCGGCGTCCTGCAGCGGCTTCACGTGCGTCTCGCCGCGGAGGAACCACAAGAGCTCGTGGATGATCGACTTGACGTGGAGCTTCTTCGTCGTGAGCAGCGGGAACCCCTCGCGCAGGTCGAACCGCATCTGGTGCCCGAAGATCCCGCGTGTGCCGGTCCCGGTGCGATCCTCGCGATCCTTGCCGTGCTCGAGCACGAGCCTGAGGAGGTCGTGGTACTGCTTCATCGCCCCCGTGAGCTACCACGGGCAGCGCGCCTTGTCCTCGGTCTCCGGCGGTGCCAGGCTTTCCTTCGATGAGCCCGGACATGCCGCTCGCCGCTCGCATCCGCGCCTCGCTCGCCCATGCGTCGGTCATCGCCCTCGCGACGATCGTCCGGAGCATCCTGCTCGAGAGGTGGAGCACCGTCCTCGCGTCGCTCCTCCTCTTGATCGGCATCGGCGCCGCGTGGCGGACCCGGACGTGGGGGCTCGGCGTCGCGCTCGCCGCCGCGACCGCGTTCCCCGTCGCCCATCTCCTCGGCATCGGGCCGGGCTGGTTCTGGTTCGTCGGCGTCGCGGGCGCGCTCCCGTTCTTCGTGTCGTGGCGGCCGATGGCGTTCTTCGACCGGCGTGCCGCCGTCCTCTACGCCGCGCTCGCCGTCGGCGCGGGCACCGCGGGCGCGTTCGCATGCTCCGCGCTGCGCTGAAGCACGTCGTCGGCTCGAAGGAGCGCGTGAGCCTCGTCGTCGGCCGAGGCGGCGCCGCACCGACGCCCGATCCGGTGTCGCTCCGCATCCTGCGCGACGGCGCCGGCTTCTCGCTCCTCCGCCTCGACAAGTCGGCCACCACGGTCTCGCACACGTGGCATCCGACGCTCGAGGAGGCGAAGGAGCGCGCGAGCATCGAGTATGGTGTGGCCGACGACGAATGGATCGAAGAGCCGCGAAAGTGACCGAGCAGCCCGTCCTCTTCTTCGAGACGCCGAAGGAGTGGCGCAAGTGGCTCCACGCGAACCACGCCAAGAGCAACGGCGTGTGGCTCCGCTTCTACAAGAAGGGCGCGGGCAAGAGGTCGGTCGTCTACGCCGAGGCGCTCGACGAAGCGCTCTGCTACGGCTGGATCGACGGCCAGTCGAAGCGTCTCGACGACGAGGCGTACGTCCAGCGCTTCACCCCGCGGCGCGCGAAGAGCATCTGGTCGAAGCGCAACCGCGATCACGTCGCGCGTCTCGAGAAGGAGGGCCGCATGCACGACGCCGGTCGCGCCGAGGTCGAGCGCGCGAAGGCCGACGGCCGCTGGGACGCCGCCTACGACAGCCCGAGCAACATGGATCTGCCGGAAGACTTCGTGAAGGCGCTCGCGAAGAACAAGAAGGCGAAGGCGTTCCTCGCCACGCTGAACCGCGCGAACACCTACGCGATCGCGTTCCGGCTCCACCACGCGAAGAAGCCGGAGACGCGCGCGCGGCGCATCGAGACGTTCATCGCGAAGCTCGCCGAGGAAACGCCCATCGTCTGACGGCGAGCGCGGTCACCACCGCGGCGAGGACCGAGAGGCTCTCGGGCGACGAGCCGGCGACGCTGCAGCCGCCGCCGGTCGCGTCACCCGCGTCACCCGCGCCGCCCGCCCCTGGCGCCCCCGCATCCGCGCTGCTCGCGTCCTGCGTCCGCCCCGCATCCCGGCACGCGTTCGCCTTCCAGGCCGGATCACGAGCGTAGAGCGCATCGTGACACGCGCTGTTCGACAGCGAGACGAGCGCGATCGCGTCGGCTTTCGGCAGCGGCGGCAGCGCGGGGAAGCGCACCATCGCGGGTCGGTACAAGCACACCGCGCCGGTCGTCTCTCCGTCCTCGAGCGAGACGATCGCGGCGTCGAAGACCTTCGTCTGCGTCGGATCGCCGGCCGCGAGGAACCGCTGCCCGACGACGAGCGAGGTGCTCGCGGACACGTTCCGCTCGGTCCCGGCGTGGCTCGGCGTCTCGTCTCCGGCGATCACGGCGTCGACGCGCGCCACCCAGTGATCGCCGCCGTCGGCCACCGAGAGGACGGTCCCTTCCCATACGAGCATCGGCCCGTTGTCGGCGCGGTGCCGCGTGAGCGTGCAGACGCAGTCGGCGGCGGTGGCCTCGCAATACGACGGCTGGATGCGCGCGGCCTCCTCGACGGTGAGCCCGGCGGCGCGAAGCCATGCGACGAAGCGCGGGTCGTGCGCGAGGTCCTCGACGTAGGCGTGGTTGCTCGTGCGTGCGACCTCGTCGACGAGATCGGCCGCGCCGCCGATCTCCATCAGGTGCGCCATCGCGCAGCGCGTGCCGTCCGCGTCGATGAACGTCGGGCGCTTCCCGGCGAAGTCGCGGTTCTTCGGGAACACGCCCTCCGCGCGGTAACGCGCGAGCTCCTCGAGGAGCAGCGCGCGCGTCAGGCGCTGCGCGGGATCGAGATCGGCGAGCCCGCGCGTCGCGGCGAACGCCTCGGCGGCAGAGAGATGGTGCTGGACGCGGAGGACCTCGGCGGCGGCGGCGTGCATCCCGGTGAGGATGACACGTCCGTCACCTCAGCGCAGCGCCATGAGCGAGACGACCGCCCAGCCGTTCTTCTCGACCATCACCTCCTGCGTGCGGCGCCAGCCGCGCGCGTCGATGTCGAGCGAGTGGCGCCCCGGCGGCAGGCGCACGCGTGCGACGGCGATGCGCGCGGGGAGCGTCTCCCACGAGCGCGTGTCCGGCGTGTCGAGCGCGGTGAGCGTGGCCTGCGCGGCGAGCGAGCCCAGGATGCCGACGACGTTGTCACGCCCGGCCGCCGCCTGGATGCCCTGACCGACGGCGACGCGGGTGATCATGCGCGTGATCGCGCTCACGATGATCTTTCCCTCGATCTTCTTCCACTCCTTGCGGACCTCGCGATCGACGTCGACCGCCTCCTCGAGCTGCACCCACTTGCCGTCGAGGCGCACGCCGGGCACGTCGTACTTTCCCTGACCGGGCGCGAGCGTCGGGAAGTTGATCCACGTGACGAGCCCCTGCGCGGCGAGCTGGTTCGCCTGCGCGACGTCGTTCGGCGACATCGCGCTCGCGAAGTAGGTGAGCGCGAGGCCGATGGGGATGCGCTCGGCGACCTTGTGGGGGACGCGGCCGTAGCCGACGACGAAGAGGACCTCGCCCGAGTCGTCCTCCGGCGGCGGCGGCTCACCGCCCTCGAGCAGCGCCTTGAGGCGCGGGCTCCGGTAGTTGCCGATGCTCGCGAGCCTTCGCACCGACGCCCCGAGCGACGAGAAGCCGGTGAACGCGAGCGACTCGTCGTAGTAGCGAAGCGCCTCGTCGACCTCGCCGCTCTTCTCGAAGGTGAAGCCGGCGAGCATGCTGCCGAGGCCGAGCACCGGGCTGTCCTCCTCGCGGAGGTTGTCCCGGTAGTACTTGTGCATCACGCTGAGCCGCCGGGCCTCGACGCGCGCGCCGTTCAGGTCGTGCTGCTCGAGGTAGTTGATCATGTTCAGCGTGTTGATCATCAGCTTCTCGTAGGGCGGGGCGGCGTACTTGCCCGACGAGCCGCTGAACACGTATTCGCCGATCGAGTCGCCGGCGTTGCGCGCGAGATCGAGCATGTCGATCGCCTTGTCGGCGGCCTCGAAGTCGCGCTGCGAGAGCTTGAAGCGCACGAGCGACTGCTGGATGCTCGCGCGGTCGAGCACGAGGATCGCGTTGTCGCCCTTGATGTCCTTCGGGAGCTCGGTGTCCTTCTCGACGTCGAGCTCGTCGTTGATCGCCGCGATCGCGCCCTTCGCGTCGCCGACGTCGAGCGCGGTGCGCATCTTGAGGGTGCGCGCCTCGTGGCCGCCGCACCCGACGAGGAATTGCAACGACAGGGCGCCCGTCGCCGCGAGCACTGCGAGGCGCATGGCCTACTTGACGGCCTTGGTGATCTCGCTCCGGGCCTGGAAGCGGATCGCGCTCGTCTCGACGTCGATGACCTGCATGTAGAGGAAGTACTGCACGCGGCGCATGTCCTCGCTGCGCTCGTCGGCGGCGGAGACCTTGCCGGTGATGAAGTACTTCGCGCCGAGCTGCTTGCCGTACTTCGCGGCGTGCGCCGGGTTGAAGACCGGGTTCTGCTGGCCCTCGACCTCGCGGATCATCTGGTTCTGGCGATCGCGCGCGACCACGCTCACCACGTTCGACTCGATGAGCCACGTCTCCGCCTCCGAGAGGACGGTGTCGAGCATCGAGTCGATGTGCTCGCTCGTCGAGTTCTGGAACGGGAACACCGCGACCACCGGCGGCGGGTTGGTCGTGCGCCACTCGTTCATCACCGGCGCGACGCGCAGCTTGTTCAGCGTGTCGCGGAGCGCGCGCTGGATGTCCTCCTTGTCGAGGCCCGTCGAGAGCGCGTGCGCGTCGACGGAGGGATCGTCGGCGCCGCGGACGACCTCCTTGCCGCCGCACCCGACGGCGAGGAACGCGGACGCGAGGACGATCGGAAGAAAGCGAAGGCTCATGGGAAATACCTCGTTACGAACAGGGTCACCGGACGACGGCGAATCCTAACACCCGGGAGGTTCGACGGTTTCCGCGCTGGGCCATTCGACCGCATACAGAATCTCCCTTGCACCTACACGAGGCTGAGCTATGAGGCGGCGCCATTCCTGGAGGAACGAGGATGCTTACCAAGCTCGCTTCGATCGCCACCGTCATCGCGATCACCGCCGCCGCCGTCACCGCCTGCTCGGCTCAGCCCGATGCGAAGGAGGAGGTCGCCGACGAGACGACGCAGGCCTTCTCCCTGCGCGACACGTTCATCGCCGGCTCGCTCGCCTACGGCGAGACGAGCGCGCTCACGCCGTACCGTCACACGGGCCGCACGCGTTACGTCGCGTACAAGTTCAGCGGCAGCGAGGGCGACGCGATCGACGTCTGGGTGAAGTCGAACAGCGGCGACCCCGTCGCGTGGGTGCTCGACAACGACTGGCGCGTGGTCGCGAAGAACGACGACGCCGCGCCGGGCAACACCGACGCGCACGTCGTCGCGACGCTGCCGAAGAACGCGAGCGCCACGCACTACGTCGTGGTCCGCGACTACTGGCTCGATCCGATGAGCTTCCGCGTCGAGCTGAAGGGCAAGGGGGCCGATCTCGTCAGCGGCTGCAACGTCGACTCCGACTGCGCGAAGATCGAGAAGGGCTGCTGCGCGATCGGCGCGTACATCCCGGTCCGCGCCGACCGCGTGGCCGACTACCAGGCCGGCCTCGAGTGCCCGCAGCCGCTGTTCTGCCCGATGATGATGATCCGCGACGATCATTCGATGGCGCAGTGCAACGCCGCGACGAAGAAGTGCGAGCTCGTGCTGCCGAAGGACATCGCGTGCGGCGGCTTCACGCTGAATTCGCACCAGTGCCCGGTGGGCTACAGCTGTCAGCTCCCGATCGCCCAGCCCGACGTGCCCGGCAAGTGCGTGCAGCGCTGCGGCGGCTTCGCCGGCATCCAGTGCAGCGATCCCGACGAGGCCTGCGTCGACGATCCGACCGACACGTGCGATCCGAAGAACGGCGGCGCCGATTGCGGCGGCATCTGCCAGCCGAAGAGCGCGCCCCCGCCCCCGCCGCCCCCGGCGGACTGCCGGACGAACGGCTGCGGCACCGGGAAGTTCTGCTCCTTCTGCTGGGGCAGCTACCAGTGCATCCCGAACGGCGCGATGTGCTGAGGCTCGCGGTCCGTACCAGGACCGTCCATTGATCGTCTCCGACGTCGGGTAATCCGACGCGCCTCCCGTCCTGCGTGGAATATGCCGCGCGGGACGGAGGACGACGATGGGTCGACGACTTCTCTGGGTATGGGGCGTCGCGTTCGCGGTCATCGCGGCGTGCGGCTCCGAGCGCGAAGGGTTCGACGAGAACGCAGGGAAGCCCGCCGATCCGAGCGGCGGGACGAGCGGCAACCCGGGCTTCGGCAACGGCGGGAAAGAGGCGGACGTCGCGTCGCTCGCGATCGATCCGCCGAGCGCGACCTTGCTCGTCGAGGACGGCAAGCCCGCGACGCAGCCGTTCAAGGTGATCGCCACCTTCGTCGACGGGAAGAAGGGCGAGGTCGCGGGCGCGTGGACCGCGAGCAACTTCCCCGTGGGGACGATCGCCGGGAACGGCGTGTACACCGCGAACGGTCAGCTCGGCGGGCACGTGAAGGTGACCGCGTCGTACAAGGGCAAGACCGCCGACGGCGACCTCACGGTGAAGCTCCACGTGCTGGAGAACCCGAACAACCTCCCGCCCGCGACGATCGCCGCGCTGAAGGCCGCGACGAACAAGGACGCCTCGATCCAGTGGGCGTATCCCTACGACGGCACGGTGTTCCCGCGCGGCCTCGCCGGTCCGAAGCTGATGTGGAACGGCGGCGCCGCCGGCGACGCGTACTACGTGCACGTCACGAGCGCGACGATCGACGTCGAGTCGTTCGCCACCCTCGCGCCGCCCGCGCGCTTCGACTTCGTGCCCGCCACGTGGACGAAGCTCGTCGACTCGACGTCGGGCGCCGCGGAGCTGAAGGTCGCGCGCTTCAGCGGCGGCGCGGCCACCGTCGCCGTCACGCACCAGTGGACGATCTCGCCCGCGTCGATGCGCGGCACCATCTACTACTGGGCGAACAACGTCGGGCGCGTGATGCGCATCAAGCCCGGCGCGACCGCGCCCGACGACTTCAGCGCGGGGACGTTCGGCGCCCTGCCCGCATCGACGTGCACGATGACGTGCCACACCGTCTCGGCCGACGGCTCGACGCTCGTGAGCGGCGGCGACACGCTCGGCGGCTCGTACGATCTCCTCACCAACAAGCCGATCTTCGACACCGGCGGCGCGCCCGGCAGCGCGCAGAAGCGCCTGTGGTCGAACCCCGCGCTCTCGCCCAACGGCAAGTGGCTCGTGCAGAACGGCACGACCTCGGTGCCCGGGCCGCCCGGCGCGCAGCCCGGCCTCTTCAGCACCAAGGATGGGACGAAGGTCGCGAACAGCGGGCTCGACGGCGTCTCGCTCGGCATGCCCGGCTTCTCACCCGACGGCTCGAAGATCGCGTACGTGATCCCGAACGGCGTCGGCCAGGGCGCGCTCGCGGCGATCGCGTTCGACATGAACACCGCGAAGGCCGGCGCCTCGACCACGCTCGTCCTGCAAGGCGGCGGACAGCCGATCGCCTGGCCGAGCGTCACGCCCGACGGCAAGTGGGTCGTCTATCACCGCGGTCCGATCGACACGCGCTTCGGAGCCGCGGATCTGTTCCTGGCGAGCGCGGTCACGCCGAACCAGGAGGTCCGCCTCGCGAAGCTCGACGGCGACGGCTACCCGTTCG
>JBDHVD010000165.1:0-16083 GCA_039809525.1 Labilithrix sp. | reverse complement strand
ATCTTGAACCAAACCCTCGACAGCCGCCCGCTTCATCGGGCAGGGTCGGCCTCGCCGATGGGGAACTACTGACGGAGGAGCACCTGACGCACCTTGCGGGTCAGCGCATCGGGGGTGAAGGGCTTCTGGAGGAACGCGACCCCCGAATCGAGCAACCCGTGCTGAACGATGGCCTCGTCGGTGTATCCCGACATGAAGAGCGTCTTCAGCTTCGGCCGCGACGCACGGAGGCGCTCGGCGAGGCGGGGGCCGCTCATCCGCGGCATCACCACGTCGGTGAGGAGGAGGTCGATCTTCGCGCCGTACTGCTCGCTCGCCAGCAGCGCTTCGCCCGCGCTCGGCGCCTCGAGCACGACGTAGCCCGCACGCCGGAGGATGTTCCACGCCACGGCGCGCACCTGGGCGTCGTCCTCGACGAGCAGGACGGTCTCCGAGCCGCGGAGGTCCTCGGGCACCGGGGGCCGCGGCTCTTCGTCGGCGCTGACCGCATCGACGCGCGGCAGGTAGATCTTGAACGTCGTCCCCGCGCCGGGCTCGCTGTACGCCCAGACGTGGCCGCCGCTCTGCTGGACGATGCCGAAGACGGTGGAGAGCCCGAGCCCGGTGCCCTTCCCGCGCTCCTTCGTGGTGAAGAACGGCTCGAACATCCGAGCCTGCGTCTCCTTGTTCATCCCGACCCCGGTGTCGGTCACCGCGATCATCACGTGCGGGCCGGGCGTCGCGCCGAGATGCTCCTGCGCGTAGCCCGCGTCGAGCTCGACGCGGTTCGCTTGGATGGTGAGCTTGCCGCCGCGCGGCATCGCATCCCGCGCGTTCACCACCAGGTTCATGATCACCTGCTCGATCTGGCCGGGGTCGACCTTCGTCACGCAGGGGGCATGGTTCGTGAGGACGACGATCTCGACGTCCTCGCCGACGAGCCTGCCGAGCATCTTCCGCATCCCGTCGAGCATGACGTTGATGTCGACGAGCCGCGGCTCGAGCACCTGCTGGCGGCTGAACGCGAGGAGCTGCCGGGTGAGGCCCGCGGCGCGCTCGCCGGCGGTGCGGATCTCCTGGAGGTCCGCGCGCAGCGGATCGCCCTCCGCGGCGTCGGCGAGGAGCAGCTCGGTGTAGCTGAGGACGACCGAGAGGAGGTTGTTGAAGTCGTGGGCGAGGCCGCCGGCGAGGCGTCCGACCGCCTCCATCTTCTGCGCGTGACGGAGCTGCTCCTCCGTCTTGGTGAGCGCGTCCTGCACGCGTCTTGCCTCGCTCACGTCGAGCGACAGAATGCAGACGCCCTCCGGCACGGGGACGAAGCGGAGCTGGAACCAGCCGGTGCTGCCGTCGGGATAGAGGAACTCGTTCTCCATCCGGGCGTGGGTGCGCTCGCGCATGCAGCGCGAGAGCGTGGCGAACATCGCGCTCTCTTCGATGCCCGGGTAGCACTCGGTGATCGTGCGGCCGAGCAGCTCGTCCGATCTGCGGCGCGCTTGCGCGGCGACGACGCCGTTGACGAAGAGGTAACGGAGGTCGAAGCCGATCACCTGACAGCCCTCGAGGAGGCTCTCGAGCACGTCGCGGGCGACGCGGTCGTCGGTCGGGGCGCCGGCCATCGCGTATCTCTATACGCACGATTTCCGATCCGGGAGAACTGGGAGAGACGCTTTTACTGTCGGGGATTTCGCGGACACGCCGCGGGTGACGTGCGCGGGTGACGTGCGCGACCATGAGGCGCTCGGTCACGTCCCCCGGCGGTAACTTGCGATAACCTGGTGGGCCCATGGCTGACTCTGCGCCGGTCTCGAGCGTGTATGGCAACGAGGCGTACATCAACCAGCTGCTCGCGAAGGCGGTCGCCGCGAAGGCGAGCGACATCCACCTGAAGGTCGGCATCCCGCCGGCGGCACGCGTCCGGGGCGACCTCGTGTTCTTCCGCACCGAGCCGCTCCGCCCGGAGGACACCGAGAACATCGCCCGGGTGGTGATCAAGGATCCGAAGGTGAAGGCGGACGTCGCGAACCTCCGCGAGCACGACACCGCGTATGCCGCCGCGGGCGTCGGCCGCTTCCGCGTGAACGTCTACCGCCAGCGCGGCACGCTCGGCATCGTCATGCGCGCGATCCCCACGAAGATCCCCGTCTTCGAGGAGCTCGGGGCGCCGCCGGCGTGCGCCACGCTCGCGGAGAAGGACCGCGGCCTCGTGCTCGTCGTCGGCGCGGCCGGTAACGGCAAGAGCTCGACGCTCGCCGCCATGATCGGCCACCTCAACCGCACGCAGCCGCTCCACATCGTGACCATCGAGGACCCGATCGAGTTCCTCCACGAGGACGACAAGTCGAGCGTCAGCCAGCGCGAGGTCGGCATCGACACCACGACGTTCGCCGACGCGCTCCGCGCCGCGCTCCGTCAGGATCCCGACGTGATCCTCGTCGGCGAGATCCGCGACGAGACGACGCTCGACATCGCGCTGAAGGCCGCCGAGACCGGACACCTCGTGCTCTCGACCCTGCACACCCCGGACGTCTCGCGCACGGTGGGCCGCATGCTCGCCCTCGCGCCGAAGGGCCAGCCGGGCTCGACCGACGAGATGCGCGAGCGCATCGGTGACACGCTCCAGGGGATCATCGCCCAGCGCCTGCTGCCGCGAAAAGACGGCACCGGCCTCGCGCTCGCGGCCGAGGTGCTCGTCGCGACGGGCACCGTGCGCGAGTCGATCAAGCGTCCGGAGGGCAACCCCTCGCTGAAGGAGCTGATGGAGAAGGGCACCCACCCGTACGGGATGCAGACCTTCGAGATGCACCTGAAGCAGCTCCTCCAGCAGGGGCTCATCGACAAGGAAATCGCGCGCGCCGCCGCAGGCTTCTGATCGAGGTCCGCGTGCGCGCCGCGCCCCTGCTCGTCGCGCTCGTGGCGGCCTGCGCCACGCCGAAGGAGGAGCATCCGCCGCCGGCGCCTTCCGCGTCCGCCTCGTCCGTCGCCTCGGCGGCGGCGGTGCCGATCGACGCCGGGCCGCCTCGTCTCGGGACGTGCGCGGAGGGCGGGGCGCGTCGCTTCGCGCTCGCGCACGTCAACGATCTCCAGGCGCGCTACTCCGACCGGATCGCGGGCAAGAGCCGCTATGCGTTCCTCGCCGGCTACCTCCGGCGACTGAAGAAGGAGCGGCCCGAGACGGTGGTGCTCGACGCCGGTGACGACTACGAGAAGGGCGCGCTCGCGGAGCTCCGATCGAACGGCGAGACGACGCGGCAGATGGTGCAGGCGCTGCCGATCGACGTCCGCACCATCGGCAACCACGACTTCGCCTACGGCGAGGACGCGGTGCTGAAGGACGTGCGCCGCTCGGCGCATCCCGTCCTCGCGGCGAACGTGAGGCACGCGAAGCTCGGCGCGTCGGAGCAGCCGTTCCGCTCGTTCGTCCGCCTCGACGTGGGTTGCGTGAAGGTCGGGATCCTCGGGCTCGTGACGCGCGGCTTCGGCGCCGACGACCGCCCGACGAGCGCGCCGTACATGGGCGTCTTCGAGCAGGACGATCACTACGTCGCGATCGCCCAGCGCGAGGTCGACGCGCACCGCGCCGAGGTCGACGTGATGATCGCGCTCACCCACCTCGGGCTCACCGAGGACCGCGAGCTCGCCGCCCGCGTGTCGGGGATCGATCTGGTGGTCGGCGGCCACTCGGAGGACCTGCTCCCGCAGCCGCTGCCCTCGAGGCACGCCGACGGGACGCGCACGTGGATCGTGCAGGCCGGCAGCTACGGCCAGAAGATCGGCCGCGCGGAGATCGTCGTCGGCGAGCGGCCGGGGCAGGTGTCGTTCGGGAGCTATCGCGTCGTGTCGGTCGACGCGAAGCTGCCGGCGGCCGACGACGTCGACGCGCTCGCGAAGCGCCTCGAGGCGGAGGCGGCGCCGGATGCGCACGCGGTGATCGGACGGGTGCGCGCGCCGGTCCACCAGGGGAAGGAGATGGCGGAGCTCGTCCGCCGTGCGGCGCAGGCGGTGTGGAAGGCGGCGGTCGTGGTGGTCGGACGCGACCTCTTCTTCTCCGGCCTCGAGCCCGGCGAGGTCACCCTCCAGCGGCTCTACGATGCGGTGCTCGTGCAGCGGCAGCCGTCGGGGTCGAGCGGGTTCACCTCGCTCTGGAGCGTGGACCTGACGGGGGAGGAGCTGGCGCGCTTCCAGAAGCAGCTCGCGCCGAGCTGGCGGTACGTGGTCGCGTTCCCTCCGCGCATCGTCCCCACGAGGACCTATCGCGTGATCGTCGACAAGCGCGCGCTCCTGTTCGCGAAGACGTATCTCGGGCCCGCGCTCCCCGAAGGCGAGCTACGCGGCGAGATCATCGATCTGCTCGAGGCCTACGCGCGCACGCGCACGGCCGAGGGGCTCACGATCGACTGACCGCCCAGTCGATCGCGCGCTCGAGGTCGTCCGGCTTCGCGAACACGGGACCGATCGCGCGCGCACGCTCGACCGCGTCGCCGGACTGCTCGCTGGTGAAGAACGCGATCGGCAGCTCGGGCGCGGCCTGGCGGAGCGCGGCCGCGACGTCGGTGCCCAGGCCGTCGCCGAGGTCGAGGTCGAGCACCGCGCACGCGAGCGTCGCGGCGTCGACCGCCGAGGCCGCCCCTGCCGAGTCCGTCTCCACCACCTCGCACCCGTGGGCGCGCATCCCGCGCGCGACCGTGAGGCGAACGACGGCGGAGTCGTCGGCGACGAGCACGCGCTGCGGCATGGGCCGAGGATAGCTCCAAATCGGTGCACGTCCTTGCACCGGCGAAAGGCACTTTGGGGCGCGGACCGCGAAATCCCCGGCATTCGTCGGTGGCACCGTCCTTGAAGAAGGACGCGATCATGAAGATTCGATTCTGGGGCGTCCGTGGGAGCATCGCCTCGCCCGGACCGGACACCGCCGGTGTCGGCGGCAACACCAGCTGCGTCGAGGTGCTCTGCGGGAAGACGCGCATCGTCCTCGACGCGGGCACCGGCCTCCGCGCGCTCGGCAACGAGCTCATCATGCGGCAGGAGGACCCGTCGCTGACGCTCCTCCTCTCGCACTACCACTGGGACCACATCCAGGGGCTGCCGTTCTTCGTGCCGGTCTACATGAAGACGACGAACCTCACGATCGTCGGAGGCCCGAACGGCATCATGAGCGTGCGCGAGGCGCTCGAGCACCAGATGAGCGCGCCCGTGTTCCCCGTCCGCCTCGACGACGTCGGCGCGAAGATCGCCACGCGCGAGGTGAAGACCGGCGAGAGCTTCGACGCCGGCGAGGCGCGCGTCCGCGTCGCGCGCGGCAACCACCCCGGCGGCGTCGCCGCGTACCGCATCGAGCACGAGGGCAAGAGCATCGTCTACGCGACCGACACCGAGCACTACGCCTGCGTCGATCCGGCTCTCCGCGCCCTCGCCGACGGCTGCGACGTCCTCATCTACGACGCGCAGTACACGCCGGACGAGTACCGCACCAAGGTGGGGTGGGGGCACTCGACCTACGTGGCCGGGGCCGAGCTCGCGAAGGCGTCGGGCGCCCGGCAGTACGTGCTGTTCCACCACGACCCGATGCGGTCCGACGCGGAGGTCGACGACGTCGAGCGGCGCGCGCGCGAGCTGTTCCCGGCGAGCGTCGCCGCGCGCGAGGGGCTCGCGATCGATCTCGGCTCCCGCACGCCTCACCGGACGAGGACCGGCCCCTCCGGAGAAGCCACCGCCGCGTGAGAAGCGAGGTACTCTCGGATCGGGAGGCCGTTCTCCCTCGCCCGCGCGAGCGGGAGGCGGGCCCCGATTCGCCGATGAACCGCCTCTCGCTCCTCGTCGACCTCTCGTCCCTCCTCACGCGCGAGGTCGACTTCGATGCGCTGCTCGCGACCGCCTGCGAGCGCGTCGCCGAGGCGCTCGCGGCCGATCGCGCCACCATCTGGCTGGTCGACGCCGAGCACAACGACCTCGTCTCGCGCGTCGCCCTCCTCCCGGAGCTGCCCGAGCTGCGCCTCCCGCTCGAGCGGGGCATCGCCGGCTTCGTCGCGCGGACGGGCGAGGTCGTGCGCACCGACGCCGCGTCTGCGGACCCGCGCTTCGATCCGTCGGTCGACAAGGCCACCGGCTACACCACGCGAACGATCCTCGCGGTGCCGATCCGCGAGGAGGCGTCCGGGCCCGTGCGCGGCGTGGTGCAGGTCCTCAACAAGTCCGCCGGCGGGTTCGACGAAGAAGACGAGCGCTACCTCCTCGCGCTCGCCGCGCAGATCGCGCGCGCGTTCTCGCTCACCACCCTGCGCCCGGCGGACGCGGGCGGTCCGGGCCTCACCCTGCGCGGTCCGTTCAACCGCATCGTCGGCCGGAGCCCCCAGCTCCGCGCGGTCTACGAGCGCGTCACGCTCGCGGCGCAGACCGACGCCACCGTGCTCCTCCGCGGCGAGACCGGCACGGGCAAGGGGCTCTTCTCGCGCGCGATCCACGTGAACTCCGCGCGCCAGGCCGGCCCGTTCGTCGTCGTCGACTGCACGACGCTGCCGATCCAGCTCGTCGAGAGCGAGCTGTTCGGCCACGAGCGCGGCGCGTTCACCGGCGCCGACCGCCGCGTGCCGGGGAAGGTGGAGCTCGCGCAGGGCGGCACGCTGTTCCTCGACGAGATCGGGGACCTGCCGCACGACGTGCAGGGCAAGCTCCTTCGCTTCCTCCAGGAGCGCTCGTTCGAGCGCGTGGGCGGCCGCCAGACGCTCACCTCCGACGTGCGCGTCGTGTGCGCGACGCACCAGGACCTCGAGCGGCTCGTGAGCGAGGGGAAGTTCCGCGAGGATCTCTACTACCGGATCCGCGTCGTCGAGATCGAGATCCCCCCGCTCCGCGCCCGCGGCGAGGCGGAGATCGAGCAGCTCGCGCGCCACTTCGCGGACATGTACGCCAAGCGCTACGGCCGCCCGTCGCCGTCCCTCGCGCCCGACGCGCTCGCCATGCTGCGCACGCATGCGTGGCCGGGCAACGTCCGCGA
The DNA here is from genome assembly GCA_039809525.1 of Labilithrix sp. Classification (GTDB taxonomy): domain Bacteria; phylum Myxococcota_A; class Polyangia; order Polyangiales; family Polyangiaceae; genus Labilithrix. The sequence goes on along the minus strand of JBDHVD010000165.1, from coordinate 9,113 downwards.
GCTCGAGCACTGGATCGAGAGCGCGATCGTCCTCGCGCCCGACGGCCGCGTCACCGCCGCGCACCTCCCGAAGCAGCGCCGCGTCGGAGCGCCCGGCGCGCCGTCCGACGCCGTGGTGCTGCCCCTCGGCCTCACGCTCGAGGAGGCGGAGCGCCGCTACCTCGCCGCCACGCTCGACGCCTGCGACGGCAACAAGGCGGAGGCCGCGCGGCGGCTGGCGATCGGCCGCAACACCATCGGCCGCGTCCTGAAGGGCGAGCGCGAGTCGTTCACCGGCGGCGGCGACGACGAGTAGCGGGGGGTGCGACGCCCACAGAATTGGGCTAACGTGCGCGCCACCGATGTCCCAGCCCCGTTTCACCCGCGAAGCCGTCCGTGCGCTGTACGACAAGCCGCTGCTCCCGCTCCTCGACGAGGCGCGGCGGGTGCACCTGGCGAACCACCCGGACAACGAGGTGCAGCTCTGCACGCTGCTCAGCGTGAAGACCGGCGGGTGCCAGGAGGACTGCTCGTACTGCCCGCAGTCGAGCCACTACGAAACGAACGTCGAGCCGGAGAAGATGCTCGACGTCGAGCACGTCATCGCGAGCGCGAAGAAGGCGAAGGAGCTCGGCTCGACGCGCTTCTGCATGGGCGCGGCGTGGCGCGAGGTGAAGGAAGGTCCGGCGTTCGACCGCGTGATCGAGATGGTGAAGGGCGTCAAGTCGCTCGGCCTCGAGGCGTGCGTGACGCTCGGCATGGTGACCGAGTCGCAGGCCAAGCGCCTCGCCGACGCGGGCCTCGACGCCTACAACCACAACATCGACACGAGCCGCGAGAACTACCGGTCGATCATCCGCACGCGCACGTTCGACGATCGGCTCCGCACGCTCGAGAACGTCCGCAAGGCGGGCGTGACGGTGTGCTCCGGCGGCATCATCGGGATGGGCGAGAGCACCGACGATCGCTGCGAGATGCTGCGCACGCTCGCGAACCTCGAGACGCAGCCGGAGAGCGTGCCGATCAACGCGCTCGTGCCGGTCGCGGGCACGCCGCTCGAGCACATGAAGCCGGTCGATCCGCTCGACCTCGTGCGGATGATCGCCGTCGCGCGCATCCTGATGCCGAAGTCGCGCGTGCGCCTGTCGGCGGGGCGGACGTCGCTCTCCCGCGAGGCGCAGATGCTCTGCATGCTCGCGGGCGCGAACTCGATCTTCTACGGCGACACGCTGCTGACGACGCCGAACCCGGGCGAGGACGAGGACCGCGCGCTCATCCGCGACGCGGGCCTGGCGGCGATGCCGCCGCGCGTCGCGTCGGCCGAGAACGTCGCGGAGTAGGCGAGCCCGAGCGCACCCATCGCATGTGTGGCCGTGGCCTGCGCGATGCACGCGCGCGGGCCATGGACCACGCACGTCGTCACGGACTCTTCGCCGCGGGGGCCTCGGCGCTCGCGGGCGTCATCGAGCTCGTCCGCCTGCTGGCGAGCGGCGTCACCCTTCCGGGCTATGACCGGGGCACGACGCTGGTGCTGGCGATCACGTTCATCGCCTGCTCGCTCGCCGCCGCCGCCGGCCTGGTGCTGCGCCGCAGCTGGGGATGGATCACGGGCGTCCTCGCCGGCGTCCTCGGGATGGGCTACGCGGTCGTCGCGCTCGCCGGAGGGACGCATCTCGGCGTCGCGTACTTCGTCCTCGGAGCGGCTCTCCTGTACGGCCTCGGCAAGAGCATCCCCGCGTACCGCGTCGAGCGGCCGGTCGAGCTCGGAGCTGCCGCGGCGTGAGTAGAGGTAGAGCGAGAACACGCGGATGGTGCGGCCCGCCCGGAGGATGCGGACGCGTCCCTCGGCCGTGCGCACGTGCAGCGGGAGCTGGTCCGTCCCGTCGGCGGCGAAGCGGTTGTCGGTGACCCAGAGGACCTCGCTCGCGGCGCGCCACGACGCCCGCGGCAGCCACCGATCGAAGTCGTCCGGCACGGGCGTCGCGCAGCCCACGCGCACGCCCGGCATCGCCGCGTGCAGCTGAGCGCAGATCGTCCAGTGGGGACCGACGACCACGACCTCGCGGCCCTCCGGGTCGTACGGCGTCGCAGCGAGGCGCATCTGCTCGTGTGTGGCCTCCACCACCGTCGGCCAGCCGTAGAGCTCGCTCGCGATGTCGAGCTTCGGATCGGCGGACTCGGGGACGAGCCGCGCGCTCGCCGGCACGAGCACCCAGGCATGCGCGACGAGCGTGAAGAGCGCGGCGACCGCCACGCCCGCGGTGAGGACGCGGGGGCGCAGCGGCGCGCGCTCGATGCGTGCAGCATGCAAGGGAAGCGCGAGGAGCGCCGGGGCGATCCAGTGCGGCTCGGCGACGGGGCTCCAGATGCAGAGCAGGACGAGCGGGACGAACGGCACCGCGAAGCAGGCGAAGAGCAGGGTCGACCGGGCGTCGTCGTTCCGGGTGCGGACGAGATCGCGCGCGAGGCGGATGGCGATCCACGCGATCACGGGGGACAGGTAGACGAGCTGTCCCCCGACGAGCTGCCCGAGGTTCGTGAACGCCACGCCCGCGCCGTGCTGCGTCTCGACGAGGCGGTGGCGCAGCATGGGGAAGCCGCTCCGCGCCTCGTAGACGGCGATCGGGAGGACGACGACGAGGCCCGCCGCGAGCCCCGCCCACGGCCAGACGGTCCGTGCGGCGCGAGCCTCGGGGTGCTTCGAGCGCGCGACGCGGGCGTACGCGACCACGAGCGCGAGGACGAGGAGGAGCCCGGAGACCTTCGCCGACGCGGCGATGCCGGCCAGGAGACCCGCGCCGAGGAAGGCGGAGGCGCCGGCGGGCGTCCCCGGCCGCGCGCGGAGACCGAGCGCGGCGAGCGCGAGGCTGCCGAGCCAGAGCGGCGCGAGGAGGAGATCGGGCGTGAGGGCGAAGAGGCCGACCGCGATCTCCGGAACGAGCGCGACCACGAGCGCGGCGATCACGGCGCGGCGGCGATCGGCGCCGAAGGCGCGCGCGGTCGCGAAGACGAGCCACGGGAACGCGCTCGCGACGATCGCGGTCACCGCGTGCGCGCGGCCCGGAGAAGGGGAGGCGCCCTCGCCGATCGCCCGCGCGACGATCCCGACGAGGCCGGGGTGATCGAGGTAGGCGGGCTGCGGGTGGATCGCCCAGCACGCATAGAGCGCCTCGCTGTCTCCGAAGCCGACGACCGTCGCCGCCCACAGGCGCACGGCGAGCAGGACGACGGTGACCGCGACGAGCGGCGTCATCGCGAGGCCGTGCGCGCCGCCCGTGCCGGCTCGAGCCACGGCCGGATCATCTGCGCGACCTCGACCGAGGCCTGCGTGCGTCCGCCGAGCGCGGAGACGACCTCGTCGCACGCGCGCACCAGCTCCTCGCGCCGATCGAGGACGTCCGCGAGCGTGTCGGCGATGCGGGTGGCGGTGGCGTCGCGCTGGAGCAGCTCCGGGAACGCGGCGCGTCCGAGGAGGACGTTCGGCAGCGCGACGTGCTTGGTCGTCATCAGCGCGCGCGCGCCCAGCTCGGTCGCCCAGCCCACGCGGTAGCAGACGACGGGCACCGCCTGCGCGAGCGCGCATTCGAGCGACGCGGTGCCCGATGCGCAGAGCGCGGCGTCGAACGCGGGCAGGCTGTAGGCGAGGCCGGCGCGCGCATCGATGTCCACCACGTCGATGCCGTACGAGGCCGCGAGCCCGCGGGCCCAGTCGCGCGTCTTGTCGTCGAGGCTCGGCGCGAGGAGCACGCGCCCGTCGACGCTCGCGCGATCGTGGCGCACCCACTCGTAGGCCGTCAGCATCGAGGGCAACAGGCGCCGGACCTCGTGGGGCCGGCTCCCCGGCAGGACGGCGACCGCGGCGCAGAACGGCGTGATGCCGAGGAGCTCGCGGGCGGGCACGCGCCCGGTGGCCGGATCGCGGCGCTCCTCGAGCGCGGGATGGCCGACGTAGTGCGCGTCGACGCCGACCTCGCGCCAGACGTCCTCCTCGAACGGGAGCATCACGGCCATGCGATCGAGATGGCGGCGGAGCGGGATGCGCCGGCCGCTCCGCCACGCCCAGACCTGGGGCGCGCCGTACCAGAGGACGCGCGTCCCGTTCGCCCACAGCGTGTCGGCGAGGCGCGCGTTGAACTCCGTGTAGTTTACAAGCAGCGCGGCGGCGGGCTTCCGCCGCGCGATCGCGGCGCGCACGCGCGCATAGGCGAGGCCCACGGCGTAGGCCCGGCGGGCCACCTCGGCGAGGCCGAGCGCGGTGAGGTCGCGGAGGTCGGCGACGAGATCGACCCCTTCGCGCGCGAGCGCGCCTCCGCCCATCCCGAACGCGCGGACGCCGGTGTCCGCGAGCCGCGCGAGGACGGCGGCGCCGGCGCGATCGCCCGAGGCCTCGCCCGCGACGACGAGCAGCTCGCTCACGACGCCCCCTCGGGGGCGCGCAGCGCGGCGAGGATCGCCTCTCCGCTCCGCGCGACGCGGAACGCACCCATCCCGGGGACCGCGGCCAGGGCGTCGATCGTCGCGGGCTCGGCGAGGTCGGCGACGGCCTGGAGGCAGTGCCCGGGGAGGACGACCTGCTCGTCGACGCCGCGCCGCTGCGCCTCGTCGCGCCGCCACTTGCTGAGCCGCTGCTCGCGCGCACGCCGCTGGCGCGCGACGCTCGAGGGGACGCGCGGCCGCTCGAGCATCGCACGATCGGCCTCGGGGATGGTCGGCTCGGCGAGGCCTGCCTCGACGGCGCGGAGGATCTCGGACGCGATGCTCGCGGCGCGCCGGCCCTGCATCGCGCCCTTGATCCGCCCGAGCTCGGCCTGCGTGCGGGGCCTGGCGTGCGCGATGGCGAGCAGCACGTCCGGCGCGAGCACCTTGTATGGCGGCACGTCGAGCGCGCGCGCCTTCTCCTCGCGCACCGCGGCGACGTGACGGAGGACGGCGAGCTCGGCCTCCGGCAGCTTGTCGATGCCCTTGAGCCGCACGTAGGCAGGACGCGGATCCTCCTCGCCGGCGGCGGCCGTCGCCTGCGCGAGGCGGTAGCGGGTCTCCTCGTCGATCTCGTCGGCGATCCCGCGCTCGTCGACCTCGGCGAACAGCCGATCGGCGAGCGCCTCGAGATGCACGACGTCGTTGCCGAGGTACGTGAGCGCCTCGCGGTCGAGCGGACGCTGCCCCCAGTCGTGGTGCTGCATCTTCTTGTCGACGCCGATGCCGAGCTCGCTCGAGAGGAGCGACCCGAGCCCGGTCGCGCTGCGCCCGAGCATGCGCGCGGCCACCGACGTGTCACGCACGTTGTCGAGCGGCACCCCAGCCTCGGCGAGGATGCGCGCGTCGAACGCGACGTCGTGGAGGAGCTTGACCGTGCGCTTCGAGGCGAGCAGCGGCCCGAGCGCGTCGATCGGCGTCGCGAGGGGATCGACGATCACCACCGAGCCGCGCGCGGCGAGCTGCAAGACGCAGAGCGTCGCGCGGTACGCGTGCATGCCGTTCGACTCGATGTCGAGCGCGACGCGCGGCTCCTGCGCGAGCCTATCGGCGACCGCGCGCAGCGCGTCCGCGTTCTTCACCAAGAAGATGTCCGGCGCGCGCGGCATGTCGAGCGCGAATACTGCTACCGCGTCAGCGTTTCCGCGTCACGCGCCGATGCAAGAGGCTCACCGCGCCGGCCAGCGCGATCGCCAGCCAGCCCGGGGCGGCGGGCGTCGCCGAGGAGACCGAGTTGCCGATGCACGTCTTCTGCTTCGGCTCCTCGCACTCGCCGGTGAAGCCGCGGCGAGGGGTGGGGTCGCACTGCGGTCCGGGCGTGACCTTGCTGTCGAGCACCGCCCGCGTGCCGTCGGGACGGTAGATCGAGCAGATGCCCGCGACGTCGTCGGACGTGAGGTTCCGCATCGCCGTCGCGCCCGGCGTGTAGTTCGCGTACATCGTCGCGCGGTTGTCGCCCGAGTGCGCGAGGCCGAGGAAGTGGCCGGTCTCGTGCGTGACGATGCTGGCGAAGTCGTAGCCGTCCGGCGGCACGGGATCGGTCAAGGTCACGCGCTGGTCGTGCGTGTTGACCTCCATGTCCGCGTCGTAGATCTCGCCGGTCTCCGGGTTGAACGTGACCGTCGTGAGCGCGAGGGTGTTCGACGAGTCGTGATGGGGCCAGACGTCGTCGCGGAAGACGATGACGTTCTGGTTGCCGCCGCTCTGGTTGTAGTTGACCTCGCCGCAGTCGACCGGACCGAGGTCGCGGACGTCGATGCTCACGCGCGACCGCCCGGTGCCCTCGGTCGGACAGCTCGAGCCGGTCCACTTGGTGAACGCGCCGGAGATGTTGTTCGCGGCGTCCTCGAAGGCGACCTGCCGGCTCGCCGAGCGCTGGACGCTGTAGCTCACGCACGAGTTCCGCCAGAACAGCGGGACGCCCTGGTCCCAGCACTTGTCCGGGCGGGGCTGGAAGTCCGCCATGACGGGCACCGTCGTCGTCCGGCAGAAGGCGTGCGCCGCCGAGGGCGCGGCGATCATCCCGAGCGCGACGGCGACGGCGACGGCGAGGCGACGCATCACTTCGTGGACGGCGCGGCGTGGAGGCGCTTCCAGGTCGCGGCGATCTCCTTCGTCGCGTCGTCGAGCGGACGATCGTGCAGGACGTCGCCCGCGAGCCGGATCTTCGTGACGTCCGTGGCCGCGCCCTGCGCCTGCGGAGCGACCGGTCCCTGTCCCTCGACCTGCCCCTCCACCTGAGCGCGCGCGCCCTTCGGCGGCAGGAGCATGCCGACGTTCGCCGACCGGACGAGGCGCTTGGTCTTCTTCGCCTCGTCACGGACGACGGGGAACTGACCCTGCGCGCGCGCGGACACCTCCCAGGTGCCGCCCGCCTTGAACTTGCGGAGGAAGAGGAGCGCCGGCTTGTTCACCGTGAACACCGGCTCTCCGTCGACCAGCTGGCCGATCTTGCCGACGACGCCGCCCATCGTGCGGATCCACAGCTCCTGGCCCGCGGTGTCGCCGGCGACGCCCTGATCGACCCGCACCTTCGTATAGGTGTAGATGCGTCCGTCCTCCCAGACGCTCTTCGCCTCCTCGGGGACGACGATCGCGACGGCGTCCGCGTCCTTCACGAGCGCCTCGAACGGGACGGCGATCATCACCGAGGCCTCGGCGTCGGTGGTCACCGTCGCCGCAGCGAGCGGGACCGCGGCCAGGCACAAGGAAAGGGCGAAGGTCCGAAGCAGCTTCATGGGCTGCCGAAAAGTTAGCATGACGGCCCGCCGGTGCGAGGGCTCGGCCTCGTGGCGAAGCGTCCCAGCCCGGGCCCCGCTGCGCGCGGGCGCCTCGGTCGTTCGACGTGCGGTCGCGCACCTACGCGCGCTCGCGGTCGGCCCTCCCGTTGCATGGCGGTCGCCGGGGGCGGGACCGGGGGACCCATGACGGACATCGACCAGCTGTCGGCCGCGGACGTCGTCGCGCGTTGCGTCGCCATCGCGGAGGAACGCGCGCTCGCGACGGGCAGGACCAGCTACGCGGACGGCTACCGGGCGGCCGCCGAGGAGATCCGCGCGCGCATCGTCACGTTGCTCGGTCCGGTCGAGCCGTCCGGGTTCGAACGCGAGCTCCGCGACCTCCGCGACGTCGAGGTCGAGGCGCGCGCGCTCGTCCGGGTCCTCGAGCTGCTCCGCCGGCACCACGCGCGGACGCCGTCGGCCGTCGCGCGGCGGGTGCTCGTCGACGTCATGGCCGAGATCGACCGGGGCGTGTTCGCCCGCCACGACGCGCTCGACACGGCCCCGGCCTCGCGGACGCGGGTCGGCTGAGCGTCACCAGCGGACGAGCGCGCAGCCCCAGTGGATGCCGGCGCCGAGGGCCAGCATCATGTTGAGCTCGCCCTTCTTCAGCTTGCCCGCGCGCGTCACCTCGTCGATGAGGATCGGCAGCGTGCCCGCGCTCGTGTTGCCGAAGCGATCGATGTTCATCGGCATCTTCTCGGCCGGCACGCCGAGCTGCTCGCGGATGTAGTTGTTGATCCGGGCGTTCGCCTGGTGCGCGAGGAACCAGTCGATCTGGTCGATCGGCGTCTTCGTCTGCTCGCAGAGCGCGCGCGCGGTCTGCGGGAGCTTCGTCACCGCGAACTTGAACAGCTCGCGCCCGTCCATCCGCGGGATGTGCGCCTGCTCGTCGAAGTGGTCCGCCTTCCAGTACGGACGCGTGCGGAAGCCGCCGCCCGGGACGTAGAGCGTCTCGGCGTAGCGGCCGTCGGAGTGGACCTTGGCGGCGACGAGGCCGGCGTCGCGATCGGTCGCGCGGAACACGAGCGCGCCGGCGCCGTCGCCGAAGAGGACGGCGAGCGCACGGTGCTCGTTGGCGCGCGCGCGCGCCTCGGGCGTGACCTCGCGGTCGCTCTTGCCCTCGACGACGTCCCAGTCCTCCCACGGCATGAAGCCCGCGTGGGCCTCCGCACCGACGAAGAGGATCGTGCGCGCGGCGCCGCTCTTCACGAGGCCGTCGATCACCTGGAGCCCGAAGATCATCGCCGCGCACTGCTGGCGGATGTCGAGGCAGGGGACGCCGTCGATGCCGAGCTTCGCGCCGAGGACGCCTCCCGGACCCGGGAAGACGTAGTCGGGCGTCATCGTCGCGAAGACGATGTAATCGATCTCCTTGGGCGAGATGCGGGCCGCCTCGATCGCGCGCTTCGCGGCCTCGAGCGCGAGATCGCTCGCGCCCTGTCCCTCGCCGGCGAAGTGGCGCTGGCGGATGCCGGAGCGCTGGTGGATCCAGTCGTCCGACGTATCCATCACCTTCGACAGGCGGGCGTTCGGGACCGGCTCTCCCGGGACGTAGTGGCCGGTGCCGATGATTTCGAAACCCATGAGCGGCTTCGCGAAATAGTTCTCCAGCCGCCCCGAGTCGAACGAAACCGTGCATGCCGCGATGCGTCACCGCGGGAAATGACGGAACGATGACGGAGAGATGACGGAGAGCGCGGCCGAGCGCCGGGCGGTCAGTATCCGAGCTCGATCCGCGCGGTGGCGGTCGACGTCGCGGCGGTCACGCTCGGCGCGCTCGACGCGGACGCCGACGGCGCGGGCGGCGCCGCGCTCGCGGCACGCGCGGGCGCCGGCTTGTGCGCGCGCGCGGAGCCTGCCGCGGAGGGCGCGGCG
>JBDHVD010000164.1:0-16214 GCA_039809525.1 Labilithrix sp. | reverse complement strand
AGGTTCAGCACCTCCGAGCCCTCGGTCGCGTCGGGGCCGAGGATGGCGGCGTTGAGGCTGTCGGCCTCCACGTTGATCTTCGTCGCGTCGCGCACCACGCTCTGTCCGGCACGGAGCTTCGCCGCGGTGATGCTCGACCCGGTGAACGCGATCACGTCCTGGCCGCCGAGCCGATCGAGCAGATCGCCGGCCCCGCCGCAGACGAGCGAGAGCACGCCCTCGGGCATGGCACCGGCCTCGACGAGGATCTCGACCATGCGATGCGCGACGAGCGCGGTGCTCGTCGCCGGCTTCGAGACGACGGGCATGCCCGCGAGCAGCGCGGTCGCCGCCTTCTCCGCGAGCCCCCACGCCGGGAAGTTGAACGCGTTGACGTGCACCGCCACGCCTTCGCGCGGGAGGTAGACGTGCTGGCCGAACAGGCGCGCGCCGCGACCGAGCTGGACGCCGTCGCCGTCGACGAGGACGTGGGTGTCGCCGAGCTCGGGCGCGAGGTCGGCGTAGGCCGCGAGCGTGCCGATCGCGCCGTCGACGTCGAACTTCGCGTCGCCGCGCGTGTTGCCGCCGTTGGCGATCGCCAGCGAGAGCAGCTCGTCGCGCTTGGCGTGGATCGCGCGCGACATCGCGCGGAGCATCTCGCCGCGCTGCGCGAACGTCATCGCGCGGAGGGCCTTGCCGCCGACGCCTCGGGCGAACGCGAGCGCCGCGCCGAAGTCGATGCCCTCGGTCGAGGTCGTCGCGAGCACCTCTTCGGTCGCCGGGTTCACCAGCTCCGCAGCCTTGCCCTTGCCCGTGATCCACTTCCCGGAGACGAAGCTCGCCAGCTCTTTCATCGCGGCGCTTCCCATATCACCGGGGATATCCTGAGTCACGATGTCCGCCGTGACGCGACACAAGGCGCTGCCCCCGTGGGCGAAGCACCTTCGCTGGCTCGTCGTCGTGCTGACCACGTCGCCCTGGGTCGTGTTCCAGGTCTTCCGCTTCCTCCCGCCCTGGGCGATGGGCTCGGTCGTCCTGCTCTATGCCGTCATCGCGCTGCAGGTGCTCTTGCCGCAGTGGGTCGAGGTCGGGAGCGACGGCCTCGTGCTCCGCTCGCTCGGGCGGCGTCGCTTCGTCCGTTTCGATCGCATCCGCGAGGTCATGCCGACGTCGCTGGGCGTCGAGCTCGAGCTCGCCGACGGTCGCGAGCTCGAGATCCGGCTCACCCAGAGGGCGAACGGCGCGACGACGAAGGTCGAGCGCCTCCTCTCGGCGATCGAGGAGGGCCGGGCGGCGTTCGCGAAGCTCGCGCGATCGGAGGAGGAGGCGCTGCTCGCGCGCGGCGGGCGCGATCTCGACACGTGGCTGCGCGAGATGCGCGCGATCGGAGACGAATCGGGCGGCGGCTACCGTGCCCTCGCGGTTCCGCCCGAGCGCCTCTGGGAGATCGTGCGGAACCCCTCGGCCGATCCGTCGGCGCGCGAAGGCGCCGCCGTCGCGTTGCGTGCGACCCTCGACGAGGACGGCAAGCGCGTGCTCGCGGAGGTGATCGAGACCACCGCGTCCCCTCGCCTGCGCGTGGCGCTCGAGGCCGTGGCGAAGGTCGAGGACGAGTCGGAGCTCCGGGGCGCGATCGCGCGGCTCGACGAGGAGGACCTCGCGGCCGAGGCCGCCGAGGCGCGCGCGATGACGAAGCCCCGCTGACGCTGGTACGTTCGGGCGATGCCCTCGATCGCCGAGCTCCTCCCGAACGATCTGTCCGTCCCTGCCGACGACGCGGCGATCCTCCTCGAGCTCGCCTACCTGGTGACCGCGGCGGACAGCCGGCTGCTCGACACCGAGTACGTCGCGTTCTGCGAGCTCGCGAAGCGCCTCACCGGCGTGCGCTCGCCCGAGGTCGACACGCTCGTGCACGGGCTCGCCGAGCAGCTCTACGCGGACGACGACGCGGTCGATGCGCGCGTGCGCGAGCTCGCGCCGAAGCTGCCCGGCTCGCTCCACGAGCTGGCCTACCGGCTCGCGGTGAAGCTCGCCGCGGCCGACGGCCGGACGAGCCGCGACGAGCGCCGCCTCCACGGCGTGCTCGGTGACGCGCTCGGCATCCCGGTCGAGCGGCGCGACGCGATCGCGCGCGAGCTGGCTTAGAGCACCCAGCGCAGCGCGGCCGCGATCGTCCCGACGAAGGTGACGACGAAGATCGCGATCGTGGTCGCGTCGATGCCCTGGGGCTTCCTCGCGCGCACCGCGGGCGGCATCACCGGCGGCGCGAACGGCACCGGGGCCGCCGCGGGCCTCGCCGGCGCGATGGTGATCTTCACGTCCGCGCTCGGCGGCGTGAGCGCCGCGAGGGCGGGTGACGAAGACGGCGCGGACGGCGCCTCCGCGATGTCGTCGTCGAGCTCGATGTCGTCGACCTCGAGCGTGATCGTCTTGGCCGCGACCTTCTCCGCCGCCTTCTCGTGCAGGAGCGTCGGCTCGAGCGAGTCGTCGTCGTCGTCCGCTTCCTCCCATACCTTCGGCACCGCCGGCGGAGGAGGCACCGGCGTCATCCGCGACGCGGGCGGCGCCGAGCCGTCCTTCAGGCGCACGCCGCTCGGCGGCGCGGGCGGAGGCGGCGCCGAGATCTTCACCTCGTCGACGTCGGCCGTCTGCAGCATCGCCGCGATGGCCTGACGTGAGAACGTGTGCACCTTCGTCTCATCCGCGGCGTACACGTCCTCACCGTGCCGGATGACCGGAATGCGCCTCACCGACCCCATGCCGTCGCATGAAGCAAGAGGTCGTCCATCGCCATGTGACGGAGATCCCGCGGGGTCGATGTTGCGCCGTCCACAACCCGGCACTTCGATAGGTGCAGCGCCGTCCATTGTGGCGGCCCATGCAACAAACTGCAGGCGCGTCAGTTCGCGTCGAGATCGGCGAAGGTGTCGAGGTACCACGAGCCCGCACGGTAGGGGGCCGCCTGCGCCAGCTCGACGAACGTCTTCGCCGCAGGCCCGGCGTGCTCGGTGAGGTTCGCGATCACCGTGTCGATCCCCTCGTCGGGATCGCGGTCCGTGTTCGCGAGCTCGTGCGTGTAGACCGCACGCTTCGACCCGACGATCCGGGCGATGGCGCGGAACGCGCGGCGGACGACGCGCCGCTCGGCCTCGTCGCCGGCGAACGCGCGGAAGCGGACGAGGTGATAGACCTCGACGCTTCGCCGGCCGAGGCGGAGGACGATGCCGCCCGGGCCGAGCAGATCGATGACGCGCGGATCGCTCGCCGACGGCTGGACGGTCCACTCGGTGATCGTCCAGTCGGCTCCGTAGCGCGACACGAGCGCCTCGAGCGCCGGCTCGGTGGCGAGCCGATCGAGCAGCGCGATCGGCTCGAGCGGCGTGGCGACGTCGAGGATGGCGATGGTGTCCTGGCTCATCGGCGTGCTCCTTCGAGGACGCGACCGACCACCACGCGCACCGGCGCGCCCGACGTGTCGATCACCGTCTCCGCTTCGCGGTACAGCGGCTCGCGCGCGGCGAGGAGCTGCCGCAGCTCGTTCATCGCGCGCGGCCGATCGCGCATCGGGCGGACGTCGCCCTGGGCGACGACGCGATCCCAGTGCTCCTGGGGCGTCGCCTTCAGCCAGACGGTGCGGGCGCGCGAGCGGAGCATGCCCCACGTCTCGGGATCGGTGACGAGCGATCCGCCGGTCGCGAGCACGAGGGGCTCGTTCGCGTCGAGCAGGCGGCGGAGCACCTCGCGCTCGAGCGCGCGGTAGTAGCGCTCGCCGTGGATCTCGAAGATCGCCCCGAGGGTCATCTGCGCCTCGCGCACGATCATCTCGTCGAGCTCGACGAACGGCACGCCGCGCTTCTTCGCGAGCGCCGCGCCGATCGAGCTCTTGCCCGCGCCGCGGAGCCCCACGAGCGCGATCACGTTCCGGCCCTCGCCCTCGGCCGGCGCGCGGGACGACGCCCTCGCGAGCAGATCGGCGCCGGTCGTGCCGAGCGCCTCGGCGACGTCCTCGAGCCGGGCGACGGAGATGTTCCCCTCGCCGGACTCGAGCTGCGCGAGGAAGCGCTCGCTCACGCCGGCCTTCTTCGCGAGGGCCCGCATGGTGAGGCCGAGCTCGCCGCGACGCGCGCGCACCGCCGCCCCGAGCCCCTGGAGGAGCTTCGTCCGGGCGGCCGGGCGTCTATCGGCAGTATAGTTCATGTCCGACGCTGCGTACGCACTATACTACTTGCCCGGCGACCTGTCTCGAAGTAGATCGAAGCGCGAGATGGCCGACCACCCCGCGACCGCGCACCCGCCCGTCCGCTTCGAGACGCACCCCGACCGCTACGTGCACTGGAACCTCGCGTTCGAAGGGCCCGTCGCGCGCCTGTCGATGGACGTGAAGGAGGACAAGGGCCTCCGTCCCGGCTACCCGCTCAAGCTCAACTCGTACGACCTCGGCGTCGACATCGAGCTGGCGGACGCGCTCCAGCGCATCCGCTTCGAGCACCCGGAGGTGAAGACGGTCGTCGTCACGAGCAGCAAGGACCGCATCTTCTGCTCGGGCGCGAACATCTACATGCTCGGCAGCTCGACCCACGGCTTCAAGGTGAACTTCTGCAAGTTCACCAACGAGACGCGCCTCTACCTCGAGGAGATGAGCGCCGAGAGCGGCATCCCCTCGCTCTGCGCGGTGAACGGCACCGCCTCGGGCGGCGGCTACGAGCTGGCGATCGCGTGCGACGAGATCGTCCTCGCCGACGACGGCTCGACCGCGGTGAGCTTCCCCGAGGCGCCGCTCCTCGCCGTGCTCCCCGGCACCGGCGGCCTCACGCGCCTCGTCGACAAGCGGAAGATCCGCCGCGACCTCGCCGACGCGTTCTCGACCATCGCCGAGGGCGTGCGCGGCAAGCGCGCGGTCGAGTGGGGCCTCGTCGACGAAGCGCCGCCGAAGGCGAAGTTCGACGACGTGGTGAAGAAGCACGTCGACGGCCTCGTCGCGAAGAGCAAGCGCAAGCCGGGCAAGGCGATCACCCTCGCGCCGCTCGGCGACTACAAGCACGTGACCCTCGAGCTCGACGAGAAGACGCGCGTCGCGACGCTCACGATGAAGGCGCCTGCGGACAAGGCCCCGGCGTCGGTCGACGAGCTGGTGAAGCTCGGGTCGAGCGCGTGGTGCATCCAGGCGTGGCGCGAGCTCGACGACGCGCTCCTGAACCTGCGCTTCAACCAGCCGCTCATCGGCGTCGTCGCGCTGAAGACGACGGGCAGCGCGGAGAACCTCCTCGCGTGGGACGCGTTCCTCGCGAAGAACAAGGACGACGGCCTCGTCCGCGAGTGCGTCCTCCTGATGAAGCGCGTGCTCAAGCGCCTCGACATGACCGCGAAGAGCTTCTTCGCGCTCGGCGAGCCGGGCTCGTGCTTCACCGGCTCGTTCCTCGAGCTCGCGCTCGCGGCCGACCGCTTCTACATGAAGGACGATCCCGACGCCGAGGTCAGCGTGCAGACCTCGCCGATGAACGCGGGGCTCCTGCCGATGGGCAACGGCCTGTCGCGCCTCCAGACGCGCTTCCTCGCCGATCCCTCGCTCGTGGGTCGCGTGCTCGAGGCGGGCAAGATGGACACGGCGGCGGCGGTGAAGAACGGCCTCGTCACCTTCGCGCCCGACGACATCGACTGGGACGACGAGATCCGCATCGCGTTCGAGGAGCGCGCGGCGATGTCGCCCGACGCGATGACGGGCATGGAGGCGAACCTGCGCTTCGCCGGTCCGGAGACGCTCGAGACGAAGATCTTCGCGCGCCTCTCGGCCTGGCAGAACTGGATCTTCCAGCGCCCGAACGCCGTCGGCGAGAAGGGCGCGCTCACGCTCTACGGAAAGCCGGAGCGCCCCGAGTTCAACTGGCAGCGGACCTGATCGCCGAGGGAATCCGAACATCATGTCGAACGTCATCAACGACTCGAAGATCCCGAACAACGTCGACCTCTCGAGCGACAAGCGCCTGCAGCGCGCGCTCGAGGCGTGGCAGCCGAACTACCTCGAGTGGTGGAAGTCGATGGGGCCGCACGGCTTCCAGCAGGACGACGTCTACCTGCGCACCGCGATCAGCGTCACGAGCGAGGGCTGGGCGCACTTCGACTACGTGAAGATGCCCGACTACCGCTGGGGCATCTTCCTCGCCGATCCGGTGAAGGACCGCACCATCGGCTTCGGCGATCACTTCGGCGAGCCGGTCTGGCAGCAGGTCCCCGGCGAGCACCGCAACGCGCTCCGCCGCATCATCGTCACCCAGGGCGACACCGAGCCGGCGAGCGTCGAGCAGCAGCGCATGCTCGGCCACTCGTGCCCGAGCGTCTACGACCTCCGCAACCTGTTCCAGGTCAACGTCGAGGAGGGCCGTCACCTCTGGGCGATGGTCTACCTCCTCCACACCTACTTCGGCCGCGACGGCCGCGAGGAGGCCGAGGCCCTGCTCGAGCGCCGCTCGGGCGATCCGGACAAGCCGCGCATCCTCGGCGCGTTCAACGAGCCGTGCACCGACTGGCTCTCGTTCTTCATGTTCACGTTCTTCACCGACCGTGACGGCAAGTACCAGCTGCTCGCCCTCGCCGAGAGCGCGTTCGATCCGCTCTCGCGCACCACGCGCTTCATGCTGACCGAGGAGGCGCATCACATGTTCGTCGGCGAGACGGGCGTGCTCCGCATCGTCGACCGCACGGCGCAGCAGATGGCCGAGAAGAAGGTCGAGCATACGGATCAGGTCCGCGCGCTCGGCCTCATCGACCTGCCGACGATGCAGAAGTACCTGAACCTCTGGTACACGCTGTCGCTCGATCTCTTCGGCGGAGAGATCTCCTCGAACGCCGCCAGCTACTTCGCCACCGGCCTCAAGGGCCGCGCCAAGGAGGATCAGTTCGAGGACCATCGCGCGCTCGAGGGCAGCTACGCGATGGACGTCCCGAAGGACGGCGCGATCGTCAAGGAGGACGTCGCGATGCGCAACGCGATGAACGAGGTCCTCCGCGACGCGTACGTCGAGGACTGCCAGCGCGGCGTCGACAAGTGGAACCGCACCATCGCGGCGCACGGCATCGACTTCCAGCTGAAGCTGCCGAGCCGCCGCTTCCACCGCCACATCGGCCTCTACGCCGGCATCACCACCGATCCGGACGGCAACCTGATCTCGAAGGAGGCGTTCGAGGCGAAGAAGGATCAGTGGCTCCCCTCCGAGGCCGACAAGACCTACGTGAAGAGCCTGATGACCAAGCCGGTGTTCGATCCGAAGCAGATGGCCAACTGGATCGCCGCGCCGAAGCAGGGCATCAAGGGCCGCCCGGTCGACTTCGAGTACGTCCGCCACGAGGCGTGACGCACGGGCGCCGCCGGGTCCGCCCCGAGCCTCGGCCCCGCTCTCCAAACGGCGAAGATCGTCAGCATGCTGACGATCTTCCCCGCTTCGGCGCCGGGGGCTGCGAGCGCCGACCTCGTCGCGCCCGGCCGTGGCGCCTCGCTCCCGTCCGTCACGATCGACGCCGCTCGCACGACGAGGGGCAGTGACGCGCCGGGCCGCTCGCATGCGTGCACACCGACAGGCGAGCGGCACGGCGTGGCACACTCGAAGGATCGCGATCGCCGGGATTTCCCGGCAATCGGCGATGGCCCGCGACGTGCTTGCGCCGCGCAGCATGCGTCCCTGGCACTTCCTTCTCCTCTCCTCCTTCTTGTTCGCCTGCTCGTCCGGCTCGGCCGACGAGACGAGCGCGTCGCCCGCGAACGGCGCGCCCGCGCCTTCGCCGAAGCCGCCGGGTGAGTCGCCCGAGTCCGAGGATCGCCCGAAGGATCCGTCGACCTCGCTCCTCGTCGGGGTGGACGCGGAGTCGTTCGCGAGCCAGGGCTACAACCTCACGCAGCTCGACATCGTGGCGAAGGTCGACGGGCTCGTGGCCGCCAACGTGACGAGGACCGCGGGGAGCGGCGCGCTGTTCCCGCAGGAGCTCCGGCTCGACGCGCCGAAGGACGCGCCCGAGGCGCTCGTCGAGATCGACGTGTCCGCTCGATCGAACGAGGCCGTCGTCGTCACGCGGAAGGTCAAGACGCGGTTCGTGCGCGGTTCGGCGAAGCTCGCGTACGTCTATCTCGAGGTGCGTTGCAACCAGATGGCGCTCCTCGGCGGCTCCGGGATCAGCGGGCCCACGTGCGACGCGGCGACGACCTGCGTCGGCGGCAAGTGCGTCGCGCCCGACCTCGCCGATCTGCCCGATGCGCGGGGCGACTGGGCGACGTCACCGCCGAGCGCATGCGGCGCAGCGACGGCCGCATCGCTCGTCATGGGTCAGGGACAATCGGCGTACGCGCCGCTCGCCGACGGCGACGTCGTCACGCTCGAGCGAGGACCGCAATGCGGTCACCACGTCTGGCTGTCCTTCGCCATGAGCGACCTCTCGCAGTTCAAGACGGTGACCACGATCTCGGCCGAGGTCCCCGGCGGATCGATCGCCGTCCCCGCGACGGCGGTCCCCTACGCTTGGTCGAAGGCGCCGAGCGGAGGCTGCGAGCTCGTCGGCGTTCGTTTCCAGGTCGACGCGCCCGGCACGAAGGTCGAGGACCTGCTCGGAAAGCCGCTCGACGTGAAGGTGGAGGCCAAGGACGAGCGGGGCCGCACGGCGACCGTCATCCGCCACCTGCAGCTCGCTCCGACGTACACGAACCCCACGGGCCGTCCGTGCAACTGATCGGAGAGCGGACTACGATGGCCGGGTGAGCGAGCCCGTCGTCCTCTTCGACGGCACCTGCAACCTGTGCAACGGGTCGGTGCAGTTCATCATCGATCACGAGCGCGCGCCGACCCTGAAGTTCGCGTCGCTCCAGTCGGACGCCGCGCGGGCGCTGCTCGGCGCGGAGCTGCCCCCGGGCGACCCGGAGAGCGTGTTGCTCGTCGAGGACGGCCGCACGTACTCCCACTCCACCGCCGCGCTGCGGATCGCCCGCTACCTGCGCGCGCCCTGGCGATGGCTCGTGGTGCTCGTCGTCGTCCCGCGCTTCCTCCGCGACGCGGTCTACCGGTTCATCGCGCGGAACCGGTATCGCTGGTTCGGCAAGAGCGAGACGTGCCGCGTGCCGACACCGGAGCTACGCGCCCGCTTCCTCTGATCCGCCGCGGCCCGGCCGTTGCACGCCATCCTTGCGGGGAGCCGGAGAGGTCGGCCATGCCGCACGCATCACGTTTCGACGCACCGTTCTGGGGAGCCCTCCTGCTCGGGGTGTTCTTCGTCGGGGCCCTCGGTTTCCTCGGGCTCGCCGTGGCGGCCGAGGACCTGTCGCACGCCAAGCTCCAGCCCATCGAGCACGACGACACCGTCTACTGATGCCGGATCCCGCCTTCACCACCTGAGTCGTGCTCGTCGCGTGCGCGCTTGTGCGCTAGACCAGAGGCCATGAGCGAGCATCCGATCGAGCCGCAGTACGACTTCGGCGGCGCGAAGTTCGATCTGAACAGCCCGGAGGACCGCGAGATCATCCGGTTCATCCTCTCGCAGGCGCTCTACGGCGAGGCCACGGGCGTCTACTGCGGGAAGTCGCTCTACGCGGCCGGCTCGCTCGAGGCGGCGAAGTTCTACGTCCGCCAGGCCAAGCAAGAGCTCGCGCACCTGCAGCTCTTCGCCGACATCTTCCGCGCGCTCGATCTCGAGCCCCTGCCCGCCCACTGGGTGATCAAGCTCCTGTCGTCGCACAACAACTACTACCCGCTGAAGGTGCTCATGGAGCACGCGATCGGCGAGGGCATGGTGCTCGACATCTTCCGCGACATCCTCCTCGCGACGCTGCCCGACGAGGATCCGCGCGTGCCGCTCATCAAGAAGAAGCTGCGCGTCGTCTGCAAGGAAGAGATCGAGCACGTCGAGTGGGGCGAGAAGGAGACGCGCCGCCTGCTCGCGGAGAAGAGGTGGCTCGCGACGCCGTACTACGGACTGCTCGAGCTCCAGATGGCGGTCCTGCCGCTGCTCGTGCGCGCGTTCGAGAAGCGCACCGGTCAGCACCCCGTGCTCGCGCACCTGCCCGGCTTCCTCCAGCACGTGCGCTCGCGCGTCTACGACCAGGGCAAGGAGCTCGGCTTCGTGCCCGAGCAGCGGCCGGGCGCGGCGAGGCGCGCGTTCGCGATGACCACCGGGCTCGCGCTGTTCGTGCGCAGCCAGTTCGCGCGCTCGAAGTCGACGCTGGAGAAGACGTACATCGAAGAGCTCGGGCTCGGCGGTCACTCCTCCGGCGGCGGCCGCGGCGGATCGAGCGCCAGCCACTCGGTCAACGGCAGCGGCTCGCCGGACAGCGTCGCCAGGGCGTAGCGCACGCCGTCCTCGTTGCCCCACACGATCGCGTCCTCCTCGCCGCTCTCGCGCGCGGCCTCGAGGACCCGCGAGCAGCCGAGCACGTCGCCGCGCTCGACGTAGTAGCCGTACGTGCGGCATGCGCCCGGGCGATGGGCGTAGACGAGGCACGCGCCCTCGGCCTGATCGAGGAGCGGACAGACGACGTGGCCCCCGCGGTGATCGCGGAGCGCCGCGAGCCGCGCGTCGACGCCGGCCCGCACCGCGGGCGCGAGCGCCTCGATGCCCTCGCGGAGGAGGGCCCACTCGTCCTTGCCCATGCGCGGGACGTCGGCGAGCCGCCGGCAGCAGAGATCGCAGCCGCGCTTGCACGGCCACCACGCGTGCGCCTCGTTCGTCGTGCGCGCGCGCCGCTCGACGTCGTCGTAGATGGCGAGCAGCCGCGCCTTCAACGGGCGCTCCGCGCGAGGACCTCGCGCATGCGCTCGCCGTGCGCGTCGAGCCATGCCTGGCCCTCGTGCCGGCGAGGCTCGAGCCACCGGAGGTCCTCCTCGTCGAGCAGCTCCTCGAGCTCGGACTTCGTGGCGATCTCCGCATCCGCGTACTCGCTCGTGCCGCACTCGTAGATGCTCCACGCGCGCGAGCGGAAGACGATCCCCGCCGGGAGCGGCGGGACGGCGACCTTGGAGAAGACCGCCGACGCGCGGACGGGCGAGGTGATCTCGAGGCTCGGGATCGCGTAGAGCGATCGGTCGCCTGCCCGCACGCTCACGAGCGACGCGGTGCCCGGAGACACCGCGCCGACGAACTCACCGCGCTCGTCGACGAGCACGATGTTCGTCCATCCGGAGCAGACCGCACGCGGGTACACGACGAGCAGCGCGCGGCGATCGGCCTCGCCGGGTACGCGCGCGAGCTCGATCAGCGTCGGCTCCTCGTCGTGGAAACGTGGCGTGACCTCGGCCGTGCCCGGCTGCACGGCCGGAGGAAGGCACGCCTGCGCGAAGACCAGTGCAGAGACGATCACCCAACCCCTCATGACCTCCGGACGTAATCACTGGGCGGTGACCACGCACGCGCCCGCCTGACATGCCGCAGCCTTCTTCATGCACGGGTCGACGAGGCACTTCACCGTGTTGGGCTGGTTGCACTTCGGCGGCCCGCTCGCCTTCGCGATCGCGACGCAGGCGCACGGGAGGTCGCCGCAGTAACTCGACCACGTGGCGCAGTCCGCGTCCGTCTTGCACGCGGCCTTCGGTTTCTCCTTCGGATCACACACCGTCATGATGCAGCTGCCGTCCTTCGGGGCGCAGATCGAGCAGCTCTCGTTGCAGCAGTACTCGCCCGCGGCGCACGTGGCGTCGCCGCACTTCACCGGCGCCGACGACGCGGCCGGCGCGGAGGCGGGCGGCGCGGTCGTGGCGGGCTGCAGGGCGCCGTCCTTCGCCGCTTCGCTCGGCGGCGTGGGCGTGCGGTTGTTGCAGGCAAGGAGGAAGAGGAACGAGAGGACGACGGCCGCGCGCGCGTTCATGAGGAGCCTCTCCTTAGCACCGCCGCGACGCCGGCGGCGCCGGCGATCGCCGAGCCGAGCAGGACGATCGCGCTCGACGTGCTCCCGACGAGGAGATGCCCCACGCCGAAGAGCGCGCCGTAGACGAGCATGCAGCCGAAGACCCAGCCGATCGCAGCGAGGCCGAGCCGGTCGCGCTCGCCCTCGCGCTCCGGCTCGCCGGCGAGACCGCGGATGCGGGCCCATCCCGGGCCGGCCGGACGCACGCGGCGATAGAAGGCGACGAGCGTCGCGTCGTCCGCCGGCTTCGTGAGCAGCGTCGCCGCGACCCACGCGACCGTCGTGACCGCGATCGTGACGAGGAGCACGACGTGCGCGGGGACGTCCGCGCCCGCGCGCTTCGCGACGGTGAAGCCGGCCGCGAGGACGAACGAGCTCACCATCGCGGCGATCTCGCTCCACGCGTTGATCCGCCACCAGTACCAGCGGAGCAGGTAGAGGAGGCCCGTGCCCGCGCCGACGGAGAGGAGGATCTCGAACGTGGCGCGCGCGGACTCGAGGACCAGCGTGATCGCCGCGGCGACGACCATGAGCGCGGCGGTGACGAGCCGCCCGACGCGGACGTAGTGCGCGTCCTCGCCGCCCGGACGGAGGAAGCGGCGATAGAGATCGTGAACGAGGTACGACGTGCCCCAGTTTAGATGCGTCGTCATCGTGGAGACGTACGCCGCGAGCAGGCCCGCCAGCATCACGCCGAGCCACCCTGCCGGCAGGAACGAGAGCATCGCGGGGTAGGCCATGTCGTGCCCGAGCAGCGAAGGCGCGACCCACGGGAACGCCGCGTGGATGTCCTCGAGCCGCGGGAAGACGAGGATCGACGCGAGGCCGACGAGGATCCACGGCCACGACCGCACCGCGTAGTTCGCGACGTTGAAGAAGAGCGTGCCCCAGAGCGCGTCCTTCTCCGTCTTCGCCGCGAGCATCCGCTGCGCGACGTAGCTCCCGCCGCCCGGCTCGCTGCCGGGGTACCAGACCGACCACCACTGCACCGCGATCGGCATCACGAGGACGGTGATCGTGAGATCGCGATCGGAGAAGTCGGGGACGAACGCGAGCGTGCGCGCATCGAGCCTGGTGACGAGCCCGGAGAGCCCGCCGACCGCGGGATGATCGAGCGCGTACCAGGCGGCCGCGAACGCGCCGGCCATCGCGATGCCGAACTGGAAGAAGTCGGTGACGAGCACGCCCCACAGGCCGCTCGTCGCGGCGAACGCGACGTTGATCACCGCGCACACCACGAGCGTCCGCTCGATCGGCCACCCCAGCAGCACGTTCGCGATCTTCGCGGCGGCGAGGTTGACCGACGCCATGATCACGCAGTTGAAGAACAGGCCGAGGTAGACCGCGCGGAACGCGCGCACGATGCCCGCCGGACGACCCGAGTAGCGGAGCTCGTAGAGCTCGAGGTCGGTCATCACGCCCGAGCGGCGCCAGAGCCGCGCGTAGAAGAACACCGTGGCCATCCCCGTGAGGAGGAACGCCCACCACGCCCAGTTGTTGGCGATGCCCTTCTCGCGCACGAGGTTCGCGACGAGGTTCGGCGTGTCGGTGCTGAACGTGGTGGCGACCATCGACACGCCGATGAGCCACCACGGCGCGGCGCGGCCGGAGGCGAAGAACTCGTCGGTGCTCTTGCCCGCGCGCCGCGCGTAGAGGAGCGCGGGGACGAACGACAGGACGATCGACGCCGCGAGGATCGCCCAGTCGACGGGATGGACGCGCAGCGTGGTCACTCACGCGATTCGTATCACGCGCTCACGGCCCGGGCTTCTGCGCGCAGCCGCTCGCCTGGTCGCACGCGAGCATCTTCGCGCACGTCGCGTTGTTCTGGCACCGCGACGTCGCGTACTGGTCGCAGGTCCCGTAGTACGCGCCGATGCACTGATCGCAGGTGCTGCCGGGCGCCGGGGCGATGCCGTTGCAGGCGGTCGTCGCGCACGCGTTGCCGCAGGCGCTCGCGTCGCAGATGCAGTTGCCGAACGCCTGGTCGAGGATGTCGAGCGCGCCAGGGTTCGTGTCCTCGCAGCACGTGTAACAGGCGTCCTGGCCGGTCGTCGCGCTGCAGGTCCCGGTCGACGGGCCGGCGTCCGGCGTCGGGGCCGGGCCCGGATCGGGCGCGCCCGCATCCTCGGACGAGGGCGGCAGCTCGCCCTCGTTGTCCGCCTCGCTCCCGCCGTTGTTCGTCCCGCGGGTCCCCGCGTCGGACGTCGTCTTCGTCGGGGCGGTGCCGCGCATCGGGCGGCCGGTCGGGAGGTCGTTCGGGATCTCGGGCGCGGAGCTGCACGCGGCGACGGCGAGGACGGCGCCGATCCCGAGGAGAGTGATGCGCATGCCCGAGCGACTGCAGCTTCCGAGCCGCGCCCTCGATCAGGGGTGATCACGGTCCGGACGCGCGGCGGACGCGTGTTTTCACGTGTGGGATCACCGTGGATCGCCGGGCCGCTTGGATCGCGAGGACCTCACGTCGTCGCCCCCGTCACTGCTCCGCGAGCGGTGGAACGGGCCGGATCGCGGTGGCCCGGGCCGATTTCGGGTGGCCCGGGGCCAGCCGATCCGCGTCCTTTTACCTCCCCCGAGGACGGCCGCCGGCGGATGCGGGCGGAAGAAGTGGAGCCGAGGGGGATCGAACCCCTGACCTCATCCATGCCATGGATGCGCTCTCCCAGCTGAGCTACGGCCCCGAACGAGTCGAGGTCCGCGTCTTTACTGCGGCTCGCAGCTACTGTCCAGCGCTCGCGCGCAGGCCCAGCCTCCGCATCATCTTCTGCAGGCCGAAACGCGAGATCCCGAGGGCCTCGGCGGCCCGCGTCTGATTGCCTTTCGTGCGGGCGAGGGCCTCCCGGACCAGCTGCGCCTCGAGCGCGTCCACCCGCGCGCGGAGGCCGAGGCCGGCGTCCCGGGCCGCCCCCGGCCCTCCCCGGGCGACCTCGTCGGACAGCTCGGCGACGTCGATCCGCTCGTCTGCGAGCACGATCGCGCGGCGGATCTCGTTCTCGAGCTGCCGGACATTGCCCGGCCAGGGGAACGCGACGAGGCGGTCCATCGCCGCGCGGGTGACCTTCACCTTCTTGCCGGACGCGTGCTTCTCGACGAAGCGGCTGACGAGCAGCGGGATGTCCTGCGTCCGCTCGCGGAGCGGCGGGACGCGGATCGAGACGACGTTCAGGCGGTAGAAGAGGTCCTCGCGGAACGTCCCCTTCGCGACCATCGCCTCGAGGTCGCGATGCGTGGCGCCCACGATGCGCACGTCGACGTGCCGGACCTTCTCTCCGCCGACCGCCCGGACCTCGCCGTTCTGCAGGACGCGGAGCAGCTTCGTCTGCATCGCGAGCGGCATCTCGCCGATCTCGTCGAGGAACAGCGTGCCTCCGTCGGCCACGTCGAAGAGGCCGGCGCGCGTGCTCGATGCGCCGGTGAACGCGCCGCGGACGTGGCCGAAGAGCGTCGACTCGAGCAGCGTCTCGGGCACCGACGCGCAGTTCTCGGACACGAACGGGCGCGCGGAGCGGGCGCCGTTCGCGTGGATCGCGCGCGCGACGAGCTCCTTGCCGGTGCCGGACTCCCCGTTCAGGAGCACCGGCACGTCGCTCGCGGTCACGCGGTCGACGAGCTTGAGCATCGCGCGCATCGGCTCGCTGCGCCCGGCGATGTCGTCGTAGCGGAAGCGCGTCTCCTCTCCTTGTGCGAGCTCGGAGCGCATCGCGGTCAGCTCCGCTTCGCGTGCACCGAGCTCGGCGGCGAGACGCGCGTTCGCGCGCTCGGCGCGGCGGACCGCGCGCCGGAGGAGCGCCTGATCGCGCGCATCGGCGATCGCCAGCGCGGCCTGGCTCGCGACGAGGCGCACCCACGCGAGCTCGCCGGGACCGAACGCGCCGCGGCGCACGCGGTCGTCGAGATAGACGACCCCGAGGACGTCGCCGCGCGCGACCAGCGGGACCGCGAGCACGCTGCGGAGGCGGAGCGCGTGCACCGACGCGTGGAGATCGCCGATCTGGGCGAACGCATCGGTCGCGTTCACCGGCTGTCCCTCCTCCATCGCGCGCTTCGCGAGGCTCATCGACAGCGCGAGCTGCTCGCCGCGGAGGTCGCGGCGCGCGAGGTTCCGCGCGGCGCGCACCGCGAGCTTGCCGTCGGGCGCGCGCAGGAGCAGGAGCCCGCGCTCGACGCCGGTCCACAGGACCATCGTGTCGAGCACCTGCTCGAGCAGCGGCCTCAGGCGCTCGCGCGACGAGAGCGCGCGCACGATGCGCTCGAGCTGCTCGACCTGCCCCGGCTCGAGCGCGGGCGTCCGGCTCGACGACGCCGACCGCGACGCCGCGCCCGCGCCGCGCGCCCGCGCGACCTCGGCGAGCGACGCGCGCTG
>JBDHVD010000163.1:0-16221 GCA_039809525.1 Labilithrix sp. | reverse complement strand
AACATCCTGCGGCACACGTCACAGCGAACGTTCATCGTCGTCGTGCGATCGAGAAGCATCCGCGGTGCCGAGCATCCGCACGCGCAGGCGTTCGACCCGGCGCGGGCCCGTCTTCCTCACTTCGGCCTCGACGCCCGGACCGAGCGTGACGACCTCGCCGAGGCGGGGAAGGTGACCGAGGCGTCGCATGACGGCGTGCGCGAGCGGCTCGCCGCGATCCTCCTCTTCGATGGGGATCCCGAGCTCCGCGAGGATGTCCGTCGTGGCGGTCGCGTCGACGTCCCAGGTGCGCTCGCCGCGTGCCTCGACCAACGGGGCCTCGGTGTCGAGCTCGTCCTGGATCGCCCCGAACACCTCCTCGACGAGGTCCTCGAGCGTGACGATCCCGCTCGTGCCGCCGTACTCGTCGACGACGACGGCGAAGTGGGTGCGCTCGCGCTGCATGTCGCGCACCACGCTCGCCGCGTAGCGCGCCTCCGGGACGAACAGCGGCTTGCGCACGTACCGCTCGAGGCTCTTCGCCTCGTGCGACGCCGGATCGAGGAAGAGATCCTTCGCGTAGACGTACCCGACGATCGCGTCGCGCGACACGCCGGACGTGAGTGGGATGCGCGAGAAGCCGGCGCGGCGCATCGCCTCGTAGGCCTCCTCGCCGGTCGTCTCGACCGGCAGCGTGAACACGTCGACGCGCGGGACCATCGCGTTGCGGACCGGCTTCCGGCCGAGGCGGACGATGCGCTCCACCAGCCGCTGCGTCTCGCGCGCCGCCGGCGAGCGCGCGGTGCTCGCGGCGAGCATGTGCACGATCTCGTCGACGCTCAGCTCGCCTTCCGAGGGCACCGCCCGCATGCCGAGCATCCGCAGTACCGCGGCCTGCGAGTGCTCCAGCACCCAGAGCAGCGGACGCAGCGCCGCGTTCACGAAGCGGAGCGGCAGCGCGGAGACGAGCGCGGTCTTCTCTGGATGCTGGATGGCGATGAACTTCGGCACGAGCTCGCCGAGCAGGAGGTGCAGGTACGTGAGGACGCCGAGACCCACGACGTCGACGGCGACGTGACCCGCGGAGCCGAGCGGCTGGCCGGTGATCGAGAGGGCCGCGCGATCGGCGAGCGCCTCGATCGCCGGCTCCGCGATCCAGCCGAGCCCGAGGCTCGCGACGGTGATGCCGAGCTGGGTGACCGACAGGTAACGGTCGAGCCTCGTGAGCACCTTCTCCGCGGCGATCGCCCGGCGGTCACCGCGGCGGGCGAGCGGTGCGATCTGCGACGCTCGCACCTTCACGAGGGCGAACTCGGCCGCGACGAAGAAGGCGTTCAGCGCGAGACAGAGGAGCGAGACGACGAGGGCGGCCACGGATCGAAGCAACGCATGGGCCCGCCCCGTGTTCCCGCGCTAGCTCGACAGTAGACGCTCGAGGTAACGGTCGCGGTCGTTCAAGAAGTCGCGGGTGAGCGCGACGTGCGAGAGGGCGGCCTCGGGCTCGTCGAGGAGGTGGAGGCCGTTCGGGCCGAAGCGGTGCTCGACGAGCGCGAGGAACGACTCGCCGCGGGATTGTCGTGGATCGACCGTCCGCGGCTCAATCGCAGGCAGCGGCCGAGCGGCGATTCGGAGGCGCGGGTCGAGAAGCGGAAGTTCTTCGTGCCGCCCTCCGCGTTGAAGTCCGCGGCGATCGCGATGCCCTCGAGGATCGCCGCGTTGCCCGAGCCGTTCTCGCCGACGAAGTAGGTGACGGGCGCGAGCTCGAGGCCGTCGAGATCGCGGACCACCGGCAGCGAGAAGGGAAACGTGTCGCGCGACGGAATGCGCTCCGCGATCAACGACACGCTGCGGATGAAGAGATCGCGCACGAGGGGAGCGTAGCGGACGCGCGCGCGGGGATTAACTTGCAGTCACGTCCCGCGCCGCCGCCGGTGGGGCACGTTGGTCCGACCTAGGATCCTGGTCGTGCGTTCGTTCAAGGCTCGTCTGCTCCGGGGCTGCGCCGTCCTCGCGATCCTCACGGGCATCGCGGGGGCGCCGTGCGTCGTGCACGCGGAGGAGTCGGGCGGCGCGACGATCTCGCTCGCGGCCGCGGTGCGCCTCGCGCGGACGCGCGGCTACGACGTGGTGATCGCGTCGGCGAACGCGCGCGCGGCGGAGGCCGACGTCGTCGCCGCCGGCGCCACGCCGAACCCGATCGTTGCGGGCGGTCCGTCGAGGCGCATCGACTGCACGACGTGCCCCGGGCGGACGACGTGGGGCGCGTACGCGTCGCTCTCCGACGAGGGGTTGCTCGAGGGCGCGATCACCCGCAAGCGCGCGCTCCGCCGGGAGGTCGCCCGGCGAGCGGCCGACGCCGCGAGGTTCTCGCGCGCCGATGCCGAGCGCATCGTCGTCGCGCAAGCGAAGGTGCAGTACGTGCAGACGGCGGCCGCGGCCGCGCAGCTCGAGTTCGCCCGCGAGGTCGCGGCGGCCCTCGCGAAGGCCGTCGAGGTGAACCGCGTCCGGTATCCGCGCGTGATCGACGAAGGACAGCTCGCACGCGTCGAGCAGGAGGCGCTCCGGGCCGAGCAGGCGGTCGATCGCGCGCGCCGGGTCCTCCGCCAGGAGCAGATCGATCTCGCGACGCTGCTCGCGGTCGACCCGTCGGTGCCGGTCGTCGTCGATCGCGACGCGCTGCGGTTCCGCATCCCCCCGATCCTCGGCGCGACCGACAAGGACGCCCTCGCGCGGATGGCCGTCGACGCTCGGCCCGATCGCAAAGCGCTCGTCGCACGCGAGGCGCAGGCCGATGCCGCGTTCACGCTCGCGCGGCGCGAGCGCTTCCCCGACGTCGCCCTCGCGCTGCAGTACCAGAACCTCGGCGTGGGCAACGACGCCCCGCAGCCCCCGACGCTCTCGGTCGGCGTGGCGCTGCCGCTGCCGATCTTCTACCAGCGCCAGGGCGAGGTCGGACGCGCGAGCGCCGAGCGCGAGGCGGCGACCGCGCAGCGACGGAAGCTCGACAACGCGGTGGCCGCGGACGTCGAGTCCGCGTGGAACGCGTTCGTCACCGCCCGCGCGATCGTGGAGCGCTACGAGGGGCGCCTCCTCGAGCGGGCGCGCCGGGCGAAGGAGATCACGCAGACGCAGTTCGACGCCGGCTCCGCCACCTTGACCGATCTGCTCGATGCGCAGCGGAGCTTCGTCGCGGTCAACGGCGACTACTACGCCGAGCTCGTGAGCTACTGGACCGCGGTGTACCTCCTCGAGCAGGCCGTCGGCCGGGAGATGGTCCCGTGAGGCTCCGGCGGTTCGTCACCGCGTCGCTCTGCCTGATCGCGATGGCGTGTGGACGTCACGAGGCGGGCCGTTCCCAGGGCGAGCCTCCCGCCTCCGAGGTCTGGCTGAGCGACGCGCAGGTCGCCGAGGCCAGGATCCAGACCGCGCCGCTGGAGGAGCAGACCGTCGACGACGTCGTGCTCACGAGCGGCAAGGTCACGTTCGACGAGCTGCGCGTGAACCACGTCTTCACGCCGGTCTCCGGTCGGGTGACGAAGGTGCTGGTCACGCCGGGACAGCGGGTGAAGAAGGGCGACGTCCTCGCGGTCCTCGAGTCGCCCGACATCGGCATCGCGTCCGCGGATCTGCAGAAGGCCGAGGCGGACCGGATCGCCGCCGAGCACGACCTCGAGCGCCAGCGGGAGCTGCTCGCGGCGCACGCGTCCTCGGAGCGCGACTACGAGCAAGCGGAGGACAACGCGCGAAAGGCGCGCGCCGAGGTGGATCGCGCGAAGCAGAAGGCGAGGCTCCTCCGCGCGGGTACGAACGTCTCGCAGACGTACGCGATCCGCTCCGAGATCGACGGCGAGGTGGTGCTGAAGAACGTCACCCCGGGCGCCGAGGTCGCGGGCCAGTACGGCGCGGGCACGGCCGTCGAGCTGTTCACGGTGGCGGAGCTCGATCGCGTGTGGGTCGTCGCGGACGTCTACGAGATGGACGTCGCCCGGGTGAAGGTCGGATCGAAGGTCACGATCAAGCTGTTCGCCTTCCCCGAGCGGACCTTCTCCGCGAACGTCGAGTGGGTCGCCGGCACGCTCGATCCCGCGACGCGCACCGCGAAGGTCCGCTGCGTGCTCGACAACGCCGACCGCGCGCTCAAGCCGGAGATGTACGCGACGCTGTACATCTCGGTCGACGAGCGGCGCGCGCTCGCGATCCCGCGGAGCGCGCTCCTCCGCACCGGCGACCGCACGTCGGTCTTCGTGGAGAAGGACCGGCGGCCGGACGGACGCCACGTCTATGCGAAGGTGCCCGTCGCGGTCGACGAGACGGAGGGCGGCAAGTGGGTCGTCGTCAGCCACGGCGTGCCCCGGGGGACGCCGGTGGTCGTCGGCGGAGGGATCCTGCTCGCCGGCGGCGCCTCGGGCGACTCGGAAGGCGTCCGATGATCACGCGCCTCGTGGGGTGGGCCGTGAGGACGCCCTTCGTCGTGATCCTCTTCGCCGTGTTCCTCGCGGTGACCGGCGCATGGGCCTACGAGGAGCTCGACATCGAGGCATACCCGAACCCGGTGCCGCCGCTCGTCGAGGTGATCGCCCAGCCGGAGGGGATGAGCGCGGAGGACGTCGAGCGGTACGTCACCGTGCCGATCGAGCTCGGGCTCGCGGGCATCCCCGGGCTCGAGCACGTGCGATCGCAGTCGCTCTTCGGGCTCGCGGACGTCAAGTGCTACTTCCGCTGGGGCACGTCGTACGCCGCCGCGCGCCAAGAGGTGTTGAACCGCATCGCGATGTTCACGCCGGCGCTCCCCGCGGGCGTGCAGGCGCAGGTCAGCCCGTGGAACGCGATCGGCGAGGTGTTCCGCTACCAGCTCGTCGGGCCGGGATACTCGCTGCGCGAGCTGAAGACCGCCGAGGACTGGATCCTCGAGCGTCAGTTCAAGCAGGTGCCCGGCGTGATCGACGTGGTGTCGTTCGGCGGCGAGACGAAGCAGTACCACGTCAACGTCGACCCGTTCCGCCTGCGCAGCCACGGCGTGAACCTCGATCAGGTGATCGCCGCGATCCAGAGCTCGAACGAGAACGTGGGCGGCCAGCGCCTGACCCTCGGCGAGCAGGCGTACACCATCCGCGGCGTCGGGCTCATCCGGAGCGTGCACGACATCGAGGCGATCGTGATCATCGCGCGCGGCGGCGTGCCCATCCGCGTGCGCGACGTCGCCACCGTCGTCATCGGACACAAGCCGCGGCTCGGCATCGTCGGCCACGACGACGCGGAGGACGTGGTGCAGGGAACGGTGCTGATGCGCTACGGCGGCTCCACCAAGAAGACGCTCGAGGGCATCCACGCGCGCGTCGCGTACATCGAGGAAAACCACCTCTTGCCGCCGGGGATGAAGCTCGTTCCCTATTACGATCGCGGCGGTCTCATCCGGACCACCACCCACACGGTGATCGAGAACGTGGTCGTGGGGATGGGCCTCGTCACCCTCGTCCTCGTCGTGTTCCTCGGCAACGTCCGGGCGGCGCTGATCACCGCGCTGAACGTGCCGCTCGCGCTGCTCGCGGCGTTCTGCGGGATGGTGGTGTCCGGGACGCCGGCGAACCTCCTGTCGATCGGCGCGGTCGACTTCGGGATCGTCGTCGACTCGACGGTCATCGTGATGGAGAGCTTCTTCCACTTCCTCGGCAGCCGCGGGGAGGGGAGCATCCAGGACCGCATCCTCGCCGGAGCGCGCCAGGTCGCGCGCCCGCTCGCCTTCGCCACGGTGGTGATCGCCGTCGCGTTCCTGCCGCTCTTCACCATGAAGGGCGTGTCGGGCGTGATCTTCGCGCCCATGGCGCTCACCTACGCGTTCGCCATCGGGGGCGCGATCGTCCTGGCGCTCACCCTCACTCCTGCGCTCACGACGAAGCTCGTCGCGCCGTCGACGGAGGAGAAGGACAGCTTCGCCACGCGCCACTTGAAGCGCCTGTACCTGCCGGTCTTCGAGCTCGGGGTGCGGCGGCCCAGGCTCGCGCTCCTCGTCGGGCTCGCGCCCGTCGTGGCGGGGCTCGCGCTCTTCGGGACGCTCGGTGGCGAGTTCATGCCCAAGCTCGAGGAGGGCAACCTCTGGATCCGCGCGACGCTGCCCACGTCGGTGTCGCTCGAGACCTCGGGTCGTTACGTCGGTCGGATGCGCAGCATCCTCCGCGGCTGTCCTTCGCCGCCCGAGGCGTGCACCGACGCGAACCGCAAGCACCCCGAGATCGAGACGGTGATCTCGCAGCTCGGACGCCCCGACGACGGCACCGACGTCGCCGGCTTCTACAACGTCGAGCTGTTCGCGCCGCTGACGCCGAGCTCGCGGTGGAAGTCCGGCATGACGAAGGCGAAGCTCACCGACGAGCTCGCGAAGGAGCTCGCGGACGCCTTCCCCGGCGTGGTCTTCAACTTCTCGCAGATGATCTCGGACAACGTCGAGGAGGCGATGAGCGGCGTGAAGGGCGAGAACTCGGTCAAGGTGTTCGGGCCCGACGTGAAGCAGAACGAGCGCGCCGCCGACGAGATCGTGGGCGTCCTCGGCGGCGTGCGTGGCGTGCGCGATCTCGGGGTGGTGCGCTCGACCGGGCAGCCGAGCGTCAAGATCGTGCCGAACCGCCAGGCGTGCTCCCGCTACGGGCTCAACACCGGCAACGTCGGAGCGGTGATCGAGGCCGCGCTCGGCGGGAAGGTCGCGACGACGGTGCTCGAGGCCGATCGCCGCTTCGAGCTCACGGTGCGCTGGCTCGCGCCGTACCGCGAGTCGATCGAGGCGATCAGCGAGCTCATGATCTTCGCGCCCGACGGGACGCCCGTTCCGCTCGGCCAGATCGCCGAGGTGCGCATCGAGGACAGCCCGAGCACCATCTTCCGCGAGGACGGCGGCCGCTACACGCCGGTGAAGTTCTCGGTGCGCGGGCGTGACCTCGAGGGGACCATCGCCGAGGGCCGGGCGAAGGTCGCCTCGGCGGTGTCGGCCAGCGGAGAGATGCACCTCGACTGGAGCGGCGAGATCGACGAGCTCCGCGAGGCGCAGCGCCGGCTGTCGGTCATCGTCCCGCTCACGCTCGCGGCGATCACGCTGCTCGTCTACGCCTCGGTGCGGAACGTCGCGAGCACCGTGATCGTCCTCCTCAACATCCCCGTCGCCTGCGCGGGCGGCGTCCTCGCGCTGTTCCTGTCGCGGCACGACTTCTCGGTGTCGGCCGCGATGGGGTTCATCTCCGTGTTCGGCATCGCGGTGCAGGACGCGATCCTCGTGGTCTCGCACTTCCAGCGCGTGCGCGCGCAGGCGGAGGGACGCCCCACGGTCGAGGAAGCGGCGCGCGACGCGAGCGTGACGTGGCTCCGGCCGGTGCTCATGACCACGCTCGTCGCGATGTTCGGCCTCCTCCCCGCGGCGGTGTCGACCGGCATCGGCTCGGAGACGCAGAAGCCGCTCGCGACGGTGGTGATCGGCGGCGCGCTCGCGCTCGCGATCCTCGCGCGCGTCGTCCAGACGCCGCTGCTCGTCCTCGTGCACGGCACGCTCGAGCGCCGGCGGCAGCGACGCCTCGAGTCAGCGCTGGCCGGAGCGTGACGACCCGCCGAGATCGAAGGCGAACGCCGCGAGCGTGTAGAGGAAGTGCTGGACGAGGCCGCTCCGGTCGACCGGCATGTCGCGCTCGTAGGCGAGGTGGAGCTCCATCGGGGCGAAGCGCACGATCGCGTCGAACGTGAGATCGAGCTCGCTCGGCCGGAACGCGTTCGTGACGCGATCGGTGAACGAGGTCGCGTCGAGGGCGAACGAGAAGCGCCCGGTCCAGAACACGCTCTCCGCGTGCGCGGCGTAACGGAGGAATGCGCGCCCGCTGTTGTCGGGACGCGCGGCGTACGTCGGGTTGAACGCGAAGCATCCGAGCGTGAGCCAGCCGCGCAGGTCCTCGGGGGCGCGCGACGCGTCGAGCCCGAACGCCTCGGCGAGCGAGTACAGGTAGCGCGCGCGTGCGTCGACGAACGACTGCGAGAAGCCTCCGCGGTCCAGCGGCGCGTCGTGCTCACCGCGGACGCCGAGCTCGATCGCGCCGTCGCCGAGCGGCCACGTCGTGGTGACGCCGCCGATCACGTCGCCCTCGCTCGGGACGAAGATGCCGGCGCCGCGTCGCTCGCGGTCGGTGAAGAAGTTGACGTCGAGGGGGATCGAGAGGCGGTGCCCGATCAGATCCACGTCGGCGTGCGCCCCGAAGCGAAGGAGCGCCAGGCCGCTGTTGTCGGGACGCGCCGCGTAGGTCGGATTGTAGAGCGACGTGCCGAAGAACACGTTGCCGCTGACGTCGAAGCCGGTCTCCTCGGCCTCGGTCGTGCCGCCGTGCGCAGAGCCCTGCTTGTCGAGCGCGTGCGCCCGTCCGGCGAGGAGCAGCGAGAAGGCGAGGACGCCCGCACGGATCACCAGAGCTCGTGGCTGACGATCCGGAGGCCGCTCGAGACGAACGGCGGTGTCAGCACGTCGCCCCATAGCCCGCCGCCGAACGTGAAATCGAGCTGGAGATGGTCATTGTAGATCTGGCGGAACCCGAGCTGGTACGAGCCGCCCGATCCGGGAATGTAGGGATCGCCGGAGTAGATCTCGCCGATGAGGTGAAAATCGAAGACGGTCTCGACCTGCGTCCCGATGCCGTACGTGAATCGCGCGGGCGGGAAGCCCTCGGCGTTCACCGCTGCGACGCCGACGTTCATGTGGACGAGGAAGTCGTCCTCCTTGAAGAACGCCTGGGTCGCGGCGAGGTACGCGAAGCCGCTCTCGCCCGGCGGCTCGAAGCCGCCCCGCCCGAGCCCGGTGATGCCGCCGAGCGCGAGGGCGAGGCCGGGCGGCCGGTTCGGGACCGTCTCGCGGAGGAGGATCTTGCCCTGGAGGAGCGGCCCCGCGATCGCGTACTTCGGCTCGTCGGGATACGCGCGGAAGCCGTTGACGCCGTGCACCGCGCCGAGCGTGAGCTCGAGCCAGTCCGTCGGTCCGACCGCGGGGAGCAGCCAGTGCTGCGCGCTCTCGCGATCGCGGCGCCAGTAGGTCTCGAGCTGGAGGTGCGCCTCACCGACGACGCGCGCATCGTCGGTGACGAACGGTCGGATCGCATGCGCGTCGCGAGCGGCGAAGACGAGACCGAGCGCCCCGAGGACCGCGAAGACGCGACGCAAGCGTCACGATTCATATCAGGGTCAATCGGCGGCGGCACGCACGTCGATCGTCGTCACGCGCCAGTCGCCGTCCTTGCGCAAGATTAAGTGAACGTCACGTCGGTCCACCCGCCGCTCGCCGCCGCGCACCCCGGTGAACACCGCCGTCGTGTCGACCTTCGCCGTCGTCGCGCTCTCGTCGATCTGGATCCGGCTGCCGACGAGCTCGCAGTCCGCCGACGAGAAGAAGAGGCCCGCCTGCGCCGCCTTCTCCACGAGCGCCTGCCGGCCGGTCACCCGGATGCCGAGGTCCGGGACGTCGACGCGGACGTCGTCGTCGACCGCCTCCCGGAGCTCGCTCTTGATGCGCGCGGTGCGGGAGATGACGTTGTCGCCCTCCTTGACCATCACCGCCTTCACCAGGCGCCGGAGCGTGGCGTTGATGCGGTCCTCCTCGGACGCGCGGAAGAGGGTGAGCCACAGGACGACCGCGGCGACGAGCGCGCAGCCCGCGGCGACCGCCCATCGCTTCGTGCTCATGGCTTCGAGGTCGTCTCGCGCGAGCCCGCCGGCAGATCGATGCGGAAGGTCGCGCCCTTCTCGCCGGGCGGGGGAGGGACGTGGACGATCGATCCGCCGTGCGCCGCGGCGATGCGCCGGGCGAGCGCGAGGCCGAGCCCGGTGCCGCCGGCCCGGGCGGTCACGAGCGGCTCGAACAAAGTCCCGTCGATCTCGGCGGGGACCCCCGGTCCGTCGTCGGCGACCTCGACCACGACGCGGCCCGATGCGGTCCGGGCGCGGGTCTCGATCGTCGGCCGCCGGGGCGCGGACGCGCCGATCGCGTTCTCGTAGAGCACGTGGAACAGGCGCGTGAGCAGCCCGAGGTGCGCCCGCACCGAGACCTGGTCGGGCTCGAGCCGGTCGACGAGCTCGGCCCCGGGCTCCGGCAGGTCCTGCCGGGCGGCCGCGAGCACCTCCGCGAGAGGGATGGGCTCGGCATGCGCCGGCTCCCCGCGGGCGAGGGCCATGAGGTCGTCGACGATCCCGTGCGCCAGCCGGGCGTTCCTCTCGATCTTCGTGAGGAGGGGGAGGCTGTCGGCAGGGCTCTGCTTGGCCAGGTAGACGTTGGCCGAGATGATCTGGAGGGTGTTCCTGAGCTCGTGCGCGACCTCCGCCGCGATCTCGCCGATGGCCGCGAGTCGCTCCTTGCGAGGATCGGAGCTCTCCACGCCCCCTACGGTAAGCCTTTTCGTTTCCCGGCGAAACGGCGTAGCATTTCCACCGCTCCGCCCCGAACCCACACATGGCCACGAACGAGTCGAAGATCCCGGTCGGGACCATTCTGGTCGGGAAGTACCGCGTCGTGCGGGAGATCGGTCGCGGCGGCATGGCGGCGGTCTACGAGGCCGAGCAGCTCTCGCTCGGCAAGAAGGTCGCGGTGAAGGTCCTCGCCGCCGAGCTGGCGGCGTCGACCATCGTCATCGAACGCTTCTTCCGCGAGGCCCGCGCTGCGGCGAGCGTGAAGAGCCCGTACATCGTCGACGTCTACGACTCGGGTCGCCTCGACGACGGACGGCCGTTCATCGCCATGGAGCTGCTCGAGGGCGAGTCGCTCTACGATCGGATGGCGCGCGTCCGCATCATCGACGTCGAGACGACGATCCGCGTCGTGGTGCACACCGCGCGCGGCCTGGTGAAGGCGCACGGCGCCGGCATCGTCCATCGCGACCTCAAGCCCGAGAACATCTTCCTCACCAAGGGCGAGGACGGCGACGACATCTGCAAGATCCTCGACTTCGGTCTCGCGAAGTTCTACGCGCCGGTGAACCCGGAGGAGAAGCAGCAGAAGCGCCTGACGCGCGAGGGCGCGGTCTTCGGAACGCCCGCGTACATGTCCCCGGAGCAGGTGAAGGGACAGGGCAACGTCGATCACCGCGCGGATCTCTGGGCGCTCGGCTGCATGGCGTACGAGTGCCTCATCGGGCGTCCGGTCTGGAACATGGACCAGGGCGTCGCGATGACGTTCGCGTCGATCGCGACCGGGCCGATCCCCGTCCCGTCGCAGGCACGCGCCGATCTTCCGCCCGCGTTCGACGCGTGGTTCAGGAAGTGCCTCGAGCGCGATCCCAACAGGCGCTATCAGTCGGCGAAGGAGCTCGCCGACGCGTTCGTCGAGGCATGGGGCCATCGTCCCGCCTCGAGCGCGAGCTTCCCCAACCAGATGCCCGCCGGCGCGCTCCCCGGCTCCGGCGGCCATGCGCCGGCGGGGCTCGCGATGAGCGGCGAAGGCCTCGCGGTCGTGCCCGTCGCGTCGCCGAGCGCACGTCGCCTGGGCGGCGACCATCCGATGGTCAACGGCAACGGCGCTCGCGGGAGCGTCGGTAGCGATCCGCTGCCGCTCGTCACGCGCGCGTCGAACGACGCGGCGCCGGCGTCGCAGGAGACGCCGCTGCCGGCGCGGCGGGTCTCGCCCGTGCGCATGGTGGTGTCGGCCGTCGCGCTGGCCGGGGCGCTCTCGACCGCGATCTTCGTCTGGGTGCGCTTCCTCAGCCCGCAGGTGTTCGCGCCCGTGGTGCAGTCGACGGCGACGCTCGTGCCGAGCGCGGATCCCTCGGGCACGCCGGTGGTCGGCCCGCAGATCGACGAGCCGAAGTGGGCGCCGATCATCGCCGAGGGGCAGAAGCTCTACACGTCCGGCAGCTGGGCCGAGGCGAAGAAGAAGTTCGAGGAGGCGGTCGCGATGGGCGGCCTCGCCGCGCGGGTCGGCGGCGTCTTCGTCGATCAGACGCGCGTCGCGGAGAAGGCGAACGGTCCTTGCCGGCCGGCGGCGTTCTCGCGCCCGCGCTTCCAGAGCGAGAAGCGCGCCGAGCGGCCGGCGATCGCCGCGACGTCGAAGGGGGCGCTCGTCACCTGGCTCGACGATCACGAGCAGGACAAGCGCGATCACGTCTACGCGACGATGCTCGATCCGACGGGCCGCCCGATCACGCCGGCGCGCGACCTCACCCCCGAGGCCGCCTCGGCCAACCGCCCGCAGCTCGCCTCGCTCGGCACCGATCGCCTCGTCCTCCTCTACTGGGACGAGAAGGGCAAGGAGGCGGGCGTCCGCGCGCGCCTGCTCGACGGCGACGGACGCATCGACAAGAACAAGGGCCAGAGCGTCCTCGTCGGCGCGGCGCGCCCCGGCCAGTTCTGGCCCGCGATCGAGAAGGGGCCGCAGGCGTTCCACGTCGTGTGGCAGGACGATCGCGACAAGGAGGGCGACTACGACCTCTTCACGCGCCGCCTCTCGTTCGATCTCGACACGCTCGGCCCGGAGACGCGCCTCACCGACTACACCGCGCCGACGAAGTCGAAGAGCGGTCCGCCGCGCGTGCGCGTGCCGAGCGTCGCGATCGCCGCCAGCACGCTCATCGTGGCGTACCGGCTCGAGCGCGAGAAGGAAAAGCTCGTCGTCCGCATGCGCGTCCCGCTCGGCGAGCTCGAGAAGGGCCTCGAGGAGAGCAAGGATCCGAACCGCACCTCGCGCGAGCTCGGCGACGTCTCGCTCGTCAGCGAGGACAAGTCGCCCGCCGACGCTCCCGCGGTCGCGTGCGGTCCCGAGGGCTGCTTCATCGTGTGGCACGGCGAGAGCGGCGGCGCGTTCGCCGCGATGATCGATCCGAAGGAAGGCCGCGTCATCTGGCGCAAGCGCTTCAGCGAGAAGGGCGGCCGTCCCTCGCTCGGCGTCAACGAGGGGCAGGTCGCCGTCTCGTACTTCGAGAACGGCCGGGTGAAGATGGCGGTGCTCACCGGCGACGGCGTCGGTCCCTCGAGCGCGCTGTTCCGCATCCACGACGAGAAGAACACGCCCCGCCCGACGCTCGCGGCGGGCGCGCAGAAGAACGAGTGGTACGTCGCGTGGCAGGACTCCGACGTGCCTCGCGGCCAGAGCGAGGTCTACGCTGCACGCGTCGTCTGTCGCTGAGGCGCGGAAGCTCGACGGGCGCGCGCTCGTCGAGGCGCTCGGCGCCTCGGCGGTCGTGACCGGGCTCGTCACCGTCGTGTCCGCGTTCCTGCCCGATCGCTACGTCGCGACCGCGGTCGCGGCGGTGTTCCTCCTCGCGACCTGGATCCTCGTGTGGCGCGCCGACGACGCGCGCGTCGTCCGCTCGGGGCTCGCGCTCGGCGGCCTCGTGCTGCCGGGCGCGCTCGATCGCCGCGAGCTCCTCCGCAGCGCGGCCAAGGCCGTCGGGTGGGCCGCGGTCTTCGCCGCGATCACGTTCGTGCCCTTCTACTTCGGCTGGCAGAAGTACTGGCATCCGCGCGGCACGTTCCACCTGCGCACCGGCGCGTTCGAGGTCCTCAACGAGATCGCCGGCCAGCTCGTGATCATCGCGCTGCCGGAGGAGGCCTTCTACCGCGGCTACCTCCAGTCGCGGCTCGACGAGGCGCTGCCCTGGCGCATCCGCTTCCTCGGCGCGTCGATCGGCCCCGCGCTCCTCGTGACCTCCCTCGTCTTCGCGCTCGGCCACTTCGCGACCATCCGCGAGCCGGCGCGGCTCGCGGTGTTCTTCCCGTCGCTCGCGTTCGGCTGGCTGCGCGCACGCACCGGCGGGATCGGCGCGGGCGTCGCGTTCCACGCGTCGTGCAACGTGTTCAGCGAGATGCTCGGCAAGGGCTTCCGCGTCTACTGACTCGGGATCGGGTGCGGCATCGGCTCGTGCGGATGCTCGGGCTCGCTCGGCGGGGCGCCGGGGTGCCGCGGCTCGTCGGGCCGGTGCTCGCGATCGGGATCCGGCAGCTCGTCCGGATGCATCGGTCGTCCGGGAGGCATCGGGCTGGTGCCCGGCGCGGTCAGGAGCGCGCGGTGCCAGTGCCCGCGGGCGTGCTCGGCGCACGCCGCCTCTTCCGTCAGCGGCTCGTCCTCGCCGGCCAGCTCGATCACCCAGAGCGCAGGCGTCCCGCACACGTAACAGCGGAGGAAGTCGTTCTCGGGTTGCATGATCGATGTCGCTCGTTGCATGGGTCGCGCCGATCCGGGGAAGGTCCGGCGCGCCCCGGCCGTAACCGGGGAGCAAATGGGTGGCTTCAAGCGCGGCCTCGAGTCGGCGTTCGAGACGTTCCTCTTCAACTCGCGGCTCATCGTGATCCTCGCGGTCCTCGGATCGCTGACGAGCTCGGTCCTCATGTTCGTGCGCGGCGCGATGCAGATCGCGCACGCGGCCGCGGACTTCGTGCATCACCTCCGCAGCCCCCACGGCGAGGGCGACGAGCTGTCGATCACCCTCATCGCGTCCGTGGACAGCTTCCTCTTCGCCACGGTGCTGCTGATCTTCGCGATGGGGATCTACGAGCTCTTCATCAGCGAGATCGATCCCGCGAGCCGCACCGCCGACTCGCGCCCCAACTGGCTGCAGATCCACTCGCTCGACGACCTCAAGTCCGCGGTCGGCAAGGTCATCCTGATGATCCTCATCGTCCGCCTCTTCGAGTCGGCGGTGAAGATGAAGTACGAGCGCCCGCTCGACCTCCTCTACCTCGGGCTGGGCGTCGTCTTCGTCGCCGTGGCGCTGTACCTGCAGCACCTCGGCCAC
Source organism: Labilithrix sp. (assembly GCA_039809525.1). Classification (GTDB taxonomy): domain Bacteria; phylum Myxococcota_A; class Polyangia; order Polyangiales; family Polyangiaceae; genus Labilithrix. Next base: position 1,510 of record JBDHVD010000163.1, on the reverse strand, counting down.
GGCAAGGGCGCGCACGCGCCGGAAGCCAAGAACACGAAGGACGCGAACCACGACGACGCGCCCGAGCCGAAGCCCCGGGCGCACGCTCCGCACCCCAGCATGGCGCCTCCGCCTCCGCCGTGGTCGCAGCTCGATCAGCAGCCGCCGCGCGCGTAGTAGACTCGGGCGCGTGATGCGCGCCGCGCTGTTCGACATGGACCGGACCCTCGTCCGCAAGGAGACGGGGAGCCTGTTCGTCCAGTACCAGCGCCGCATCGGCGAGGCGCGCCGCCGCGACATGCTGCGCGTCCTCTACTGGGTCGCGCAGTACACCATCGGGGTCATCGACGCGCCCGCGGTGGCCGCCCGCGTCGCGCTCTCGCTCGAGGGCACGGACGAGGCCGCGCTCTCGTCGCGCTGCGACGACTGGTTCCGGCTCTTCGTCGAGGACCACGTCTGCGATCTCGGCCGGCGCGCCGTCGAGCACCATCGGGCGAACGGCGACGTCGTGGCGATCGTGACCGGCGCGACCAGCTACGCGGCGCGTCCGCTCGCGCGCCGCCTCGGCATCCCGCACGTCGTCGCGAGCGAGCTCGAGGTCGACGCGCGCGGCGTCTTCACCGGTCGCTTCGTCGCGCCGCTCTGCTATGGCCTCGGCAAGGTGGAGCGCGCCCGCGCGCTCGCCGCCGAGCTCGGCTTCTCCCTCGCCGAGGCGACGTTCTACAGCGACTCGTACACCGATCTGCCGCTCCTCGAGGCGGTGGCCGAACCGGTGGTGGTCAACCCCGACCCGCGGCTCGCGCGCATCGCGAAGGACCGCCGCTGGCGCGTCGAGCGCTGGTAGCGTCCTGGCGCGCGTGACGTGACGCCGCCGCGGGTTTCGGCTACTCCCGCGTGGCGATGTCCTCCTCCGAGCTTCCGATCCCGCTCCTCGACACGATCCTCGTGCGCGCGCTCGAGGAAGACCTCGGCGCGGGCGACGTCACCACCGAGTCCTGCGTCCCCGAGGACGCGACGGCCACCGCCAACGGCGTCGCGCGCAGGGAGCTCGTCGTCTGCGGCGTCCCCGTCGCGGCGCGCGTGTTCGAGCTCGTCGACCGGACCGTCACGTTCGAGACGAAGGTCGCCGACGGCACGAAGGCCGCCGCCGGCACGGTCCTCTGGACGGTCTCCGGCCGCGCCCGCTCGCTCCTCATGGCGGAGCGCGTCGCGCTCAATCTCGCGCAGCGGATGAGCGGCGTCGCGACGATGACCCGTCGCTACGTCGATGCGCTGCCGAAGGGCTCGAAGACGCGCATCACCGACACGCGCAAGACCACCCCCGGCCTGCGCCTCCTCGAGCGCTACGCCGTGCGCAAGGGCGGCGGCCACAATCACCGCAACGATCTCGGCTCGGCCGTCCTCATCAAGGACAATCACATCGTCGCCGCCGGCGGCGTCCGCGCCGCGATCGAGCGCGCTCGCGCCCGCGCCGCGCACACGAGCAAGATCGAGTGCGAGGTCGACTCGCTCGAGCAGCTCGAGGACGCGA
>JBDHVD010000162.1:0-16234 GCA_039809525.1 Labilithrix sp. | reverse complement strand
GAGCCCGCCGACGACGAGCGCGACGACCCACCCGAGCGAGCCGCCCGATCGCGCGCGCCCGCCTCCGCGCCGTGCGCAGAGCACGCACGAGCCGTCGGCGGCCCTGGCGGTGCCGTGGGTCTCGCAGCGCGACGGACCGATCATCGCGGCGGATGATAGCGGATGATCAGGCGGCGACGCCCATCGCGTCGATCACGAGATCGAGCATGCGGCGTGCGCGCGGCGGGGCGGGGAGACCGAGGGCGATGCCCGGCGCGTCCGGCACCTCGTCGGCCTCGACGCGCGCCACCTCGAGCGCTGCGCGATGCGCGCGATCGACCTCCGCCCGCTGCTCGGCGTCGAGCCGCGCGTCGAACCATGCGCGGAGCTCCCACGAGAGCGCGGCGTGCTCGGCCTCGTCGTCGCCGATCGCGGCGTAGGCCGCGCGGATCGCCCCGGACTCCGCGTACGATGCCTGGTGGAGGGTGACGACCGCTCCGAACGTCTCGCGGACGCAGCCCTCCGTCGCGTTCTCGAGCGCGAGATCGAGGAGCGAGGGCCGCGCGTCCGCCACCTCCACGGCCGGCACCGCGGCCCCGTGCGCGGAGGCGAGCGCGCGGAAGATCGCCGCGTGACGCGCCTCGTCCTCGGCCGCCGCGCGCACGCGCGCCACGAGCGACTCCGGCGCTGCCGCATCCTCGAGGACCCGGGCGAGCCGCTCGAAGGCGACGACGCTGGCGGCCTCGTAGTACGCCTGACGCGCGAGGCGCTCGCCGATCGTCTCGCCGGGCGGACACGCCTTCGTCTCGCTCGGCACCCGGCCGACGCCGCAGGCTCCGCAGGTGTACGCGATCCGATCGTCGGAGGTGCGCGAGCAGTTGCGGAACCCGCCGATGGCCCCCGGCGCAGCGGCCGAGCAGACCGCGTCGCAGTCGAGCGAGCACGCGGTCCCGCCATCGGCCTCGTCGCCGCCGCCGCCCGCATACGGACAGGTCTGTCCGGCAGGGCAGCAGTACGCGTCGGACATGGGCATCGTTCCGGTCACGCAGCTCAGGTTGCCGCTGCTGCTCCCGCTGCTGCTGCTCGTGGAGCCGCCGCTGCTGCTCGTCGACCCGCCGCTGCTCGACGAGGTGCTCGACGATCCGCCGCTGCTGCTCGTGCTGCTCATGCGGCCGCCGCTGCTGCTGCTGCCGCCCGACGAGGAGCTGCTCGTCGATCCGTCGCTGCGCGGCTGGCCCTCGTTCGTGGAGACGGTCTCGACGGCCCCGCCGCACGCCGTCCCGACGGCGGAGAGGAGGAGGACGGAGCGGAAGATCGAGGACGCGTCGCGGCGGAGCATGGGCCGGTCGCCGAGCAACGCGCGTGCCGTCGCCAGCGCCGCGAAAATGCAGCACGGCACGCCGCGCGCGCGTGCCAGCATGAGCCATCGCCGGCCGCGGGGGTCGCGCCTCAGACTTGGGCGATCGCGAGCGAGCGGCGCGGCTTGCTCGTCTTCTCGATCTTCCCGAACGCGCGCTTGTACGCGGCGAAGTTGCCGCCCTCGCGCGTGGCCTCGAGGACCGCGAGGCCCTCCTCCGCGCCGCCCTGCGCGAGCACGTACTCGACCCAGGCCCACTTCGCGCTCGTCGAGCGCACGTCGGCCCGGCCCTTGAGCCCGCGTCGCAGGCGGTCGAGGTGATCCTCGACGACGTTCACGCCGGCGAACGGCTGGCCGTCCATCGGCGTGTTCCGCTTCGCGCAGAACGGCGCGATACCGAGCGCGACGGGGACGATCTTCGACAGCTCGGTGGTGAAGCGCGCGCACTCGTCGATGTCGTCGTGCGTCTCGCCCGGCAGCCCGATCATCAGATAGAGCTTCAGCCGGTCCATGCCGTGCGCCTTCGCGAGCTCGGCGCAGCGGATCAGGTGCTTCTCCTTCGCCTTGCGCTCGAGCAGCTCGCGCATGCGATCGCTCGGGCCGTCCATCGCGGTCGTGAGCGTGCGATAGCCGACGCGGGCGAGCGCGGCGACGAAGCCGTCGACGATGCTCAGGCGATCGGGGCGGAGCGACGAGAGCCCGACCTCGCAGCCGCGATCGGCGAGGGTGTGGAGCAGGGGGACGATCTTCGGATGGTCGCTGACCGCCGCGCCGACGAGGCCGATGCGCCGTGCGTCCTCGGGGATCAGCTCGAGGATCCGCTCCATCGGCGCGAGGCGCATGCCGCCGTTCGTCGAGCGGCGCATCACGCAGTACGTGCATCGGCGCGAGCATCCGCGCTCGCTCTCGATGAGGAACATGTCGGTCAGCACGGTGTGCGGCGTGCGGATCGGCGCCCACGCGGGGATGAGCGCGTCGTCGACCTTCGCGACCGGCGGGAGGATCGCGCCGTGGTGCTCCGGCACGAACACGTGGGGCATCGCAGCGAGCGTCGCGAGCGCATTCGCGCGCGACGACGCGCCCTCGATCACGCGGAGCACGTCGATGGTGACCGTCTCGGCCTCGCCGATCACGATCGCGTCGCAGAAGGGCGCGAGCGGCAGCGGGTTCGAGAACGTGAGCGGGCCGCCGCCGAGGACGAACGGATGGCGCTCGTCGCGCTCGTCGCGGCGCGCGGCGATGCCCGCCGCGTCGAGCAGCGCGAGCAGCCCGCCGATCTCGCCTTCGTAGGCGACGCTCGCGGCGACGACGGGGAACTCGTCGAGCCCGCGGAGCGACTCGTACGTCACCGGCCGGCTCTGGAGCAGCGGCTTGCCGTCGGCCTCGTCGTCGAGGAACGCGCGCTCGCACGACAGGCCGTCGGCCTCGTGGATCGCCCGGTAGATGCGCTGGTAGCCGAGCGAGCTCATCCCCGTCGCGTACGGCGAGGGGTAGACGAGCGCGACGGTGAACGGCGCTTGTCCGTCGAGGCGACCTCGCTCGGCGGCGAGGCGCTCGCGGATGCGCTCACGGATCAGGACGGGGTCGCCTCGCAAAGCCCGCTTTCATTATCGATGACCGGCGTTTGCGCAAGCCGAACCGAAGCTCGAGCAGAACAATTCGCGCGGAAGACGGTGACACGCGTTCGAGACGCAGGCGTCACGTGCCGGCGCCGAAATCTCAAGTATGGTTCGCGCCTTCCGATGCGCCTCAGCACCCTCTTCGCAGCCTTTCCGCTCCTCGCGATCGCCGGCTTCACCGCCTGCGCCGACAACGACGACTCCGGCGGGGTCGAGCCTTCGCCGACGGCGGATGCGGGTAAGGACGCTCCGAACGGGAACACGACCGACGGCGGCGGCGAGACGGACGGCTCGACGCCGAACACCGGATCGTGCCAGGTGACGAAGCCGCCGAAGGACAAGACGAGCGGTCGGGTGTTCAAGGGCACGGTGCTCCTGCCCGAGAAGGCCGTCCAGGGCGAGCTCTTCATCGACGCGAAGGGCAAGATCGTCTGCGCCGACACGAGCTGCACGAGCGCGCTCGGCTACGCCGATGCCGCGGTCGTCACCTGCACCGACGCGGTCATCTCGCCCGGGCTCGTCAACGCGCACGATCACATCACCTTCGCGAACAACACGCCGAAGGGCCACGGCACCGAGCGCTACGAGCACCGCCACGACTGGCGCAAGGGGATCCGCGAGCACACGAAGATCACCGTCACCGGCGGCGCGCGCGACACCGCGGTCCTCGCCGCGGAGCTCCGCTTCGTGATGAGCGGCGCGACCTCCACCGCCAGCTCGGGCGGCGCCGACGGCCTCCTCCGCAACGTCGACGATCCGGCGCTGCGCGAGGGCATCGGCCTCCAGCCGGCGTACTTCGAGACGTTCCCGCTGTCGGACTCGGCGGGCACCGAGTCGGTCCTCAAGGTGAACGGCGACTGCAGCTACTCGGCCGGCCGCTGGACGACGGCGCGCGTCGAGAGGGAGCAGGGCTTCCTCCCGCACATCGCCGAAGGCGTCGACGAGCCGGCGCACAACGAGTTCACGTGCCAGTCGACCGCGGTCGACGATCCGGTGCACGACCTGATCAAGCCGCAGACCGGCGTCATCCACGGCGTCGCGGTGACCGCGAACGACGTGAAGCGGATGCACGACGGCAAGGCGATCCTGATCTGGTCGCCGCGCTCGAACGTCGACCTCTACGGCAACACGGCGCCCGTCGTCATGTACGACCACCTCGGCGTCGCGATCGCGCTCGGCACCGACTGGCTGCCCTCGGGATCGATGAACCTCGATCGCGAGCTGAAGTGCGCCGACGATCTGAACAAGACGTACTTCGGCAAGCACTTCACCGACAAGCAGCTCTGGCAGATGGTCACCCACAACGCGGCGATGGCCGTCGGCATGGGCCACGCGATCGGCAAGCTGCAGAAGGGCTACTACGCCGACGTCGCCGTCTTCCAGTCGAAGAAGGGCGCCGATCCGTACCGCACGATCATCGACGCGACGCCGGAGGACGTCCTCCTGGTGATGCGCGGCGGCCGCGCGCTCTACGGCGACGCGACGCTGCTCGCGGACGAGGTCGTCGGCGGCAAGGAGTGCGAGGACCTCGACGTCTGCGGCAAGAAGAAGAAGGCCTGCGTGAAGAAGGACGTCGGCCAGTACAACCTCGCGCAGGTGAAGCTCGAGGGCGACAAGTACGCGCCGCTCTTCACGTGCAAGGGCCAGACGCCGCCGAACGAGCCGAGCTGCGCTCCGATGCGCGACGCCACCGCGAGCTCGCCGACCGCGTCCGTCTACAACGGCGTGAAGCTGGGCGACAAGGACGGCGACGGCGTGTCCGACGACAAGGACAACTGCCCCACGGTCTTCAACCCGATCCGCCCGATGGACAACGGCGTGCAGCCGGACACCGACGGCGACGGCATCGGCGACGCGTGCGACAAGTGCCCGCTCGAGAACGGCGAGACCTGCAAGGTCCTGAGCGGCTCCGACGCCGACGACGACGGCGTGCCCAACGGCGACGACAACTGCCCGAAGGCGGCGAACGCCGACCAGGCCGACGGCGACATGGACGGCAAGGGCGCGGTCTGCGACGTCGCGTGGGACCAGAGCGCGTGCGACGACCAGTCGAACGTCGCGTCGGCGTTCTGCATGCGCGACATGACCATCGAGCAGATCCGCAACCCGGCCGCCGCCGGGCACCCGCCGCAGTACCGCGTCCGCGCGCGCGTGAAGGACGCGTACGTGACGGGCGTGAAGACCGCCGGCTCCGGCGCCTACGGCTTCTTCATCCAGGCCGCGGCGACGCAGTGGAACGGCATGTGGGTCGCGACGCCGGGCACCGCGCCGACGGTGCAGATCGGCAACAAGGTCGACGTCGAGGGCGACTACGAGGAGCTGTTCGGCATGAGCCAGCTCGCGAATCCCCAGTGGACGGTGACCGACGCGGGGACGACGCTGCCCTTCGATCCGATCGACGTCGACCCGGCGACGGCGAAGCACAACGCGAACGGCGAGCCCTACGAGGGCCTGCTCTGCCGGATCACCGGCCCGGTCACCGTCACGCAGAAGAACGCGGACAACCCGACCGACGATCCGACGAAGACCGCCGACTACGACGAGCTCGCCATCGTGACCGGCGTGAACCTGCGCGTCGACGACAACCTCTACGACCCGCTCGACAACAACTACCCGATCACCGTCACGACGTTCCCCAACGTCGTCGGCATCTGCGGCTTCTCCTTCTCGAACCGCAAGATCTGGCCGCGCAGCCTCACCGATCTGCAGTGACGGCCGCCGAGGCGAGGGTCAGACGTCGATGACCTTCAGGCCCTCGCCGATGTAGTCCCGCTTGCCGAGCTCCACGCCGTTGTGCCGGAGGATCGCGTAGGCGGTCGTGACGTGGAAGAAGAAGTTCGGCTGGTTGAAGCCGACGAGCCAGTCGACGCCGAGCGCGCCCTTGTTGCCACCGGGCAGGAAGGGCATCGGGATCTTGCGGGTGTCCGCGCCCTCGAAGTCCTTCTCCGAGAACGTCTCGAGGTACGCCCCGACGGCGGCGATGCGCGCGCGGAGCTCGTCGAACGTCGTCTCTTCGTCCGCGTGCTTCGGCGGGTCCTTGCCCGCGAGGCGCGCGGCGGCGAACTTCGCCGAGTCGCAGGCGGACTGCACCTGCTTCACGAGCGGGTACTGATCGGGCGCGAGCCGCGCCTGGACGAAGACGTTCGGATCGAAGTTCTTGTTCTTCGCGTGCTCGGCGGCCTTGCCGAGCCAGCGATCGAGGTTCTTCAGCATCGTGCGCATCTCGAGGACGAACGGGTAGAGGTTGCTCATGGGAGCCTCCGATGAATCGGAGAGCCTACTCGTTCCGCACCGATTCCTGCAGCCGGTAGAGCGTGCCGCCGCGCTGCCCGCCGGCGTAGAGCGCGCCCTCGAAGACTCCGAGCGGGGCGGTGCAGAAGAAGTCGCTCACCTCGAACGGCGACTTCTTGTCCTCGATGCGCGCGATGGTGGCGATGGCCGTCGTCCCGGTCGCGTCGTCGAGGCGATGCAGGCCGCGCTCGGTCAGGACCACGACCGCGTCGCGGAAGCGGGTCACGTCGGTGGGGCGCCCGGCGTCGTCGGGCAGATCGACCACCGTCCACGTGTCGCCGTCGGTGGTGACGCGGAGGAGGACGCCGTCGCGGCCCCAGGCGAGCCAGTAGAGGCGGTGCGGCCGCGCGTTCGCGTCCACCCACCAGCGGAGCGTCTGCACGCCCCCGGTCTTCGTCGCCTGCACCGGATGCGCGCCCTCGTGCGACACGTCTGTAAAGTACACGTAGTCGTGCCGGTCACGGCCGTCGAAGCTCTGGATGCCCGCGTAGAGCCGATCGTGGAAGCGCACGAGGAACGTGAGCCGCGTCACGTCGTCGTTCCAGGGGAACGGATAGTCGGTCGCGTACGTCCAGCGCGAGAGGTCCTCGTTCGCGCGGTGCAGCGCGCCGGGCGACGCTCCGCGCCAGGCCTTCTCCGTGGGAGGGACCGAGCCGGTCGACGCGTAGAGCGCCCCCCGGAACTTCACCACGTCGAGCACGTGGTAGGCGCGCGGCAGCACGCCCGCGGTCGCCGGCGGACGGAAGTGCGGATCGCGCGCGCGTGCGAACACGCCGTGCTCGTCGGAGCGGAACACGTAGCCTTCGGTGCCCCAGTCGACGAGCCCGAGCCCGCCGTACGGCGGATCGGAGTCGGGCACGAACAGGCGCCCGTCGATGCGCCGCACGCGGAGGAAGCCCTGGCCCGCGCCGCCGCCCTTCGCCGGCTCGCCCGGGCGGTTCCAGTCGAACGCGACGGTGAACGGGCGCTTCGCGTCCGACGGTCGATACCGCGTGATCGTCGCGCCGTCGGTCCCGAGCGGCTGGTTCGCGTGCGCCAGGTAGAGCGCGTCGCCGAGCGGGGTGAGATCGCAGATCCGCGTGAGCGCGAGCGGCGGCGTCCCCACCTTCTCGAAGCGTCCGCTCTCGGGCGCGTGGCCCTTGCCCGGGTCCTCGGGGTCGTCGTTGCCGTCCGGATCGATCGTCGCGGGCTCGGGCTCGGCGACCGCGACGGCGCCGTCGCCGGCCTCCGCGCCGCCGTCGTCCGGCCCCGCGTCGACGGCGGGCTTCGCGGTCGGCGCCGATGCCGTCGCCTCGCCGTGCCGCTTCGTGGTGCACGACGTGACGAGCGCGACGAGCGCGAGGAGGACGAGCGCGCGCGCGCTTACTTGCAGATGCCGTAGCCCGGCAGGCCCTGGCTCCAGTCGCACTGCTTGCCGATCGCCGCGCACTCGTCGTTCGCCGCCTTCGGGTCGCAGAAGCGGACCGCACGGATCGTGTTGCCGATCGAGTTGCACGTCGTCGCGCACTGGACCGACTGATAGCCCGTCGCCTCCGAGAACGTGCCGCAGCAGACCTGGCCATTGGGGCAGTCCGTCTGATCGTCGCAACGGACCGGGAGGCCGCCGTTCGAGCAGCCCCCGAAGGCCCCACCCGCCGAGCAGGTATGGCTCGGGCCGCCCCCGTACTTCTTCACGCAACAGGCCGTCCCCGTCGCGCAGAAGACGTCGTCTCCGTCGTTGTCCTCGCCGCACCAGATCCCCGTCGTGAGCGGTCCCGCATCGGGCGAGCCCGCATCGGTCGTCGTTCCGCTCGATCCGCCCGAGGACGAGCCCCCGGACGAAGACGTCGATCCGCCCCCCGACGACGACGACGAGCTCGAGCTGCTGCTGCCCGGCAGGCCCGAGCTTCCGCCGCCCGAGGTCGAGCCGTTCGAGCCCGACGGATCGCCGCCGCTCGGCACCGTGCCGAACTCCGACGAGCCGGGCGCGGCGAAGAGCTCCGACTCGTTCGCGCCCCCGCACGCGGCGAAGACGGCGATCGAAGAAGCGACGGCGGCGAGCACGAGGATGCGCTTCATGGGGGTGCCCGAGGATTAGCCTCTGCCTCGTCGATGTCCACCCATGCTCGCGCTGCATTTCCGTCTCCGAATCGCGCGAGCGCGGCGAAGCGTGACGAACGGGCCACGAACGTGTGGGCCGAGGTGGCAGGCGAGCTTTCCCGAGAAACATGCGCATGCTAAGGAGCCCGACCCTCTTCGGCCCCTCCTCCTCATTCATGCCTCCCGAGACGAACCCCCCCGACCGCGCGCAGCTGCCCGGTAGTGCCGATCGCGCGATGGATGCCCTCGAGCTCGCGGCGGTCGCCGCCGAGAAGGGCCGCCTCGTCCAGATGGTCACGGCCGTCTCGATGGACGACCTCCGCGAGGCGCTCCGCGTCGACACGCGTGCGGTCCGCACCAAGCTCGATCGCGTGATGATGGGCGAGGATCCCGAGCTCGGCCTCGACACGCTCCTCGAGAGCGGCGCGCTGCGCGTGATCTTCCCCGAGGTCCACGCGATGGTCGGCTTCGGCGACGGCGAGTGGCGCCACAAGGACGTCTGGAAGCACACGAAGCAGGTCGTGCGTCAGGCGGTCCCGCGCCTCGAGGTCCGCTGGGCGTCGCTCTTCCACGACATCGGCAAGGTCAAGACGCGATCCATCTCGCCCGACGGCAAGGTGCACTTCCTCGGTCATGCCGAGGTCGGCACGCGCATGTTCGACAAGCTCGAACGCCGCGTGTCGATGTTCTCGCCCGAGCCCGCGCTCCGCGACACGGTGCGCTTCCTCATCCTCCATCACCTGCGCGCCAACCAGTACGATCCCTCCTGGACCGACAGCGCCGTGCGCCGCTTCGCGCGCGAGCTCGGCGCGCACCTCGACGATCTGCTCTGCCTCGCGCGCGCGGACATCACCACGAAGCGCCCGGAGAAGAAGCGCAAGGGCCTGAACCAGATCGAGGAGCTCGCCGCGCGCATCACGAAGCTCGCGGCCGAGGACGCGAAGCAGCCGCCGCTGCCGTCCGGCATCGGCGACGCGGTGATGAAGGCGTTCAACGTCCCTCCGTCGCGCCTCATCGGGGAGATCAAGAAGCAGCTCGAGGCCGCCGTCGCCTCCGGCGAGATCGAGGAGCGCCTCCCGTCCGAGGACTACGTCGCGTTCATCGCCAAGGACAAGGCGCGCTTCGGCCTCTGACGCGAAGGCGCCGGCGCGCCGCGGTCGTCGCGACCGGCGTCGGCCCGTCGCGGGCTGTTTCACCAGTTCAATTGAACGGGTGAAACAACGCGGGCGGGGGCTCCACCCCGCGGCCGCGGCCGCGGCGCCGGCGGGCTCTCACTTCTTCTTGAGGCGCGACTCGAGCTCGCCGATCGCCTTGTCGAGCGGCTTGTCGCTCCCGTGGATGCAGCCGAGCGCGTCGTGCGCCTTGCGGAAGCCGCTCCCCGGGATCATGCGCGGCGCGACGAACTGACGGAGCAAGGCGAGCGTGCGCTCGTCGCCCTTGTCCGCGGCGCGATCGAGGTTGTTCTTGATCGCGCCGCAGTTGTTGCCCGCGGCATGCAGATCGACGGTGACCGCGAGCTCGGGCGACATCTTCTTGCGATCGCCGCGGAGGATCTCGCCCTTCGCGCGCTGCGCGGCCTTCGGGTAGCTCACGCCCGACTGGCCGTACGCGACGTCGTAGAGGTCGTCCCAGCCGACGGTGCCCATGTCGCGCTGCATGAGCGCGAACGCCTCGTCGACCGCGGCCTTGTTCGATCCGGGCTGGCCCTCGAGCACCGCGGTGTTGCGGATCTCGATGCGGAGCGGCTTGTCGCGTCCCGCGAAGTCCGGCGCAGCCGAGGTCTTGAAGACCAGGCCCGCTTCCTTCATCGCCTCCTTCGGGCGATCGGTCGCGCTGTAGGCCTTGAAGAGCGCGCGGTGGACCTCCTCGCGGCCTTGCACCTCGCTGCCCATCTCGTCGAGCTGCTTGATGCCGGAGGCGAAGTTGCCCTTGTCGATGTCCGCGATCGCCGCCTTCACGCGCTCGTCGAGCGGCGTCTCCGGGACGGCTGCGTCGACGACGCCGACGGCCTCGGCGTCGCGATCGTTCTTCGTGTCGCCGCGACCGCTCACCACGACGACCACCGTGGTGACGAGCACGACGAGGCCGATGAGGCCGCCGCCGAGCGCGAGGAGCCACCCCTTGCCCGCGGCGAGCTGCTCGACCTTCTTCCATCCGCTCGCGGCGCCCGGCGCCGATCCGGGCCGCGGGACGCTGGTCGGCATCTCCGGCGGGCTCGGGGCGATGCCGCTGATGATCGCCGGGTTCGAGAGCATCGCGCTCGACGTGGGCGAGGGCGCGAAGCGCGGATCGATGCGCCCGACCGCGGCGAGCGCCGCCATGATGTTCGCGATCTGCTCGATGATCTCGCGGGCGTCGCCGATGCGCTCCTCGGTGATCTTCGCGAGCATGCGCCCGACGAGCTGCTCGACCTCCGGCGGGACGTTCGCGTCGGGCGCGAACTGCGCCATCGGCGGGACGGGCGCGGTCACCTGCATGCCGAGGAGGGCGACCTTGCTCTCCGCGTTGAAGGGCCGGGAGCCGGTGAGCATCTCGTAGGTGATGATGCCGAGCGCGTAGAGGTCCGCGCGCGCGTCGACGCTCTGGCCGAGCGCCTGCTCGGGCGCCATGTACTCGGGGGTGCCGTAGACCATCCCGGCCTGCGTGAGCACCGGCTGGCCGGGGCTCGCCGCGGCGTTGACGTCGCCGGCGGTGAGCTCGCCGATCTGGACCTTGGCGATGCCGAAGTCGAGCACCTTCACGAAGTCGGGGTCGCCTTCACGCTCGACGAGCATGACGTTCTCCGGCTTCAGATCGCGGTGGACGATCTTCAGCGAGTGCGCGCGCGAGAGCGCGCTCGCGATCTGACGCGAGATGTGGAGCGCGCGACCGAGCTCGAGGCGCCCGTGCGCGATGACCTCGCGGAGGCTCTTGCCCTCGACGAACTCGAGCGCGAGGAAGAACGAGCCGTCGTCGAGCTTCCCGAAGTCCGTCGCGGTGACGACGTGCGGATGATCGATGTGCGCCGCGGCCATCGCCTCGCGCTCGAAGCGCGCGACGACCTCGGGGAGGCGGGTCATCTCCGGATGGAGGACCTTGATCGCCATCCGCTTGCGCATGAGGACGTGCTCGGCCTGATAGACCGCGCCCATGCCGCCCTCGCCGAGGAGGCGCTCGATGCGGTACCGATCGCTGATCGTCAGCCCGATCAGCGCCTTCGGCGAACGCGCTCCGGGCCTGCTCGGCTTGTGCGCCGACCCCTCGTGCGTAGGCTGGTTCTCGTCGGCGGGACCGGGCATCAATCGACCACGTTTACCGTCACGTTACGGGCGGTTGGCAACGTAGCACGTCAGAGGTCCAGCATCACTCCGACGGTGAGCCCGACCGCGAAGCGGTCGAGCCCGGCCGGGAGGACGTTGTTGTCGGGGAATCCCGCGATCTTGAGCTGGGGCCCGGGGTCCTCGTAGACGCTGCCGGCGTGGGCGAAACCGACCCGGGCGCCGAGCTCTGCACATAGCTCCCAGGGCTTGCGAAGCTTGTAGGATGCACCTATCCCGAACGGGACCTCGAAGAAGTGGCCGCCGGCGCCCTCGACGTGCGCGTCGCGCGGGACGGTCCCCGAGCCGCTCTGCACCGGGAACGCTCGGAGGTCGTAGCTCTGGGAGTAGACGCCGGCGAAGCCGAAGCCGAGGAAGCCCCACGCGCGCAGGTTGCCGCGCAGCGGGATCGCCATCTTCCCGCGGATGCCGCCCGACGTGATGTTCCGCGCCGCGGCCGGGCCGGCGAGGGGAGAGATGTCGTGCGCCGCGTAGACGCCGGCGTGGACGAGGGGGAGGAGCGCGACGTGCGCGGTGAGCTGGGCGACCGGACCGAAGCCCGCGTCCTCGCCGCCCTGGGGGCGCTCGACGAGGAAGCGTTTCATCGCGCCGACCTGCACGGAGGCATCCCAGTGCAGCTGCGCGGACGCGGCGCGCGGCAGGAGGAGCACCGCGACGAAGGCGAGCCACGCGGGCCACGCCAGCGAGCGGCTCGGGCGGAGCTCGACCATGGGCCGTTCGTAGTCCAAAAGAGATCGTTTGCGCCACGGATCTTTCAGGGTAAGACGCGGCCCGTCATGCTTTGCCGCAGCTCCGTGATCACGGCGTTCGTGCTCGCGGCCATCGCCGGGTGTGTCGAGGTGCCCGACGGGATTCGCGCCCAGTTCGCCGGCCCCGGGCCGCAGGACCGATCGAACTACCGGCCGGGACAGCACGGCGCCGAGCCGCCGCCGGTCGCCAAGGCGATGCCGCCGCAGGAGGTCGCGACGAGCTCGGTCACCGCCACCGCGGCGGATGCGGATGCCGCCGCGGCCGAGCCGGCGGCGGACGGAGGGACGCCGTGAGGCGCCTCGTCCTCCTCCTCGTCCTCGTCGCCACGTGCGCGATCGGGTGCATCGGCACGCAGAGCCTCCCGCCGGTGAACGTGCTCGGCAAGCGCGTCGACGAGACGCACAAGCCCACGTACAACGGGCTGTCGCTCAAGTCGGGGCAGCTGGTCCTGACCGAGTCGCCCGACGCCACGAGCTACGTGTTCGTGCTGATCCCGGAGAAGTTCCACCCGTTCACGCACGTCGCGATCATCAGCGTCGAGGACGGCGAGCCCTGGGTCTACGACGTCACCGGCGAGGTGAAGACGTTCCCGCTGAAGAAGCGGATGATGGACAACGTCAAGGGCAAGATGTACCGGCGCAAGCTGTTCGAGTACGTCGCGCCGAACCTCTACGCCGAGATCTACGACCCGCCGGCCGGGGCCGACGGCGAGAAGATCGCCGCGTTCGCCCGCGACAAGTACAAGGAAGGCGTCGAGTTCGACTCGTACTTCGACTTCCACGATCACCAGCGTTACTTCTGCAGCGAGCTCGTGGCGCTGGCGATCGCCCACGCCGGCGGGCCCACCTACCAGCCGGAGCGCTCGAACCCGAACCCCTCGATCGTCGAGGGGATGAAGTGGCTCGGGGTGCCGCCGGGCGAGGCGCTCCCCGCGGGGATGTTCGCCGAGCCCTCGCGGTACGTCGGCGCGCTCGGTCAGTTCCCGACGCGATCGAGCGCGTGGCTCTACTTCGAGGCGAAGCGCGAGCTGCACCGGCGCTTCACCATGGATCAGCGCCTCGGGTACATGCTCACCATCGACGGCAACGGGCGCATCGACGTGCGACCCGAGATCACCGCCTTCACCATCCGCGCGAGCCACCTGTTCGACGCCGAAGCGACCCCGCCGGAGCCGGGCGATCCACGCATGACGGCCGCCGTGCGCAAGCTCGCCGCCGAGGCGTTCGGGCCGTTCGCGCAAGACGCTCCATGAAGAAGCTCGTCATCGCCGCCGCCACGCTCGCCGCGATCTTCGCGTCGCGCAGCTCCCGTGCGCAGGTGCAGACCCCGATCGTCGTCGCGCCCGGCGGCGGCATGCCCGACGTCGCCGACTCGCCACGTTCCGATCATCGGAACACCGCGCCTGGGTCGATCAAGCTCTTCGACACGTTCAACACCGTCCGGGCCTATCAGCTCGACATCGGGCCGCTGTGGAACCGTCAGGTCCAGGACGAGACGCCCGCCCAGCTCCGTTCGAACTTCCACCACGGCGCCCCGCTCGCGGGCGAGATCGCCGCGGGGATGGTGTTCCGGACGCCGTACAAACCGTTCTTCCTCGTGGGCCGGCAGCGGACGATCCTCCGGATCCTCGACGACAAGTCGTTCTCCTGGTCGCTGTTCCACCAGGACCTCGGCGGCGGCCTCGTGCTCGGCCCGTTCGAGCCCGACGTGCAGGTCGGCGTCTCGATCCTCACGGCGGACATCTTCCACGCCGAGCCGAGCGTCCAGCTCTTCACGCCTCGCGTCTCCGCGGGGCTCGGAATCCATGCCGGCCGCTTCCGCATCGAGGCCCGCGCCCATGCCGAATACTTGTGGCGTTGGTTCGGACCTGATTATCTCGTGCGGGGCTTCACCATCGGTCTGGGGCTCGATCTTCCCCCACCACGATCGCCGCTCGCCGAACCGCGCGACTGAGTGCCCGACCCCGAGTCCCCGACTCCGGGATTCCGAAGTGCGGTACGGATGCAGCAATCGTTGTTGACCTGGACCGATGCGGTCGAGTAATTCTCGGACCCGAAAATCTCGACGTCCGCGCGGGCGGTTGGCGCTGCGGCGAAGTCACGAAGAAGTTTCCTGCAGTACATAACCCCTCCTGGGAGGCGATGATGTCGACGAAGAACTTGCTGAAGTTTGCGACGGGCGGTGCGATGGCGGTCATTCTCCTCGGCTGCGGCGTCGGGTACCCGGTTGGCTCGCTGTACACCGGCATCCAGGTCCCGCACCCGGTCAACCGCAACGAGACCTCGGGTCCGGGCAAGTCGGGCGACAAGCACGGCGAGGCCTGCGCGACGGGCATCCTCAGCGCGGTCGCCTTCGGCGATGCGAGCCTCGATGCGGCGAAGAAGGCCGGTGGCGTGACCGAGGTTCACTCGGTCGAGTTCCACGGCTCGAACATCCTCGGCATCTACTCGCAGGGCTGCACCGAGGTTCACGGCAAGTGAGCCGTATCGAGCGCCTGCCCTCCTGAGGGGGGTTCAGGAACAGGGCGCTCGGTTTGAACGTGCCCCGTCCGTCTCGTACGGATGGGGCGCGATTCATTTTGTGCTCCGCGATCAGTTCACGATCTTCGACGGTTCGCCGAGGTCGGCGAGGCGCTTCACGATCGCGGGCACGTCGGGCGCCTCGGGCTCGAGCTCGAGGACCCGCGTCAGATCGGCGCGCGCCAGCTCGGTGAGCCCGAGCCGCAGCGCGACGCCGGCCCGCTCGCGCAACATCCGCGCGGAGTCCGGCACCAGCGTGACGATGCGATCGACCGCGACGAACGCGCGCGTGTGATCGCCGCGCCCGGCCCAGATCGCCTTCAGGTTCGTGAGCAGCCGGACGAGGATGGCGCGCGGCGATGCCGCGGCGAAGAGCGACGGATGGATCGATGCGCCGTCACCGAGCGCGCGCCGGAGCAAGCCCTCGGCGCCGGCGTCGTCGAGGACCCGCCCGCCGTGGAACGGATCGACGATGAGCGGCGGATCGCCGATCCGCACGAGGAAGTGCCCGGGGAAGCCGACGCCGTGGGCCTCGACCCCGGCGCGGCGCGCGAGCTCGCACCAGACGATCGAGAGCGTGATCGGGATGCCGAGCCTCCGCTCGAGGACGTCGTTGAGGAGGCTGTTCCGCGGATCGTAGTAGTCGTCGTCGTTGCCGCGGAACCCGAGGTCGCGGAAGCGCTCGGTGATCGCCTCCGCCTGCTTGTGCGGCGAGACGCGCGGGAGCTCGAGCGAGACGAGCGGTGCCGCGAGGACGTCGAGCTGCTCGAGCACCGCGCGCGGATCGAGCGCCTCGTAGACGTCCTTCGCCACGAGCGCAGCGCCCAGCGCGACGTCGAGGGCGTCGTCCGGACGTCGTGCGAGCTCGTCGAAGGTCGTTGGCGGCTTCACTCGCCGCCAAGGTTAGTACGACAAATCTTGACGCGCTCGCGATGCGGAAAGATGTTGCGCAGCCCCCTCCTCCTCTTCTTTCAGGAACATGGCCAGCACCGACAAGCAGAACCTGCGAAAAGGCTTCGAGCGCGCACGCGACGTCCACCCGGTCGGGATCACCGGCCGCGAGGCGCCCGCCGACATCATCGACAAGATGTTCCCGGCGTACGTCGGCCGGCAGGAGCGCACCGCGTTCGAGCTCATGCGCCGCAGCTCGCAGGACGACACCTGCACCTTCATGACGATGTCCGGCGCGATGACGCCGGCGGGCTTGCACCAGTCGTGCATCATCCCGCTCATCGAGCGCGGTCTCGTCGACTGCCTGACGACGACGGGCGCGAACCTGTATCACGACGCGCACCGCATCATCGGTCACCGCATCCGCGAGAT
>JBDHVD010000161.1:0-16400 GCA_039809525.1 Labilithrix sp. | reverse complement strand
TGCCTCTGCCGCGCGCACCGATCCCTGACCGCGCTCGATGACGGGCAGGGGGACGACGACGCCGCCGCCGACGTCGAGCTGGCCGGGCGCCTGTCCGAACCCGACCCCGATCCGCACGCCGATGCCGGGGAACACCGAGCGCTTCGCGACGTCGACGTCGATCGACGCGGCCTCCGCGCGATGCCGAGCGGCGACGACGTCGGGACGAAGGCGCCGGGCGGTGTCGAGCGCGGCGGCGAGCGGAGGAGGCGGCGCCACCGCGAGGAGATCGATGCGCGGCGCGCCGCGGAGCTCGGCCGCGCGTGGTCCGACCGCGACGTCGAAGGCGCCGCGCGCACGCGCGACATCGGCCTCCGCCGCGCCGGCGTCGGCCGCCGTCTGCTCGAGCGCGAGCTGCATGCGCGAGCCGTCGTAACGCGGCGCCATCCCGGAGCCGACGCGCGCGCGCACGATCGTCGAGGCCCGCTCGAGATCGCTGCGGGTGTCGGCGAGGATGCGCCTTCGCTCGTGGCTCGCGGCCAGGCGCACGAAGGCCTCGCGCACCGTCCACGCGACGCCGCGGGCGACGTCGTCGCGATCGGCCTGGGCGGCGCGAGCCTCGGCTTGCGCGCTCCGCCTCCGCGCGGCGGGCGTGCCGCCGAGCTCGAGGAACTGGCCGACGGTGACGGTGGGGGTCCCGACGACGTCGTAGCTCGAGTGCATCAGCGCCTTCCAGTACGACGCCTCGACGATCGGGTTCGTCCAGTGCCCTGCGGTGATCGCGTTGCCCTCCGCGATGCGGATCGCGGCCGTCGCGGCCCGGAGGATCGGGTGCGTCTCGGCGATCGCGAGCGCCGACTCGAGCGAGAAGCCCTCGCCGGCCTCCGCGGACTCCTCGGCCTTCGCCGGCGCCGCGCCGAGGAGCGCGAGGGCGAGGAGCAGGTTCGCGACGAGGTGCGGGCGCTTCATCGAGCCTCCGTCGGACGCGCGTAGGCGAGGGGCAGGAGCAAGAGCACCGCGGGCGTCGCGGCCACGAGGCCCGCGATGATCGCGATGGCGAAGGGGCGCTGGGTCTCGCTCCCCATCGCGTGCGAGAGCGCGGCGGGCACGAGCCCGAGGAGCGCGAGCGAGGTCGTCGCGAGCACGGGGCGGAAGGCGACCGCGAGCCCCTCCGTTCCCCGCTCGTCGATCCGGCTGCACACGATGACGCCGGAGAGCACGATCTGGCCGATCACGGCGATGCAGCCGACCGCGCTGCTCACCGAGAAGTTCTCGCCCATGAGGCGGAGGCCGGTGACGGCGCCCGCGATGGCGAAGGGGAGGACGCCGAGGATCATGAGCATCGGGCGGAGGCGGCGGAAGGTCGCGTAGAGGATGGCGGCGATGGCGCAGAGCGCGAGCGGGAGCGCGATGGCGAGGCGGCGCATCGCGCGGTGCTGGTTCTCGAACTCGCCGCCCCAGGTGAGATACATCCCCTCCGGGAGCGGGAGGTCCGCCAGGGCGCGTCGGCCCTCGTCGACCGTGCTCCCGAGGTCGCGGCCGCGGACGTTGAACTTCACCGCGACGAAGCGCGAGAAGTCCTCGCGCCAGATCGAGGTGCGGCCACGCGCGTCGCCGATCTTCGCGACCTCCGCGAGGGTCACGTTGCGATCGGGATCGCCGACGGGGAGCATGCCGAGGAGCTCGACGTTGCTCCGCACCGCGTCGGGGAGGCGCAGGGCGACGTCGAAGCGACGCTCGCCCTCCCACACCTGCGTGGCCACCGCCCCTCCGAGGGCGACGCCGATCGTCTCCTGCACGTCGTCGATCGAGAGGCCGCGGCGGGCGATGGCCTCGCGATCGAGATCGACGCGGAGCTGCGGGATGTCGCCGGCCTGATAGAGCGCGAGGTCGGTCACGCCCTCGATCTCGGAGAGGCGCTTCATGACGTCGTCGGCGAGCCTGGTCATGTGGTCGAGGTCCTCTCCGTGAATCTTCACCACCACCTGCCCGATGATCCCGGAGATCGTCTCGAAGACGCGATCGGTGATGGGCTGCGAGAAGTTGTGCTGCGCGCCGGGGATCGTCCCGAGCGAGGCGCGGAGGTCGCCCTCGATGCGCGCGCGGTCGTAGCCGGGGCGCCAGGTCGACTCGTCGGCGAGCGAGACGAAGAGCTCGGCGTTGAAGGCGCCCTCCGCCTGCGTCGCCGTCTCGGGACGGCCGATGTGCGAGAGCACGTCCACGACCTCCGGCACCTTCAGGATGCGCTCGCGCATCTCGCGCGTGTGCACCTTGGTCTCGTCGAGGCTGATGGTCGAAGGGAACGTCGTCGTGATGTAGAAGCCGCCTTCGTTCAGCTCCGGCAGGAACTCGTTGCCGATGTCCTTGGCGAACACGGTGCTCGCCGCGAGCGCGACGATCGCGGCGCCGAACACGGGCGAGCGCCGGCGCCGGAGCCAGGCGAAGACCCGAAGGTACGCGCGCCTCGTCGCGGCCAGCCAGGCGGCGTCCCCCTTCGGTGGCGCGTCGGGCAGGAGGAGGCGCTCGAGCGCCGGCACGACGACGGTGCCGGAGACGAGCGCGCCGATCAGCGCGAACGCGTAGGTGTACGCCATCGGCGCGAAGATCCGGCCCTCCGTGCGCTCGAGCGAGAAGATCGGGGCGAGCGCGGCGATGATCACGATCATCGCGAAGCTCACCGGGCCCGCCACGCGCGCTGCGGCGTGCTCGATGGTCGTCGCCTTCGTCTCGCCCGGCGTGCGATGCTCGAGCGCGTGGAGGGTGGCCTCGACGACGATGACCGCGCCGTCGACGAGGATGCCGAAGTCGATCGCGCCGAGCGAGATGAGGTTCGCCGGCAGACCCATGAGCCGGAGCCCGACGAACGCGGTCATCAGGGAGATGGGGATGACGACGGCGACGACGAGGACCCCGCGCAGCGAGCGCAAGAACAGATAGAGGACGAGGAGGACGAGCAACGCGCCCTCGGCCATGTTGCGGAGGACGGTGGAGAGGGTCGCGTCGACGAGATCGCTGCGATCGTAGAAGGTGTGGATCGCGACGTCGCGCGGCAACACCTCGCGGTTCAGCTGCGCGATGCGCGCGCGGAGACCGTCGAGGACGTCGCTCGGGTTCTCTCCCCGGCGCAGCATGACGATGCCCTCGACGACCTCGTCGACGTGGCCGCGGCCGACCGAGCCGCGCCG
Organism: Labilithrix sp.; assembly: GCA_039809525.1. Taxonomy (GTDB): domain Bacteria; phylum Myxococcota_A; class Polyangia; order Polyangiales; family Polyangiaceae; genus Labilithrix. The sequence goes on along the minus strand of JBDHVD010000161.1, from coordinate 13,236 downwards.
CGGCGTCGAGCCCTCGACGACGTCGGCGACGTCTCGGACGCGAATGGGCACCCCGTCGACCTCCTCCACGACGGCGAGGCCGAGATCGGCGGGCGCCATGACCGCGCCGATGCCGCGCACGACGAACTCCTGCGAGCCGAGGGCGACGTAGCCGCCTCCCGCGTTGCTGTTCGTCTTCGCGACCGCGTCGTGGACCTGCTTGAGCGACACGCCCGCCGCCGCGAGCCGCACCGGGTCGATGCGCACCTGGTACTGACGCTGGAAGCCGCCGAAGCTCCAGACGTCGGCCACGCCCTGCACCGCGCGGAGGCGCTTCTCGACGACGAACTCGTTGATCGCACGGAGCTCGCGGAGGCTCCTCGGACCCTCGAGGGTGTAGCGATAGATCTGTCCGACGGGCGTGGCCTGCGGGCCCATGATCGTCGAGGCGCCGTGCGGAAGGTTCGCGTCGCGCAGGCGCTCGGCGACGTGCGTGCGGAGCTCGAAGTCGGTCGTCTTCTCCTCGAACGTGAGGGTCACGAGCGCGAGCCCGAAGACCGACACCGAGCGGAGGCCGGCGAGCCTCGGCGTGCCCGCGAGGACGCGCTCGAGCTCGAGGGTGACGCGCTTCTCCACCTCCTCGGCGGACTGTCCGGGGTAGAGGCCCACGACCTCGACCTGCGGATCGGTGACGTCGGGGAACGCCTCGATCGACAGCGAGCGGAACGAGTGCCACCCGAAGGCGACGAAGGCGGCCGTGGCGACGAGGACGAGGATCCACTGCGTGACGGCGAAGCGTGCGAGACGCTGGAACATGCGTCAGAGCACCTGGTCGAGCTCTCCGTCGAGGAGCAGCGCGTTCTTGATCACGACCTGCTCGCCGGGGCCGAGGCCCTCCAGGATCTGCACGTCCTCGCCGACGTTGCTGCCGAGCCGCACGGGCCGGCGCTGGAGGACGCCGTCGCCGGCCTTCACGAGCACGACGCGCTCGTCGCGTCGGAGCAGGACGGCGGAGCGAGGAACGAGGACCGCGCCCTCGCTCGCGACGTGCGCCTCGATCTTCGCGGTCATGTCGGCCGAGAGCCGCGGGTCGCCGGCCTTCGGCACGCAGAGCGCATCGGCGGTGTGCGTGCGCGCGTCGATCGCCCGGACGACGTTCGCGAGCGTGCCCTCGAACTCGGTGGCGCCGAGAGCGGGGACCTGGAACCGGCATGCGCCGCCGTCGACGAGGAGCGGCACGTCGCGCTCGGGGAACGCGGCGCGCACCACGAGCTGCCGCGGATCGCCGATCAGGAACGGAGGCTCGCTCGCGTCGGGCGCGAGGCGCTCGCCCGGCGCGACCCGGCGCACGAGCACGCGGCCCGGGGCCGAGGCGCGCAGATCGAACCGCTCGCCGCTGCCGCCGAGCGCGCCGACGGCGGAGAGCGCCTCGCGAATGCCCGCGAGCTCGGCGCGCTCCGCGTCGAGGCGTCCCTTCGCCTCGACGAGCTCGCGCGACGACGCGGCTCCCTCGGCGACGAGCTTGTCGAGCCGCGCGACGATGTCGTGATCGGTCGCGATGGTCACCTCGAGCCGGCGCGCGTCGGCACGAAGCTTCGCCACCTCGCTGCTCCGGATGGTCGCGAGGCTCTGTCCCGCCTGCACCTCCTGCCCGACGCTCACGTGAACGCGCTCGACGAAGCCGGCGACGGATGAGCGGACCGCGTACGCGCCATTCGGGGCGAACGCGACGCGGCCGAAGCCGCGAATGGTCGCATGCGAAACGGCCGAGGAGACCTCGCGAAAGGCGAGCACCGCGAACAGGTCCGAGCGCACACGCAGCTCGTTCGGCGCCGTCACGGTGTAGGGCGGCGCCTCGAGCGCCCGTCGCTCGGCCTTCGCTCGGCGGCACCCCGCCGTCGACGCGGCGAGCGCCGCGAGCGCGAGCGCGGTCGAGACACGGAGGACCATGCGCGGATCCTGGCACGTGGGTCCCTCGCCGAACCTTAGCTTTGCCTAAGGTGCGGGGAGCGTCGCGCGGGTGTAGCGTTCCGGCCGTGGACGTCCTGGTGGTCGAAGACGACGCGCAGCTCGCCGACCTCCTCGAGGGCGTGTTCCGCGAAGAGGGCCACGTGCCGGTCGTGTGCGGGACGATGCGGGCGGCCACGGATGAGCTCGCGAAGCGTGCCTTCGACGTCGTGGTCCTCGATCGCATGCTCCCCGACGGGGACGGTCTCGCGCTCTGCGCGCGCCTGCGCGAGCGCCTGCCTCCGGTGCCGGTGCTCCTGCTCACCGCGCTCGGCGACGTGCCCGATCGCGTCGACGGCCTGCGAAGCGGAGCGGACGACTACGTGGTGAAGCCGTTCGACGTCGAGGAGCTGCTGGCGCGGGTCGACGCGGTGTGCCGTCGCGTGCGCGAGCCGTGGATCACGAAGATCGGCGCGCTCGAGATCGATCATCGCGAGCGCGTCGTCCGCGCCGGAGGACGAAAGCTCGACCTGACGGCGCGCGAGCTCGCGCTGCTCGTGCGGCTCGCGGCGTCGCCGGGCGAGTGCGTCGCGCGCGCGACCCTGCTCGCCGAGGTGTGGAACACGGCGTTCGACCCTGGCACGAACGTGATCGACTTCCACGTGAGCAAGCTGCGCGACAAGCTCGGCGCGCTCGCGTGGATGGTCGAGACCATCCGCGGGCGCGGCCTCCGGCTGAGGGCGAGCCCGTGACCGCGCACGGGCGCCTCACGTGGGGCCTCTCGATCTTGACGCTGCTGACGCTCGGGGCCGCCTTCGCGATCATCGCGGTGCTCCTCGATCGCGAGCAGGAGAAGCAGCTCGACACCGCGCTGCTCGACGTCGCGCACGTGGAGGCGGCGGAGGCGCCGGGCAACCACTTCTCGTTCACGGCGCGTCCGGGGCCGGCGGCGAACGACGTCGGGCCGCTCGACAAGTACGGCGTCATCTTCGACGACGGCGGCAACGTCCTCGCGGCGACGCCGCCGTTCGACGCCGCGCCTCCACGCCTCGGCGATTTCGCTCCGGCGATCGACCGGCCGTTCGACTTCATGTTCGGCGGCCGAGCGTATCGCGGCGTCCTCGCGTCGATCCCGGGCTACCCGAACCATCGCGTCCTCCTCGCTTCGTCGCGCGACGACCTCGACGGGGACAGCCGCTACGTCCGCCAGGCGATGCTCATCGCGCTCGGCGTCTCGACCGCCTGGCTCACCCTCATGATCGGCTGGATGGTGCGCAGGAACATGCGCGAGCACCGGCGGATCGCCGAGATCCTGCACCAGCTCGCCGAGGGGGACGTGACCGCGCGCGTCGCCGGCGAGGTCTCGGATCGCGACCTCCGGCAGGTGGGCACGGACGTCGACGCGATCGCGAAGCGGCTCGCCCAGGTGCTCGAGCAGCGGCGACGCTTCATCGCGCACGCCGCCCACGAGCTCCGATCGCCGCTCACGGCGTTGCGCGGCGGGCTGCAGCAGGCGCTCCGCAAGGAACGCAGCGCCGAGGAGTACCGGGCGTCGCTCGGCTTCCTCTTCCGCGCGAGCGACCGCTTGACGCACCTCGCGGACGAGCTCCTCGAGCTCGCGCGCGCCGAGCAGGCGCCGGTAGCGTCGGGGCCGGTCTCCGTCGATCTCGTGCTCGGCGACGTCGTCGACTCGCTCCGTCCCCTCGCGGAGGAGAAGCGCGTGGTCGTGAACCGCGAGGTGACCGACGCCTCGGTGCGGGCGGATCCCCGCGATCTCGAGCGCATCGTGCGAAACCTGCTGGACAACGCGATCCGGCACTCTCCCGAGGGCGGCGAGGTCCGCCTCGAGGTGGAGCGAGGCGACGTCGTGCGCGTGCGCGTGCGCGATCAAGGCAGCGGCGTCCCGCCCGGCGAGCGCGAGCGGGTGTTCTCGCCGTTTCATCGCTCGGCGGACGCGCGACGGGACGCGCGAGGGGCCGGCCTCGGCCTCGCGATCGCCCGGGAGCTCGCCCGCCGCCACGGCGGGGACGTCGTCGTGGGCGAGGAGGACGGGAGCTCCTTCGTCGTGAGCCTTCCGTCGCCCCGGACCGACATGTCAAGCGCTGCGTGCGAGGACGGTCTGCTTTCGTCACCGAGACGAGACGAGCGTTCTCAGCCGGCATGAGTAGACTGCGCCGTTCACCGATGGAGACCCCGAGGATGCCTCATTCGCTTCACACCCTCTTCGCCCGCGTCGTAGCCTCCTGCATCCTCGTCACCACGGGCATCGCCTTCGCGGCATGCGCGAGCACGGACGACCAGCCCGGGGACACGCCGACCAATGACGGCGGTCCCGGCGGCGACGGCGAGCCCGGCGACGGCGGGCCTCCGGGCGTCGTCGAGGAGACGTGCCCGGCGACCGCGCCGAAGTCGCCGCCCGGCGCCGACGACGTGTGCGCGGTCGAGAAGGGGACCGGCGGATCGGTGCTCTACGTGGGCGAGGTCCTGCGCCCCGGGAAGATCACCGCGAACGGCCAGGTGCTCGTCGACGAGAGCGGCACGATCACGTGCGTCGGCTGCGACTGCGCGGCGAAGGCCGCGAACGCGACGAAGGTGATCTGTCCGGACGCGGTCGTGTCCGCGGGCCTCATCAACGCGCACGACCACGGCGGATGGGTGAACGGCAGCCCGGCGATCCCGGCGGACGACTACGTGCTCCGCAGCGGCGGCGCGTACACCGGGCCGCAGGATCCCGTCGCGCTCCGGTTCGAGCATCGCAACGACTGGCGCCCGGGCGGCAACACGAACGATCCGAAGATCGACGAGCCCGGCGGGCAGGCGACCGCGGACCAGAAGATCTACGGCGACGTGCGCATGGCGCTCGGCGGCGCGGTCATGAGCTTCGTCTCGACGTCGCCGGCCAAGTTCCTCCGCATCGCCGACGACGCGAAGAAGGGGTTCTTCCCGCCGAACCAGGCGTTCGCGAAGTACGAGACGTTCCCGATCGGCAGCTCGGTGCAGGTCAAGGACGACCCCGCGAACCCCGACTGCGGCAAGTACCAGTTCAAGGCGCCGCCCGCGCCGGGGCTGCCCTGGGTCCCGCACGTGTCGGAGGGCATCGACATCGACGCGCGCAACGAGTTCCTCTGCCTCACGGACAAGGTCGCGAAGGGGAAGAACTACCTCGACGGCCGGAGCGCGATCATCCACGGCATCGGCCTCACGACCTCCGACATCGCGGTGATGGCGGAGAAGGGCGTGAAGCTGGTCTGGTCGCCGCGGTCGAACATCAGCCTGTACGGTGAGACCGCGCGCGTGACCGAGTTCGATCGCCTGGGCGTTCCCATCGGCCTCGGCACCGACTGGCTGCCGAGCGGCTCGATGAACATGCTGCGCGAGCTCGCGTGCGCCGACGACTTCAACCGCAACAACCTCGGCGGCTACTTCACCGACGAGAAGCTGTGGCGCATGGCGACGAAGGGCGCCGCGCAGGCGCTCGGCTTCGACGCGGTCACCGGCGAGCTCGCGGAGGGCAAGACCGGCGACATCGCGATCTTCGCGAAGAACGGCCGCAAGGGCTTCCGCGCGGTCCTCGGCGCCTCGGAGAAGGAGACGGCGCTCGTCGTGCGCGGCGGCAAGGTGCTCGTCGGCACGAGCGCGGTGGTCGCGGCCCTCGAAGAGAACTGCGACGAGCTCGAGGTGTGCGGCGCGAAGAAGCGCGTCTGCCTGAGCCGCGACACGGGCAAGAGCTGGGACACCATCGGCAAGCTCCCGAACCTGTACGCGCTCGCGAGCTGCGGTCAGGCCCCGCCGAACGAGCCGTCGTGCCTCCCGGCGCGCACGCTCGACAGCGATCGCGTGAGCCAGTCTACCGTGTTCGCCGGACAGTCGACGCCGGACGACACCGACGGCGACGGCATCCCGAACGCGAAGGACAACTGCCCCACGATCTTCAATCCGGCGCGGCCCCTCGACAAGGGCGCGCAGGAGAACAGCGACGGCGACGACCTCGGCGACGCGTGCGATCCGTGCCCGTTCGACAAGAACACGACGACGTGCAGCGCGCCCGGCGCGGTGAAGCTGGACACGGACGGCGACGGCGTCGAGGACAAGGCCGACAACTGCCCGAAGAACGCGAACGCGGGGCAGGAGGACACGGACAAGGACGGCTTCGGTGACGTCTGCGATCCCTGCCCGAACGAGGCGGGAGCGTTCGGCGGCTGCGCGCCCACGCCGCGCAAGATCGACGAGCTCTGGACGCTCGGCGACGACGTCGACGCGCGCATCGAGAGCGTCTGCGTCACCGTCTCGAAGGCGACGACGCGCATGTGGATCCAGGACCCGGCGTGGACCGGGGCGGGCGCCACGAGCGGCGGCCTCTTCGTCTACTTCGGCGGCGGCGCGAGCATCCCGTTCCCGAACACCGTCAAGGCGGGCGACCTCGTGACGATCGAGGGCCGGACGACGACCTACAAGGGCGCGTTCGAGCTCACCGACATCAAGTCGGTCACGGTGGTGCAGGCGGGCTCGGCGCAGTGCGACGACGCCACGCTCGTGAAGACCGTCACGCTCGCCGACATCCAGCCGGGCGGCGCCGGCGAGACGAAGTACCGCTTCATGCTGGTGAAGGTGGCGAACGCGACCTCGAGCGGACCGGACACGACGTCGGGCACGCCTCCGACGCGCTTCGGCCTCCAGGGCACCACGGTGAAGGTGACGAACTTCATCGCGGGGGCCGCGGCGTTCAACGGCGCCACGTTCCCCGACGGGACGGCGCTCACCGAGGTCGCGGGCGTGCTCGACTTCTTCAACGTGAACCAGCTCGCGCCGCGCACGAGGCAGGACATCAAGCCCTGACGCGCGGGCGTTCGAGGTCGGCGACCGCTTCGAGATACTCGTGGACGTAGTGCACCGCCGCGGCGCCCTCGCCGACGGCGGAGGCCACGCGCTTGGGCGATCCGCTCCGCACGTCGCCGACCGCGAACACTCCGGGCACGCTCGTCTCGAAGCGACCTCCCTTTCGGCCGTCGCCGACCTCCTCGCCGGTGAGGACGAAGCCGCGCGGATCGCGCCGGACGACGTCGGCCAGCCACTCGGTCCGGGGCAGCGCGCCGATGAGCACGAAGAGCATCTCGGCGGGCACCGATCGCGTCGCGCCGGTCGTCCGATCGCGCAGCGTGAGGTGCTCGAGCGCGCCTGCGCCGTCGCCGCCGACGATCTCGGTCTCGAGGAGGACCTCGACGTTGGCGAGGTGACGGACCTGCCGCAGGAGGTAATCGGACATCTGCTTCTCGAGCGCGCTCGCGCGGACGACGAGCGTGACCTTGCGCGCGTTCTTCGCGAGGTGCACCACCGCCTGCCCGGCGGAGTTTCCGCCGCCGGCCACGAAGACCTCGCGGCCCCGCATGATGCGCGTGTCCTGCCCGACGGCGGTGTAGAAGACGCCGGCGCCGACCAGGTGATCGAGCTCGGGCGCGTCGAGCCTCCGGTACTCGGCGCCGGTGGCGATGATCACCGCGCGCGCGGCGATCTCGAGGCCGCCCGAGACGGTGAGGACGTGCTCCCTCGCGCGCAGGGCGAGCGAGATCACCTCGCGCGCGAGCACGTACTTCGCCCCGAAGAGCCACGCCTGGTGATAGGCGCGCTGCGTGAGCTCGGCGCCGCTGATGCCGCGCGGGAAGCCGAGGTAGTTGCGGATGAGGAGGGCGGTGCTCGCCTGGCCGCCGATCGCGTCGCGCTCGACGACCACGGTGCGTAGCCCTTCGGACGCGCCGTAGACCGCGGCGGCGAGGCCCGCGGGGCCGGCGCCGACGACGAGCAGATCGCAGTCGCGCTCGGCGAGCGTCGTCTCGCCGAGGGCGTCGGAGATCTCGGTGTTGGTCGGCGCGGCGAGCGCGCGGCCCTCGGGGAAGAGCACGACGGGGAGCGGGCACGCGCCGAGCGCGGTGTCGGCGAGCAGGCGCCGGCCTTCGTCGGAGCGCGCGTCGTAGAAGCCGTGCGGGACGCCGCTCCGCTCGAGGAGCTCGCAGATCTCGTGCGAGCGCCGCGACGGACGCTCGCCGACGACGCGGAGCAGCTCCATCCGCGGCCTCTGCGCGGACGTCCATTCCGCGAGGAACTCGCTCACCGCGGGGTAGAGGTGGACCTCGGCGGGCGACCACGGCTTGAGCAGATAGTTGTCGAGCTCGCCGAACGCGCAGCCGCTGAGGATGGTGGGCGCCGCTTCGCGATCGCCCCACCCGACGAGCAGGCCGCGCTTCGTCGAGGCGTCGAGCTCCCGCACGCGAGCGAGCAGCTCGAGGCCCTTCATCTCGGGCATCCACTGATCGGCGATCACCAGCGCGACCTCCTCACCGCCGGACTTCATCGCGACGACGGCGTCGAGCGCGGACGAGGCGGAGGCGTGCGCGACGATGCGGTAGTCGGCGCCGAATCGCCGCTCGAGCGCATCGCGGAGCGGCGCGAGCACGGACGGCTCGTCGTCGACGACGAGGATGACGGGTCTCGCGAGCATGGTCCCCCTCGCTGGTCGCCCGCGAGCGTGCAAGACGCGCACCGCAGGGTCTTTCGCGGTATGAAGGGCGCACGGTGGAGCCGCGACTCTTCGAGGTGCCTCCGCGTTTTCGCATCGCCACGGCGCCGTGGGACGCGGAGCCCGACGCGCGGACCCTCGTGCTCGCGCCGAGCCCGGCGTTCGGCGACGGGCGTCACGAGACGACGCGTATGTGCTTGCAGGCGCTCGCGGTGTTCGCGCCGAAGGAGCGCTTCCGCATGCTCGACGTCGGCAGCGGCTCCGGCATCCTGTCGATCGCGGCGGCGAAGCTCGGCGGCGAGGCGGTCGGGGTGGAGATCGATCCCGAGGCGAACGCGATCGCCCGGGACAACGCACGGCTGAGCGGCGTCGCCGATCGCGTCGCGTTCGACACCGCGTGGCCGGAGGGCCGCTTCGAGGTGGTGGTGGCGAACATCCTCCGCGCCGTCCTCGTCGCGCTCGCCGGGGAAATCGTCTCCCGGCTCGCGCCCGGGGGCGTGCTCGCGCTGTCGGGTCTGGTCTCCACCGACGTCCCCGAGATCGTGGCCCGCTACGCGCCGATGCTCGACGGCCGGCGTCCGGAGGTGTTCGAGCGCGGCTCGTGGCGCACCGCCGTGTGGCGCACCCCGATAACGCGTTAGACTGGCGGCGCGGACGAGACCGGGGGCGATGAGCGAGAAGGACCGAGCAGAGGAGGCGACGGCCGTCGAGCGGCTGTTCGCCGGACCCGGACAGATGCGTGCGCGCTGCCGCGCCTTCGACTGGAGCGCGACGCCGATCGGTCCGGTGCGGACCTGGCCGGCGAGCTTGCGCACCGGCGTCCAGATCATGCTCGCCAGCGGCTTCCCCTGCGCGATGAGCGTCGGCTCCCAGGCGACGCTCCTCTACAACGACGCCTGGTCCGAGATCATCGGGCCGCGACACCCGGCGGCGCTCGGGCGCTCGGGCGTCGAGACGTTCCCCGAGGGGCGCTCGTCGTACGCGGTGCCCGCGGAGCAGGTCCGCGCGGGCCAGTCCGTCACCTTGAAGGACCAGCGCATGCCGGTGCCGCGTGAGGGCGGCGTCCGCGACGCCTGGTTCTCGAGCTCGTACGCGCCGCTGCGCGACGAGGAGACCGGCGCGGTCCTCGCGGTGGTCGTCACCGCGGTCGAGACGTCGGCGGTGCGCGCGAGCGAGGAGCGAAAGGCGTTCCTCCTCGCGCTCAGCGATCGGTTGCGCGCGCTCGACGATCCCGATGCGATCACCCGCGTCGCGTGCACGCTGCTCGGCGAGCGACTCGGGGTGAGCCGCTGTCATTACGTCGACATCGACGAGCGCGGGGTCGTGAGCCGGCCCGGCTACGTCGACGGCGTCCCCGCTCTCGGTGACGTCCGCGGGCCGATGTCCGCGTTCGGGGCGGCGGTGCTGGCGGGGACGACCGATCGAGGCGAGCCGGTGGTGGTGACCGACGTCGCCTCCGATCCGCGCTTCTCCGACGCCGAGCGCGAGGCCTATGCCCGCGTGCAGACGGCAGCCTTCGCCGTGGTGTTGCTGGTGAAGCACGGGCGCCTCGTGGGAGGCGTCGCGCTGAACCAGTCGACCCCGCGCGGCTGGACGCGCGACGAGCTGGACCTGCAGCGCGAGCTGCTCGATCGCCTGTGGGACGCGCTCGAGCGCGCGCGCGCACACGCGGTCCTGCGCGAGAGCGAGGCGCGGCACCGGTCGCTCTTCGAGTCGATGGACCAGGGCGTCGAGCACTGCGAGCTGATCCGGGATGCGGCGGGGGTCGCCGTGGACGTGCGCATCCTGCGCGTCAACCCGGCGTGGCGGACGCTGATGGGGATCCCGCCGGAGACGGTGATCGGCAAGGGCGTGAGCGAGTGGCTGCCGAACATGGAGCCGTCGTGGGTCGCGCGCTGGGATCGGATCGTGCGCTCGGGACGGGGCGAGCGCTTCGAGCAGTACGCGCCCGACCTCCGGCGCTGGTTCGACGTCTTCGTCTCGCCGCTCGAGAACGATGAGTTCATCGCGCTCTTCACCGACACGACGGCGCGCAAGCAGCAGGAGGAGAGGCTGCGGGAGAGCGACGAGCGCAACGCCTTCCTCCTCGCGCTCAGCGATGCGATCCGTCCGCTGAACGACGCGGAGGCGATCGGAGACATCATCGCGCGTGCGCTGGGCGAGCACCTCGGGGTCACGCGTGTCGCCTACGGAGAGGTGACCGACGACGGCGAGCACATCGACTTCCGCCGCAACTACGTCGCGCCCGGCGCTCCGCTGATCATCGGTCGCTTCCGGATGGCGGACTTCGGGCAGGCGCTCCTCGACGTGCTCCGCGCGGGCCGACCGCTCGTCGTTGCCGACATCGCGAACGCGCCGGAGCTCCCGGATGCCGCGCGTCAGGGATACGCGAGCCTCGGCATCGCGGCGCTCGTCGGCGTCCCGCTCGTGAAGGAGGGCCGTTTCGTCGCGAACATCAACGTCCATCACCACGCGCCGCGGGCGTGGACCGAGCACGAGGTCACGCTCGTGCGCGAGGTGGCGGACCGCGCGTGGGCCGCGCTCGAGCGCGCCCGTGCGGCGCGCGAGGTGCGCGTCTCCGAGGAGAAGTACCGCTCGCTCTTCGAGACGATGGACGAGGGCTTCGCGTTCTGCGAGATGCTGCGCGACGCGGACGGCCATGCCGTGGACTACCGGCTCCTCGAGGTGAACCCGGCGTTCGAGATGCACTCGGGCCTGTCGCGCGCCGGCGGTCGCCTGCGAAACGATCTCCTGAGCGTTCCGGACGACGAGGCGCTCGCGATCTACGACCGGGTCGTGCGCACGGCGATCCCCACGCGCTTCGAGCGGCACAGTCCGGCGATCGACCGCTGGGTCGACGTCGCGGTCTACCCGCGCGGCGGCGAGCGGTTCGCGCTGGTGTTCTCGGACATCTCCGTACGGAAGCGCGCCGAGAACGAGCTCCGCCAGAGCCAGGCGCGCCAGGGGTTCCTCCTCGAGCTGAGCGACCGCCTGCGCGCGCTCGCCGATCCGCTCGCCATTCCGAAGGAGGCGAGCCGCATGCTCGGCGCGCACCTCCGCGTGAACCGGGCGCACTACGGATCGATCCAGGGCGACGAGGTCACGATCGGGAAGGGATACGTCGACGGCGTCGAACCGGTGCCCGAGCGCTATCGGTGGACCGACGGGCTCGGCTCGCTGCGCGAGGCGTTCCTCTCGAACGAGACGGTCGCGGTGAACGACGTCGCCGCCGATCCGCGCCTGTCGGATGCGGAGAAGGCGACGCTCGCAGGCATGCAGGTGGCGGCGCTCGCCGGCGCGATGCTGCGGAAGGGCGGCCGCTGGGTGGGCGCCTTCGGCGTGCACGCGCGGACCCCGCGCGTCTGGACGGACTCCGAGCTCGCGCTGCTCCGCGAGGTCGGCGACCGCATCTGGGACGCGGTCGAGCGCGCGCGCGCCGAGGCGGCGCTCCGCGAGAACCAGGCGCGCCTCGCGGTCATGTTCGAGGCGCTCCCGGTCGGCATCGGCCTGCTGGACCCGCAGGGCGTGCTCGTCCTCGCCAACGCCGAGATGCGCCGCTTCCTCCCTGCGGGCGTGATGCCGTCGCGCGACGCGCGTCGGGTCGATCGGTGGCGCGCATACCAGCCCGACGGACGGCGCCTCGAGCGCGACGAGTACGCGGGCGCGCGCGCGCTCCGTGGCGAGACCGTCGTGCCGGGGATCGAGTTCCTCTACGAGCTGGACGACGGTACCCATATCTGGACGCGCGTCGCCGCGCTGCCGGTGCGGGACGACGAGGGGCGGATCACCGGCGCGGTCGCCGCGGTCATGGACATCGACGCGATCAAGCGCACGGAGCAGGCGCTGCGCGAGAGCGAGTCGCTCCTGCGCGCGAGCGAGGCCCGCGCCCGGGCGCTCCTCGCCGACGCCCAGTCGGCCAATCGCGCGAAGGACGAGTTCCTCGCCACGCTCAGCCACGAGCTGCGCACGCCGCTCGCCGCGATCCTGCTCTGGGCCGGGGCGCTCCGCACCGGAGCGGTCGCGCCCCACGAGCTCACGCGCGCGGTCGACGCGATCGGCAAGAGCGCGGAGGCGCAGTCGCGGCTCATCGAGGACCTGCTCGACCTCTCGCGGCTGACGTCCGGCAAGCTCGTGCTCCTGCGGGCGCCGGTCCGAGCGGAGGACGTCATCCACGCGGCGGTCGACATCGTGCGCCCGATCGCGGAGGCGAAGGACCTCGCGCTCGTCACGGAGATCGAGGGCGAGCTCGGAACGGCGATGGTGGACGAGCCGCGCCTCAAGCAGATCCTGTGGAACCTCCTCACGAACGGGGTGAAGTTCACGCCGGAAGGCGGGCGGGTGACGCTCCGCGCGCGCCGTGACGGCGAGCAGCTCGAGCTGGTGGTCGCGGACACCGGCGAGGGCATCGCGCCGGAGTTCAGGACCCATCTCTTCGAGAAGTTCCGCCAGGCCGACATGGCCGACACGAGGCAGCACATGGGCCTCGGGATCGGCCTCGCGCTCACGAAGCAGCTCGTCGAGCTGCACGGCGGCGCCATCGATGCGCAGAGCGAAGGGATCGGGCGAGGGGCGCAGTTCCGCGTGCGGCTGCCCTGGAACGAGCCCGGCGCGGATGCCCCGGCGCCGATCGCCCGGCCGGCGGATCGAACGAGCGCGGCGCTCGACGGTGTTCGCGTGCTCCTCGTCGAGGACGACGCGAGCACGCGGGAGGCGATGGAGCGCATGCTCGTGCGGGCGGGCGCGGCGATCGTCGCCGTGGCGACCGGTGCGGGCGCCCTCGCCGCGCTCGCCTCCGCCGA
>JBDHVD010000160.1:0-16458 GCA_039809525.1 Labilithrix sp. | reverse complement strand
CGACGCTGTCCCGGACCGAGGTCCGGCAGATCCCCGGCGCGTTCGGCGATCCGTTCCGCGCGATCGAGGTGATGCCGGGCGTGACGCCCATCGTGTCCGGCCTCCCCTTCTTCTTCATCCGCGGCGCGCCGCCGGGCAACGTCGGCTACTACCTCGACGGCGTCCGCGTGCCCCTCCTCTTCCATGTGGGCGTCGGGCCCTCGGTCGTCCACCCCGGGCTCGTGTCGCGCGTCGACCTCTACCCCGGCGGCTACCCGGCGCGCTTCGGGCGCTTCAGCGGAGGCATCGTCTCGGGCGAGACCGCGCCGCCCGTCACCGAGACCCACGGCGAGTACAACGTGAGGCTCTTCGACGCCGGCGCGCTCGTCGAGACCCCCTTCTCGCTGGAGAAGGGCGCGAAGGACAAGGGCACGGTCCTCCTCGGCGGCCGCTACTCGTACACCGCGTTCCTCCTGACGCAGCTCTCGCCGAACACGAAGCTCGACTACTGGGACTACCAGGGGCGGATCACCTACGACCTCACGAAGGACGATCGCGTCAGCGTCTTCGCGTTCGGCTCGTACGACTACCTCGGCGAGCGCACGCAGACCGAGACGGTGACGCTGTTCGGCACCGAGTTCCATCGCGTCGACCTGCGCTACGACCGGCGCATCGGCGACGGTGGGACGATGCGCGTCGCGGGCACGCTCGGCCTCGATCGCACGCGCGTGCAGGACGGGCGCTACGTCCGCGATCGGCTCGTCGGGGCGCGGACGGAGCTCGCGCAGCGGCTCGGCGGCGGCGCGCTCCTCCGTCTCGGGACCGACCTGCAGATGGACACCTACGACGTCGAGCTCGGCGACGCCGACCTCACGCCCTCGCAGCAGCGCGCGGCGGCGTTCTTCCCCTCGCGCAGCGATCTCGCGTTCGGCGTGCGCGCGGACACGGTGGTGCCGATCGCCAAGCGCCTCGAGCTCACGCCCGGCGCGCGCGTCGATCTGTTCGCCTCCCAGGGCGCGACCGCGGTCGGCTTCGATCCGCGCATCGCGCTCCGCACCGTGGTCACCGATCGCCTCCGCTTCCTCTCGGCGATGGGCATCGCGCACCAGCCTCCGAGCTTCGCCGTCCCGGTGCCGGGCTTCCAGCCGGGCGGGCTCCGCGGCGGCCTGCAGAAGGCGGTGCAACAAAGCGCGGGCTTCGAGCTCGACATCGCCGAGGGCATGACCGGCACGCTCACCGCGTTCCACAACGGCTTCTTCGACATGAGCGATCCGCTCGGCGTCGTCGATCGACCGAGCGGCGGCTGCGCGCCGGGCACGTTCCCCGCCGGCTCGATCGCCGGCGACCGGCTCTCGCAGCCGACCCCCGGAGGAGGAGGATCGACCTGCGGCGTGCCTCGGTTCGTTCCTGGCACCATCGGTCCGGATCGCAGCGGCGGCGGCGGTCAGGGCGCCGACTCGGCCAGCGCGCAGCGCAACGTGAACGCGTTCGAGGTGCGCACGAAGGGCGCCTCGTACGGCCTCGAGCTCTTCGTGAAGAAGAAGCTCACCAGCCGGCTCGGCGGCTTCGTCTCGTACACGCTCTCGCGCTCGACGCGCGCTTACGAGTCCCGCTCGTTCGTCGCCTCGTTCGATCGTACGCACGTGGCGAACGTCGCGGTCGCCTACGACCTCGGGAAGAGCTGGCGCGCGGGCGGGCGCGTCGTGTTCTACACCGGCCTGCCGAAGGCGCCGGATCCGACCGACGACTCCACGCGGCTGCCGCCGTTCTTCCGCCTCGACCTGCGCCTCGAGAAGAAGTGGCAGCTCGGGCAGAAGACGTGGATCTCGTTCGTCGCCGAATGGATGAACGCGACGCTCTCGAAGGAGGCGGTCGCGTCGCAGTGCACGCTCCAGGGCTGTACCGCCCAGACGGTCGGCCCGATCACCATCCCGAGCGTGGGTGTAGAAGGAGGGTTCTGATGTCCCGTCGCTCGCTCTTCCTCTCCGTCGTCGTGGCGCTCGGATGCGCGTGTGGAGACGGACCGACGCCGGCCGCGCCGCCTCCGTGCGATCAGGAGTGCAAGGACGCGATCGCGCTCCGCGCGCTCCGCGAGACGGCGAAGCTCGCGTTCAACATCACCCTCCAGGGGAAGCCGGTGGGCACGTACGACGTCACGGCGCCCTGCATCCGCGGAGGCTCGGCGCGGATCTCCGGGACGGCCACGTCCAACGCGCTCCAGGGATCGACCGACGTGAAGCTCACGTACGTCTTCGATCGCTGCGCGTACCTGCAGAAGGACGACGACGCGAAGGACAACTACTCGACGACGATCAGCGGGACGCTCGAGCAGCAAGGGACGATGGCGGTGCAGCCCACGTCGACCACCGCTCTGTTGATGAAGAGCGCGGCGATCACCGTCACCGGCACGGTCTACGATCCGGCCGAGCCGTACGAGGCGAAGGACTGTCCGCTCGACGTCGTGCAGAACGGCAACCGCATCGCGGGCACGATGTGCGCGCGCGAGGTCGGGTTGGACCTGTGATCGCCTTCAGGCGACCATCGCGCAGAAGCCGTCGAACATCCGATCGAACGCGTTGAACACGCGATCGACGAGCGCGATCGCCTCCGGCTCGTCCTCGGGCGCGAGGGCGAGCGCGTCCAGCTCCGCCGGGACGGCGTCCATGTACTGCTCGAACGCGAGCTGCCGCTCGTCGTCGGACAGCGAAGCGGCGAGCGGCGCGACGCGACGGAAGAACAGCTCGCGCGTCGCCTGGAGGGCGCCGAGCAGCACGAGGCGCATGTACTCGGTATCGGAGGCGAGCACTTCGTAGAGGAGCTGGTAGCTCGCCTCGCGCGCGAGCGGATGGGCGTCGCCCGCGACGAGGCACGTCGGCAGGCGGTTCGCCATCAGGCGCTCGACGTCCGCGAAATAGCCGTCCTCGTGATCGGCGCCGTCGGCCGAGCAGCGTCGCGCCGCGCAGGCCTCCAGCACATCGCGGAGCGCGCGGCACCAGAACGCGAACGCAGGCGCGAGCGCGACGACGTCGGCCGCCGAACGGCGACGTTCGAGCCCGCGGAAGAAACTGTGCTCACCGAGTCGAGCTTGGCGCGTGGAGATGTGAAGACGCACGGATTCCATCGTGCCCCCCCGGCATCAACTGGGATAACGCGCTCCGCGAGATTGCGCACCCTCCCCAGGGAGTATGCCGACGCGGGCGTCAGCGGTCTGGTCACCGCAGTGGTCACCATGCCGCGGCGTGCGGATCAGCGGTCGGGCCGGAGATCGACGGGCTCGTCGCTCGTTCGGAGGACACGCCGCTCGGAGCACAGCGCCGGATCGCTCGCGATGCGCTTCGCGTCCTCCGGACCGAGCTTCTGGGCGAGGTCGCTCTCGAAGGCGCGGCCCTCTGCCGCGAGGACGTTCGCCAGCTGCTCGAGCGGCTGGGCGTCGGCCGCTGCGGCCTGACGCTTTCCCGCCTGGACCTCGGCGGCGCGCGACAAGGCGTCCTTCGCCGCCTTCGGATCGGATCGCTTCGCGCTGTTCTGGATCGCATCGATGCACGCGGTGGCGCCGACCTTGTCCGCGACCTCGCCGCTGCCGAGCACCTTCGCGCAGAGCGGCTTGATCCGATCGAGCACGCGCTTGTTCGACGCGGCGTACGCCTCTTCGATCGCCTTCGTGTCCTGGGGCGCGAGGCCGAGCCGATCGACGACGCGCTCGGTCGGCTTCCACGGCGTGTCGCGGATGCACGGGATGCGCACGCGCACGACGCCGAGCTGGGCCATGCGCTCCCAGTCCTCCTTCGTCGGCTCGCCGCGCTCGCGACGCCGTCCTCGCCGGCCCTGATCACGATCCGCGGCGGGCTCCACGGCCGACGCGGTCGGGGCCGGACGTCCTTCGCGCTCGCGGAGCTCGGCGAGCTGCCGGTCGCACGCGTGGAGCGAGTCGGTGAGGTTCGCGTTCGCCTTGCGGAGCTCGTCGTCGTCCTCCGGCGCCGCCGCGCCGGCGTCGTCCTTCGTCACCGGCGGCGAGGGACGCGGCGGGAACGCCGTCCACGCGCCGCTCGTGACGAGGACGCCCCCGAGGAAAGAGGACAGGCCCACGACCCATGCTCGCGCCATCGAGCGAACGGTAGCAAACAGGGATGATCCGGGTCCGCCGGGGCCCGGTGCCCGGATCGACGCGCGACGCACGTCGTCCCCCGGCAAGGCGCGGATCCCCGGTGATTTCCCGCCGTTCGCGACGGTACGGCCGATGCAGAAGGGAACGGCAGGAGGTCACGGAACATGTCGCTCTCCCTTCGATTCCTCTCGGGCGCGGTGCTCGCGGCGATCACGGCGGTGGCCGGATGCTCGGCGGAGCCGATGCGCGAGCCGCAGCAGTCCTCGCAGTCGAAGCTGCTCGCGCCGCGTGCGCTCTTCAAGACGAAGGCGTCCGCGGAGACCACCAAGACGCTCGGCATCGTCGAGTGGCGCGTGTACCGGGGCCGCACCGACTTCGTCCTCAGCGGCTACGACAAGAACGGCAAGTCGGTGCAGGGCGCGTCGGTCGCGTTCGTGAAGGACGGCAAGCAGAACGTCATGCGCGCGCGCATGCTCGACGGCAGCTTCTTCGCGGGACGTCACGTCTTCGGCGGCAAGACGGCGGCGAACCGCAAGGCGACGGAGAAGACGCTCCGCCTGTTCCATCGCGCGATCGCCGACATGATGTCCGTCCGCGCGGCGCTCGCGAGGTCGGGCAAGATCACGTACGTGCCTCCGGCGCAGCCGCCGCTGGGGATCGATCCGAACGACCCCAACGCCCCGCTGCAGGATCCGTTCGGCACGCTCGGTCAGAGCTGCGGCAACGATCTGATGAGCATGCTCATGGGCGCCCTCCAGTGCCTCGGCGGCGCGGGTGGCCTCGGCAACGGCGGCGCCCCCGACATGGGGCAGCTCCTCCAGTGCGCGCTCGCCTCGCAGGGCGCCGCGTCCTCCGCCGGCACGTGTCAGGACCCGGGTCAGGTCGGCGGAACGGATCCGTACGATCCCTACGGCGGCATGGGCCAGGGCCAGGACCCGAACGATCCGTACGGCACGGGCCAGGGGCAGGGTCAGGACCCGAACGATCCCTACGGCAACGGCCAGGGCCAGGATCCGAACGATCCCTACGGCAACGGCCAGGGTGATCCGAACGATCCCTACGGCATGGGGCAGGGCCAGGATCCGTATGGACAGGATCCGTACGGCCAGGGTGATCCCTTCGGCCAGCAAGACTGCCAGTCGTGCGAGGGCCAGTACGGCGACATCGGCATGGATCCGATGAACGGCGGCGTCTCGTACGACGACGGCATGGGCGGCATGGGCGGCGAGGGCATGGACCCGGGCGGCTTCGGCGAGGGCTACTGACCGATGGCGCCGATCGCGCAGCGCGTGCTCGCGTTGGTGATCGGCGCGCTCGCGTTCTTCTTCTCGCTGGACGCGAGCGCGTTCTGCCGCGCGACGACGTGCGATCCGAAGAAGGGCGACGTCTGCGAGCGCAACGAAGAAGGATGCATCCGCACGGGCGCCGGCCTCCGCTGGCGCTCGCTGCCGATCGCCTACCGCTTCAGCGCCGCGGGCACCGAGAAGATGGACGAGAAGGCGGCGCGCGAGATCGTCCGCAAGGCGTTCGCCAACTGGACGAGCGTGGAGTGCGACGGCGTCCGCACGTCCCTCTCGTTCATCGAGCGCGTGGACTCGCGGCGCGAGGGTGAGCCGTTCACCATCCACTTCCGCGACGACAGCTGGGGCCATGACGACGGCGACGAGTCGCTCGCGCTCACCAACCAGCGCTACGGCAAGCTGACCGGCTTCATCGAGTACGCGGACATCGAGGTCAACACCGCCGAGGCGCGGTTCGCCCTCGGCCCGAAGGACGACGGCATCGATCTCGAGACGGTGCTCACGCACGAGATCGGCCACTACATCGGCCTCGCCCACAGCAACGTCCCGGGATCGATCATGGGCCCGCGCTACTGCCAGGACGGCAGTCAGTGCGGCGAGGCGCATCTCTCGGACGACGACATCGAGGCGGTGTGCATGCTCTACCCGCCGCCCGAGGCGACCGCGACGCTCGCGCCGCCGCCGCCGGTCGAGGCGGGCTGCTCGCTCGGGGTGGGCACCCGCGCGACGGGCGCATGGCCGCTCGCGCTCGTGGGGCTCGTCCTCGCGCGGCGCCGATGGCGTACGCTCGCCCGTGGATGAAGATCGGGGTCTTCGGAGCGGGGTCGATCGGATGCTACGTCGGCGGCCGGCTCGCGGCGAAGGGGCACGACGTCGTGCTCGTCACCCGACCGCGCGTGAAGGACGAGATCGATCGCTACGGCGTGATCGCGATCGACGGCGCCGCCCAGGACGGCACGAGGCTCTCGGTCGCTCCCGGCGAGGTGCCGTGCGTGCTCGACGCGAGCGCGCTCGCCGATCGCGACGTCGTGCTCGTATGCGTGAAGAGCGGGCAGACCGCCGACGCCGGCGACGAGCTCGCGCGCGTGCTCCCGCCCGATCGTCGGATCCTCGTCGTGAGCCTGCAGAACGGCGTGCGCAACGCGGACGTGCTCCGCGAGCGCCTCTCGGCTCATCCGGTGCTCGGCGGGATCGTCGGCTTCAACGTGGTCTCGAAGGGCGAGGGCGTCTTCCGGCGCGCGACCACCGGGCCGCTCGTCGTCGAGGCCTCCGAGGACGCGCGCCTCGGGCCGCTCGCGCGCGCGCTCGCGTCGGCCGGCTTCGAGGTGGAGGTCGCGGGCGACATCCGCGGCAAGCAGTGGGCGAAGCTGATCATGAACCTGAACAACGCGGTGAGCGCGCTCACCGACGCGCCCACGCGCGCGCTGCTCTTCGAGCCGGGGTACCGGCGGATCCTCGCGGCGCTCATGAGCGAGGCCCTCGCGGTGCTGAAGGCGGCGGGCATCCGCCCCGCGCGCCTCGGTCCCCTCCCCGCCCAGGCGTTCCCGCTCGTCCTCCGGCTGCCCGGCCCGATCCTCCGCGTCGTCGCGCGGATGCAGCTCGCGATCGATCCCGAGGCGCGCTCGTCGATGTGGGAGGACCTGACGCGCGGCCGCCCGACGGAGGTCGATCATCTGAACGGCGAGATCGTCCGTCTCGCGAAGGCATCGGGGACGCACGCGCCGCTCAATGCGCGCATGGTGGAGCTCGTGCACGCCGCCGAGCAGGCTCGGGCCGGAACGCCTCGGATCGCCGCCGAGGATCTCTGGGCCTCGCTCCACAAACACATTCCCTAACATCCGACGGACGAGCGGGCCTTGATCCTGGCCCGGCCGGCGCGGGACCATGTCGCGCGTCGATGAGAAGCCTGACCTGGACGGCGGCCATCGCGCTGCTGCTGGCGCCCGGCGCCGCGCGAGCGCAGGAGCGAGCCCAGGAGACGGGCGCGTCGCTTCGCGTCGAGGACGCGGTGCGGCTGGCGCTGGCCAACAACGAGCGCGCGAAGAAGGCGCCGCTCCGTGTCGAGCAGGCGGAGGGGCAGCTCGAGCGCGCGCGCGGCGCGTTCCTCCCGACGCTCACCGCCGGCGCCTCGCAGCAGTTCCGCTTCCAGGAGGACCGCACGGGGCGGAGCACGTCGAGCGCGGGCACCGTCACCCTGACGCAGCCGATCGTGAACCCGAGCGCGTTCCCGCTCTACAGCCAGCAGAGCCATCAGCTCGAGTCCGAGAAGTGGTCGTCGGTGCAGGACCGGCGGCAGCTCGCGTTCGAGACCGCGCGCTCGTTCCTCCAGACGATCGCCTCCGAGCGCGTCGCCGAGGCCGCCGTACGCCGCCTCGATCGCGCGAAGGAGAACCTGCAGAACGCGGAGGCGCGCGCAGCCGCCGGGCTCGCGAGCACGAACGACGCGACGCGCGCGTCGCTGGAGGTGGCGAACGCGGCCCGCGAGGTGGCGACGGCGAAGGGCAGCGCCGAGCGCGCACGCATCGGCCTCGGGTTCCTCTGCGGCGTGCGCGTGGCGGGCACGCTCGCCCCGCCCGATCGAACGACGAAGCAGGCGGAGGCGGTCGAGGCCGCGTCGCGCCAGCAGCTCGACGCCGCGCTCGATCGGCGGCCCGACGTGCGCGCGTCCCACGAGCGCACCGAGGCGCTCCAGGCGGGGGCGCGCGAGCCCTACTACCGCCTGATCCCGTCGCTCAATGCGCAGGGATCGATGCGCGTGATCCCGAACCCGCAGCTCACCGAGCGCTCGCACGAGGAGAGCCTCACGTTCAACCTCCAGTGGCAGCTCTTCGACGCGGGCTTCCGCTACGCCGACCGGCGCTCGCGCCTCGCGCAGGCGGAGAGCCAGTCGCTCGACGAGCGGCTGCTCCGCCGATCGGTCGAGGCCGACGTGCAGAGCGCGCTCGCGACGCTGCGCGCCGCGCGCGAGGCCTACAAGGTCACGGAGGACGCGGTCGCGGCGGCGCAGAAGAGCGTCGACGAGACGGAGATCCTCTACCGGCAGGGACTGGCGCGCGCCATCGAGCTCACGGACGCGAATGCGAGGCGCTTCGATGCGGAGGTGAGCCGAGCCTCCGCGAAGCTCACGATGGAACAGGCGTACCTCGAGCTCCGCTTCGCGCTCGGCTACGGGCCGGTCGACGAATGACGAGAGGGAACGAATGAAGCGCGCGCTCCTCGTCTTCTGCTTCGCGGCGCTGCCGCTCGTCCCGCTGGCCGCGTGCAAGCGCGATCAGGCCTCGGCGTCCTCCGACACCGGAGGCCGCGGCGGAAGAGGCATGCGCGGCGAGGGCGGGCTGTCGTTCGCCGTCGACGCCCTCGAGGTGAAGGCGCAGAAGCTCGATTACGTCGTCACCGCTCCGGGCACCATCGAGGCGTTCGAGCGCGTCCAGGTCACCTCGCGCGTCGCGGGCGTCGTCGACCGCGTCGCGTTCAGCGAGGGCCAGACGGTGAAGAAGGGCGACGCGCTGGTGGTCATCGACTCCGAGCGCTTCCGTCTCACGGTGAACAGCGCGAAGGCCGCGCTCGAGAAGGCGCAGGCCGCGCAGAAGGACGTGGAGGGTCAGGTCAGTCGCCGCGAAGGAGCGATGGACAAGCACCCGGGCCTCATCCCCGGCGAGGAGCTCGAGAGCTATCGCACGAAGAGCCTCACCGCGAAGGCCGATACCGCCGTCGCCGCGGAGAACCTCAAGGTCGCCGAGCTGAACCTCCGCGACTCGTTCGTGCGCGCGCCGATCGAGGGCACCATCCAGACGCGCACCGTCGAGACCGGGCAGTACGTCCAGGCGGGATACGTCATGGCGACGCTCCTCCGCGACGATCCGATGCTCCTCCGCTTCCAGGTCGAGCCGCTCGAGGCGCCGCGTCTGAAGCCGGGGATGCCGGTGAAGTTCACGATGCGCGAGACGCAGCGCGAGTTCACCGCCAAGATCACGCTCACCGCCGGCGCCGCCGATCCGACGACGCACATGGTCGGCGTCACCGCGCAGGTCGACGCGAGCGAGCACAAGTACTGGCTCCGCCCCGGCTCGTTCTGCGACGTGGCGATCGACGTCGGCGCGACGCGTGACGCGCCGGTCATCCCCCGCACCGCGACGCGCGCGACCGACCACGGCTACGTCGCCTACGTGCTGAACGGCGAGGCCGTCGAGGAGCGGACGCTCACCCTCGGCATGAGCACGAAGGACGGCTGGGTCGAGGTGAAGAACGGCGTCGCGCCCGGCGACTGGATCGTCGTCCGCGGCGCCGAGGCGCTCACGCCGGGCGCACGCGTGCGCGCGACGCGCCTCACGTCGATGGACGCGGGCGCACCTCCGCTCGCCGACGAGACGCCCGAGGGCGGCGCGCCGGGCATGCGCGGCGACGGCGGCTTTCGCGGCGGCGACGGCGGCCGGAGGCGGAAGGCGGCGGAGTGAACGTCACCGACGTCTCCATCAAGAACCCGGTCTTCGCCTGGATGCTGATGGCGTGCACGATGCTGTTCGGCATCGTCGCGCTCTCGCGGATCGGCATCAGCCAGTTCCCGGACGTCGACTACCCGAACATCTCGGTGTCGGTCTCCTGGCCCGGTGCCTCGCCGCCCGCGGTCGAGCGCGAGATCGTCGAGCCGATCGAGCAGGCGGTCTCGCAGGTCGAGGGCGTCAAGCAGATCAGCTCCCAGGCGCGCTCGGGCAACGGCCGCATCACCGTCACGTTCGACATGTCGCGCGACGTCGATCTCGCGCTCCAGGACATCCAGGCGCGCGTCGCCTCGGTGCAGCGCCAGCTGCCGAAGGACGTGCCCGCGGCCACGGTCTCGAAGTCGAACCCCGACGACCAGCCCATCCTCCAGATCGGCGTCTCCGGTCCGTTCTCGCGCCAGATGCTCGCGGACGTCGCGCGCTACCAGGTGCAGGAGAAGCTGCAGACCGTCTCGGGCGTCGGCCAGATCACCCTGAGCGGCTACATCGCCCGGAACGTCCGCATCTGGCTCGACGCGAGCAAGCTCGCGGAGAAGGGCGTCGTCGCCTCCGACGTGATCGGCGCCATCCGCAGCGAGCACGTCGAGGTCCCGGGCGGACAGCTCGACACCGGGAGCAAGACGCTCGACATCCGCCTGCTCGGCGAGGCGCTCGACATCGACTCCTTCCGCAAGATCGTCGTGCGGCGCACGAAGCCGACGCCGGTGTACCTCGAGGACGTCGCGCTGGTGGAGGACGGCTTCGAGGACGCCACGTCGATCGCCCGCGTCGACGGGATCCCGCTGCAGACCCTCGGCGTGCTCAAGCAGCGCGGCACGAACGCGGTCGCCGTCGCCTCGGCCGTCCGCGCGAAGGTCGCCGAGATCAACCAGACGCTCCCCGAGGGCATGAAGGTCGAGGTCCTGTTCGACTCGACGGTCTTCATCGAGGAGTCCGTGCACGAGCTCGAGCTCGAGCTCGTGATGGCGGTCGTCCTCACCGCGCTCGTGTGCTGGTTGTTCCTCGGATCGCTGTCGAGCACCGCGAACGTCGTCCTCGCCATCCCGATGTCGCTGCTCGGCACCGTGGCGGTCGTCTACTTCTGCGGCTTCACCCTCAACACGTTCACCCTGCTCGGCCTGTCGCTCGCCGTCGGCCTCGTCGTCGACGACGCGGTCATGGTGATGGAGAACATCTACCGCCACGCGGAGATGGGGAAGAACAAGGTCCTCGCGGCCTCCGAGGGCACGAAGGAGATCACCTTCGCCGCCCTCGCCGCGACCCTCGCGGTCATCGCGATCTTCCTCCCCGTCATCTTCATGAACGGCGTCATCGGGAAGTTCTTCTTCCAGTTCGGCGTCACTCTCTCGGTCGCCGTGATGCTCTCGTACCTCGAGGCGATCACGCTCGCCCCCGCGCGCTGCGCGCAGATGCTCAAGGCCTCGCGCGAGGATCGCGGCGCCCTCGGCCGGCTCGCCGATCGCGGCTTCGGCGCGCTCGAGAGGGCGTACGCGCGCGTCCTGAGGATCGCGCTCCGCCATCCGTTCAAGGTGCTCTGCGGCTCCGTGGTGCTCCTCGCCGCGTGCTTCTCGCTGGTGAAGCTGATCCCGACGGAGTTCATCCCCTCGCAGGACCAGAGCCGCCTCAACGTTCGCATCCAGACCGAAGCCGGCACCACCCCTGCCGCCGCGCAGCCCCTCATCGCGAAGGCGGAGCAGAAGATCTCCGCGCACCCCGAGGTCGCGCGCATGCTGATGAACCTCAGCGGCTCGTCGGGCCAGTTCACGCTGACGCTCGTCCCGCCGAACGAGCGCAAGATGAGCGCCGCGCAGCTCTCCGCCGCCCTCCGCAAGGAGCTGCAGGGGATCGCCGGCATCCGCGCGTCGATCCAGGATCCGTCACAGCAGGGATTCGGCTCGACCCGCTCGTCGCCCGTCGACTTCACCGTGCGCGGCGCGAACTGGGACGACCTCGTCGCGAGCACGAACAAGCTCAAGGCCGAGCTCGAGGCGAGCGGCCTCGTCACCGACCTGAACAGCGACTACCAGGTCGGCGCCCAGGAGCTCCAGGTGATCCCCGACCGCCGACGCGCGACCGAGCTCGGCGTGTCGATCAGCGACCTCGGCACCACCGTCAGCGCGCTCGTCGGCGGCAACATCGTCGGCAAGTTCTCCACCGCCGGCCGGCGCGTCGACATCCGCATGCGCCTGCTCAAGGACCAGCGCACCCGCCCCGAGGACCTCTCGCTCATCCGCTTCCGCGCGGCGAACGGCCAGCTCGTCCCCCTCACCATGCTCTCGACGGTGAAGGAGACGCCGGTGCTCCAGACGATCAGCCGGCTCGATCGCGAGCGCGCGATCTCGATCACCGCGAACGTCGCGCCCGGCCACTCCCAGGCCGAGGCGATGGCGAAGGTCTCCGAGCTGGCGAAGGACCTCCCCATCGGCTACCGCGTCGTCGCCGGCGGACAGGCCTCGCAGCTCGAGGAGACGACCAGCGGCCTCGTGTTCGCGCTGCTCATCGGGATCCTCGTCGCGTACATGGTCCTGGCGAGCCAGTTCAACTCGTTCCTCCATCCCGTCACCGTGCTCACGATCATGCCGCTCGCGGTCGCGGGCGCGGTGATCGGGCTCGTGCTCTCGGGCAAGTCCCTCAACCTGTTCTCGATGATCGGCCTCCTCCTCCTCATGGGGATCGTGAAGAAGAACTCGATCCTCCTCGTCGAGTACGCGAACCACATCCGCGAGCACGAGGGCGCGGGCGCGCTCGAGGCCGCCTCGCGCGCCGGCCCCCTCCGCCTCCGCCCCATCCTCATGACCACCGTCGCGACGATGATGGCGGCAGTGCCGCCGATCCTCGGGCTCGGACCGGGCACCGAGACGCGCAGCCCGATGGCCGCCGCGGTGCTCGGCGGCCTCGCGGTCTCGACCGTCCTCTCGCTCGTCGTCGTGCCCGCGTTCTACGTCGTCGCCGATCGCGTCCGATCGAAGATCTTCAAGCCCGCGGCCGCTCCCCCCGCGCCGCCCGCGCCCGCGCACGGCGCCGAGTGACGCGGCAGGTGCCGCCGCCGCGCGCCCGATCTGGACGCCCGGCCGGGTGTCGCGCTCGGCCCCGCACGTTTCTGCGAAGAAGGATGCATCGCCAACTCCGCGGAATGCCTCACATCCGATCGCGACGCTTCAGCGCTCAACCCGCGCCCGCTTCTGCGGTGAAGCCACCCCGCCGCGGCTGCATGTCAGGAGGCTCGCCCCCTTCTGCGGTGAACCGCGCGCAGGCTTGCGCGGTGAACCGCGCGCACGCTTCTGCGGTGAAGCCGACGCACGATCCCGCAACAGGGCACGCGCCCCTTCTGCAGAGAAGCCGCGTGGCTTCCGTGGAGAAACTCGCGCACGCTTCCGCGGTGAAGCTGGCGCGCGATCCCGCGACCGCCCTTCTCCAGAGAGCCGCTTGGCTTTCGTGGAGAAGCTCGCGCACGCTTCTGCGGTGAAGCCGACGCGCGATTCCGCTGCCAGTTCGCAGGGTCATGGGGCCACCCCTTCGCAGGGTCATGGGGCCAGGGAGACGGAGCGAACAACCGCGTCGGAGCCTGCCTCGGATCGGTCGCGACGTCCACAGGGCGCGAGCGACTCCCTCAGCGTGGCGTCGGATGCGATTTTCGCAGGGTCATGGGGCCAGGTGGGGATCAGCGTCGTCGCTTCGAGCGACGTCGCAGGGTCGGCCGCTTCATCGCTGGCGGCGACGGCGGGGGATCGGCGTCCTCGATCTTCGGCTTGAGCCGCGATCGATACGACTCTCCTTCGACGACGAAGTCGTAGGCGGAGTTGCGGAAGCGATCGACCGCGCTCTGCGCGAGGAGAACGTCGTCGAACATCGCGAGCCACTCGGCGGTGTCGCGGTTGGAGGTGACGATCATGGATCCGCGGCCGGTGCGCTCGAGGAAGAGTTGGTAGACGTCCTTGCTCTCCTCCTTCGTCATCGGCTCGAGCGCGAAGTCGTCGAGGATGAGGAGATCGACGGTGGTGAGCGCGAGCATCTCGGCGTCGCGCGAGTTGTCGAAGCGACTCTGACGGAGACGCTTCAGCGTCTCGTCGGCACGCGCGAACCTCACGTTGTATCCGTGGCGGCACGCGATGTGGCCGAGCGCGCTCGCGAGGAACGTCTTGCCGACGCCGACGGGGCCAAGGATGCAGACGTGACGATGCGTCTCGAGGAAGCGAAGGCTCACGAGCTCGTTGAGCACCTTCTTGTCGAACGAGACCTTCGACGTCTTGTCCCAGAGCTCGAGGCGCATCGCAGGATCGAGCCCGGCGTCGTTGGCGCGGTTGTCGGCGGCGGCGTTGTCGCGGCGCGCGATCTCGTCGGTGAGGATCATGACGAGAAGGTCTTCGAACGCCATCTCCTGCTTCTCGGCGAGGACGAGGCGGTCGGGGAGCGTCGCGGCCATGCGACCGAGCTTGAGGCGCTTGAGCGCGTCGACGAGCTCGGGACTGAGCGTGGGCGTTGCAGCAGCCATCACACGCCCTCCTTGTCGCTCTTCGCTTCGGCGGCGCGCGTCTCGAACTGATCGGCAGGACGCACGAAGCGCGGCAGCGGAAGCTCCACGACCTTCGCGCCCGACGACGGACGCGGCGCCTTCGCCGCCGACTTGAGCATCGCAGCGACCTTTGAGACGTTGACGAGATCGAACGCGAGCGCGCTCTGGCACATCGCCTCGACGCGACCGTCGCCGTACTTCTCGCAGAGCGCGAGCAGCGCGTACGCCTGGCGCATCCTCGTCCACGGCAGCGGGCCGTCGAGGAGACGCTCGGCGTAGATGCCGACGTGCGTGCCCTTCTCGCGCGCCTTCGCGCGGAGCGTGTCGACGTCGCGGAGCGCGTACACGCTCTTCTCGGCCGGATAGTCCTTGGGATCCGTCGATCGGCCGCCCGGTGCCTTGCGCTCGTGCACCTTGATCAGCTCGGTGCCGAAGTAGATCTTCACGAGCTTGCGGTCGGCGCGCACGCGCACGTGCTGCCGCAAGTAGCGAGTCGGCACCGAGTAGAGCGCCTGGGCGACCTGGATGTGATGATCGGGGTGCACCTTCGCCTTCTCGATCCAGACAGGGACGTCGTAGATCGCGTCCGGCGCTGGCTTCATCGTCGGCCGCTCGATCGACTCGAAGACGTCGCGAGGGACGAGCCGCGTCGTGCCGTGCACACGCGTGCCGGCGATCTCGCGGCACCAGTGCTCGGCGCTCTCGCGTGCCTGCGCGAGGCTCGAGAACGTTTCCCCGTCGAACCAGCTCTCGCGAACGAACGCGACCTGATTCTCGACGCGAGGCTTGTCCTTCGGCGAGCGGACGCGCGCGGGGTCGACGAAGATGCCGCGCGCCTGCGCGTAGTCGAGGAACGCCGGCACGAGCGTCGGCGAGAGCGCGTCGGCATCGAGGATCATCGCCTTGGTGTTGTCGGGCACGAGCGTCTGGATGACGCCACCGAAGAACATCCACGCACGGTCGAGCGCCTCGCAGACCGCCTCGGTCGTCTGCCTGAACGTCGGCCAAACGAACTGGTAGCGGCTGTGCACGAGCGTGACGACGAGCACCCAGAGCTTGCGGCGCCGGCCGGTCTCGTCGTCGACGATGACGCCCCATCTCGCCGAAGTCGATCTGCGCCTCCTGGCCGGGCGGCGGATCATCGACGCGCACCGTCGACGGTTTCTCGCGCCACGCGAGCTCCTCATGCGCGTAGCGCCAGAGCGTGTCGTAGCTCGCACGCAACGCGTGATCCCGCACGAGTAGCGTGTGAATCTTCGTGAGCCGAAGCGGTCGCGCGTCGGGACCGCCGGCGAGCCATTGCTCGATGCGCTCGCGGTGCTGCGCGACTTCGTTCCATTCCAGGCTCGTCGGTGGCAGCGGACGCGCCTGCACACGCTGCGCGACCTCGTGGATCTCCTCCTCCGTGAGCTCGCGCCCTCGCTCGAAGAGGCTCGCGGCGACCGCGGTGTACCGCGCGGCTGTCTTACGATCGACGCCCGCCTCGCGAGCGATCTTCCTGTCGCTGTGCCCCGCCGACCAGCGGCGCAACACTTCCTTCACATCGATCATGGGTATCTCCCTGAAGGCCATCGATCCCTCCAGACGGCGACCGGCGTCGTCGTCAGGACGAATCTCGATCACTTCAGGTCGCTCGCGCCGGGTGGCCCCATGACCCTGCGAAAAACGGGTCTGGGCTGGCCCCATGAGGCTGCGAAACCTGCCTCAAGCCTCCCTCGCCGGTGGCCCCATGATGCTGCGAAAGGGGTGGCCCCATGAGCCCGCGAAAAACGCCATCAGGTGGCCCCATGAGGCTGCGAACCGGCATCCGCAACATGGGGCGTGCCCTCTCCAGAGAGCCGCTTGGCTTTCGTGGAGAAGCTCGCGCACGCTTCTGCGGAGAAGCTGGCACGCGCCTTTCTCCAGAGACGCCGCGTGGCTTTCGTGGAGAAGCTCGCGCAGGGTTCTGCGGTGAAGATCGCGCACGCTTCTGCGGTGAAGTCGCGGACGATTGCGCAGTGAAGGGTGGCGCGGCAAACACGCGAAATTGCGCAAATCGGGCATCGACGCTTCTGCGGTGAA
>JBDHVD010000159.1:0-16561 GCA_039809525.1 Labilithrix sp. | reverse complement strand
ATGCGGGCAAAGCCGCCCCAGGGGCTGAAATTGGGGAACAGGTTGCTGAAGCTCTGCTCGTTCAGCTCGGCGTCGCGTGAAGTCATGTCGCGCGCGAGCCTAGCACACCTGTCATACTGGGGGTCGGTGCCGGATCCGCGCGTCAAAGGGATCGCATTCCGCGAGTTCGTACGCTGGTACGAGCAGACGTACGGGCACGAGGCGACGCTCGCCGCGTGGAAGAGCCTGGCCGAGCCGCTGCGCGCGCAGCTCGATCCGGAGCGCGAGTGCTTCGGGCTCCTCGCCGGATCCTGGTACCCGGTGTCGATCGTCACGGGGCTGCTCGAGCACATCACCTGGGGGCTCGGCCCCGACGAGCGGACCGCGCTCTTGCGGGGTGGGATCACGTTCGCGCTCGACGTGACGCTCACCGGCGTCTACCGCGTGCTGTTCAACACGCTCGTGACGCCGGAGCGGCATGCGAGGTACGCGCAGAAGATCTGGTCGAGCTACTACGACACCGGCGAGGTCGAGGGCCGCGTGCTCGGGCCGGGGCGCGCCGAGCAGCTGGTGAAAGACTGGAACGGCCACCATCCGCTGCTCTGCGAGATGTCGATCTGGTCGCTCACCCTCTTCCACGAACGGATGGGGTGCAAGGACGTGAAGGTGAGCCGCACGTCGTGCCTGCGCGACTCGGACGCCTGCCGGTTCCTCATCACGTGGACGCCCAGGAAGTGATCGCGCGGCCGGGACTCAGCCGAAGATCTTCCGCTCGCGCACGACGCCGAACGTCTCGCCCTTCAGCATGCTGACGAGCGAGGCGAGGCGCTCGACGGACGACCGCGGGAGCGACTCGCGGGTGAACACGATGCACACGACGAGCGTGCCGTCGGGATAGAAGCCGCCGGTCCCGAACACCGTCTTGACGCTCTGCTCGCGCACGAAGTCGGTCGCCGGGATGATGCGCCGGCCGAGCGCGTCGCGCGCACTGGTTGCATCTTGCACATAGAAGACGCCGTTGAAGCCGCCGAGGAGACGCCGCGTCGCGATCTCGGGCGCCTCGTCGAGCCACGAGAGATCGATCCCGAGCTCGCGGAGCAGGCGCGCGAGCATGGGGATGGCGTCGACGAACGCGCCCGAGAGGAGCGGGATCCCCTTGTGGCCCTTCGAGCGGCGGCGGTCGCACCAGGTCTCCTCCGCGCCGTGCGTCCCGAGGAGCGCCAGCACCGGCGTCACGTCGGCGATGCGCGCGCGCTCGTCGCTCGCTCCGGCGAGGGCCTCGACGAACGCGCGCACCTCCGGCGGAGCCTCGGCGTGCTTCACCATCGCGTAGACGCGAACCAGCGCGGCCGACTCGCGGAAGCGCTCGTGGAGGCCGCGCGCGACGCACTGCGCGGCGGCCTCGAGGGTCGGGCAGCCGCGGACCTGCGCACGGAGCGTGTCGAGCACGCCCGCCCAGTCGCCGACGTCGAGCGTGGAGAACGAGGTCACGTCCCCTGGGTACCACTATCCCGAACGGGACGAAACTCAGGAGAGCTGCGCGATCAGCTCGGCGATCTGCGGCAGCGGGAGGACCTTGTCCGGGAGGCCGGCGCGCACGGCGGCGCCGGGCATGCCGTAGACGACCGCGGTGTCCTGGGACTCGGCGACGACCATGCCGCCCGCCTGCTTGATCGCGCGCGCGCCCTCGACGCCGTCGTCGCCCATGCCGGTGAGGATGACGCCGATGGCACGTGATCCCGCCGCCTGCGCGACGCTCTTGAGGAGGCGATCGGCGCTCGGGACGTAGCGGTCGTCGGGGCGGGGCGCGCCGACGACGATGCGCAGCTCGACGCCGTTCTGCACGACCTCCATGCATTGCCTGCCGGGGCAGACGAAGCCGGTGAGCTTGCCGAGGCGATCGCCGTCCTGCGCCTCGCTGGTGCGCACGACGCCCTTGCGATCGAGGCGCTCGGCGAACGTGCGCGTGAACTTGTCGGGCATGTGCTGCGCGACGACGATGCCCGCGGTGCTCGTGCGCGGCACCTTCGCGAAGATCTCGAGCAGCGCGCTCGGGCCGCCCGTCGAGCTCGCGATCGCGACGACGTGCTTCGGCGGGGCGTAGGCCTGCGCGGCGCGCATCGACGTCGAGTCCGGGTACGACGCGCGGCTGTCGGGCGGGTACGGGATGCTGTTCGGGCTGCGGCGCGAGACCGGGGGCTGGAACGTCGACCGGAGCTGGCGGACGAGCAGCACCTTCTCGAGGATCTGGTCGCGGAGGTCCTGCGCGTCGGGCGAGATCTGCGCGGTGGGCTTGGCGACGAAGTCGAGCGCGCCGAGCTCGAGCGCCTTGAAGACGTTCTCCTTCTGCGAGTAGCTCGACACCACGATGACCGGCGTCGGCTGCCGCGACATCAGGATGCGGAGGAAGGTGAACCCGTCCATCCGCGGCATCTCGAGGTCCAGCGTGATCACGTCCGGCTTGAGGAGCGTCGCGAGGCGGAGCGCCTCCTCGCCGTCGGCGGCCTTCCCCACCACCTCGACCTCGGGATAACCCGCGAACACGTCGGCGATGTTCCGCCGGTTGTAGGCGGAGTCATCGACCACCATGAGGCGGATGGGGGGTTTGCTCATCGGGCGGACGTTCCGCTCGATGCGAGCGGCTTTCGGTAAACGAGGTCTTCCTGCAAGTGTAACAGCTCGAACGCGGTCGACACATTCAACAGCGACTCGGCGTGACCGAGCAAGAGCACTCCGCCGGGCACGAGGCGGTCGTAGAACATCTCGATCACGCGCCGCCGCGCCGGAGCGTCGAAGTAGATGACGACGTTGCGGCAGAAGATGACGTCGCAGCGCCCGACGAGATGGGTGCGCTCGTCGTCGAGCAGGTTCATCTGCCCGAAGTGGCAGAGCGCGCGGACGACCGGGGCCACGCTGAACGAGCCCTCGGGCCCGGCCGGCGCCGGGACGAACCATCGCTCCTTCGCCTCGTCGCCCGTCGTGCGGAACGACGCGGGACCGTACACGCCGCGACGCGCGGCCGCGATGCAGCGCTTCGACAGGTCCGATCCGTACACCCGCACGTCCCAGCCGTCGAACAGGCGCGACTCGAGGACGAGCATCGCGATGGTGTACGCCTCCTCTCCCGTCGAGCAGCCCGCGCTCCACAGGTGGAGCCTCCTCCGCGCCTCGAGGCGCTTCGCGGCCATCGGGAGCACCTCGTTCTTGAACGCGCGGAGCTGGTAGTCCTCGCGGAAGAAGTACGTCTCGTGCGTCGTGAGGAGCTCGGAGGCCTCGTCCCATTCCTCGGCCGCGGCCGGCGCGTACTTGAGGAGCTGGTAGTAGTCGGCGAACGATCCGAGGCCGCGCACCACGAGGCGCTCGCGCAGGCGCCGCTCGAGCGACATCCGCGACTCCGGGCCGAACCACACGCCGAGCCGCTCGCTCACGAGATCGCGGATGAGGCGGTACTCGTCCGCCCGGAGCTGGGGCTCGGACGTCGACGCCGGCGGGCGGAAGCGGGCGCCGGGCGAAAAGGGCCTCCGCGTCACGAAGGCTCCCCGGACGCACGCGGGCGCGCGCTCAGCGCCTCCATGATCGCGCGACGCACGTCGGGGCTGCGCTCGCGATCGAGGCGCGACCGCAGGATGCTCTCGGCCTCGCTCCCGCAGTCGGCGCCGAGCAGCTCGGCCGCGTACCTGCGCACCACGTCGGCCGGATGCTCGATCGCCGCGGCGAGCGCGGTGATCGCGCGCTCGTCCCGGGTGGCGGAGAGCTGCGCGAGCGCGAGCTTCACCACCTCGTGGTCCTCGTGATCGGTGGCGCTCATGAGCGCCTCGACGCGCCCCTCGAGCGGCACGCCGCCCACCACCTCGACCGCGGCGGCCGCGATCGACGGCTCGCGCGAGCGGAGCAGCGGGCGCGCGGCGGCGTAGGCGCGCTCGGGATCGGCGTCGCGCAGCGCGCGGAGCACGGTGCCGAGGCGCATCGGATCCTTCGTCGTCGCCGCGAGCGCGGCGAGCTGCTCGGCGCGGCCGAGGCGCCCGAGCGCGCGGATCGCGGCGAGGGCGACCGCGCTCTCCTCGTCCGCGAGCGAGAACGTCACCGCTTGCGCCGCCTCGTCGCCGCCGATCGACGCGAGCGCCTCGATCGCCGCGCGCCGGACGACGCCGTCGCGGTGTGTGAGCGCGCTCGTGAGCAGCTCGGCGTCGCTTCGCTCGGACGCGCCCGCACGGGCGAGCGCGTCGATCACGATCGCGACGACGCGGGCGTCGTCGCCGTGGGGATCCGCGCCGCCGACCATCGCGCGCGCGGCCTCGAGATGACGCGACGCGATCGCGTGGAGCGCCGTCTGCGCGACCCCCGCGACCTTCGGATCGCGGCTGGCGACGTGGCGGGCAACGGGCGCGAGATCGAGCGGACCGCCGACGATCGCGAGGCTCTTCAGCGCCGGTGCGACGACCTCCGGCGACGGATCGGCGAGCGCCTCGCGCACCGCCGCGAGCGGCTCGGAGTCGGACGGCGCGAGCGCGGGCAGCATCGAGATCGTCGCGCCGCGCAGGGACGGGGCCGCGGTGCGTCCGGCCACGAGGAGCGGCTCGATCGCCTCGGGACCGAACAGGTGGAGCGCGGCCTCGGCGCGATCGGCGACGGCGTCGTCGGCGAGCGCGTCGGCGAGGACCGGCACGTCGTCGGGATCGCGCAGCAGCCCGAGCGCGAGGACCGCCGCCCCGCGCGCGACGGGATCGGACGCGTCCTGCGCCACCGAACGGAGGCGCGCGCGCGCCTCCTTCGACACGCGGAGCGTCTTCGCGGCGACGTCGAGCCGTTCGTCGTCGCCCCAGGCCTCCTCGAGCGATCGCCCGAGCGCGACGATCGCCTCGTGCGCGAGCGACGCGCTCGGATCGGCGACCGCCTCCGCGAGCGCACGCAGCGCCCGCGGCGCGAGGCTCCCGGCCGCCGCGGCGAGCGCGTTGCGACGGAGCAACGGATCGTTCGCGAGCGGCTCGAGGCTGGTCCACGGGACCTCCGCCTCGAGCTGGCGAAGCGCCTCGAGCGCCGCGAGGCGCACCGGCGCGTGCTCGATCGCGAGCAGGCGTGTGAGCGTGCTCGTGGCGAGGTCGCGCGCCTCTTCGCCTGCGAGGCTCGCCTTTCCGAGGGCCTCCGCCACCGCGACGACCACGTTCACGTCGGGATCGGCGACCGCCTTCGCGAGCGTGCGCATGCCCGAGAGCGTGGGCGCGCCGGCGAGCACCTCGACCGCGAGCTTGCGCCCGTCGGCGTCGAGCCGCGAGAGCGCGTCGATCGCGCCCGGCACCGCGTCCGGACCGATGTGCACCAGCGCCTCGACCGCGGCGTTGCGGAGCCCGATGTTGTCACGCTCGGCGAGCGCGCGCGCGACCGCGAAGACGACCGCGGTGCGCGGCTCGACGCGCGGCGCGATCACCGTCGCCTCCTTGCGCACGCGCCAGTCCTCGTCACCGAGGGCGGCGAGGAGCAGCTCGCACGACTCGGGCGCCGGCAGCGCCGCGATGTCCTGGGTCGCGCGGCGACGGACCTCGACCTCCGGATCCGCCAGCCTCTGGCGGACGTCGCGCGGCTTGTCGCTCACAGCGTCTCCGACGCGCGGCCGGAGGAGGTCTCGCCCCCGAGCGCGGCCTCCGCGAGCGCGCCGAACGCGCGCGCGTCGAGCACGAACACGAGGCGCTCGCGCGGCTCGGGACCGAAGGTGGTGACGCCCTCGATGCCACGCACGTCGTCGCCCGATCCGAGCGGGGGCGCCGGACGGATCCCGCCGGCGCCGTAGCCGAACACCTCGGTGACCGCATCGACCACGAGCGCGACGTAGCTGCCGGTGCCTCCCGCAGGCGAGACGTCGAGCACGATCCACTTGGTCTTGCGGGAGATCGGCGCGGGCGGGAGGCCGAAGCGGTCGCGGAGATCGACGACCGGGACGACGACGCCACGGTAGTCGGCGACGCCGCGCACCGCCTTCGGCGCACGCGGGAGCGCGACCACCGCGAGCGGGTTGACGATCTCGCGCACCACCTCGATGCGCACGCCGTACATCACCTCGCCGACCAGGAAGCCGACGAGGTTCTTCGAAGGATCGTGACGGTGCCTCGGCATCGATCGTTCTCCCGTACGCTCCCTACGTCACGAACAGCGGCGCGAGATCGAGCAAGAGGAGCACGGCGCCGCCCGGCGGCCGGCCGATGCCGACCACGTGCGGCTGCTGCTCGCTGCCCAGCACCGCGGGCGGCTCGATCTCGGTCTCGGCGAGGCGATAGACCTGGAGCACCTCGTCGACGAGCAGGCCGATCTCCTCCTCCGGCGCCGACACGAGGAGGATGCGGCTCTTCTTGTCCATCGAGAACGTGGGCGCGAGCCGGAAGCGGCGCTTCAGATCGATCACCGTGACGAGACGACCGCGCACGCTCATCACCCCGACGACCTCGGGGTTCGCGCGCGGCACCTCGGTGATCGGCAGCGGCTTGAGGATCTCGACGATGTTGCCGATCTCGATCGCGTACGCCTCGGTGCCGAGCATGAACGCGAGGTACTCGGCGCGCTTGCCGAGCTCGTCGGCGCGCTGCATCGCCGAGCGCCCTTCGGCGCGCCTCGGCGCGAGCGCCTTCACCGGCGGCGGTCCGGGGGTACGGTTCATGACTGGAGCGCTCCTCTCCCGCCGGGCGCCGCCTCGAGCGCCAGGCGGTTCTCGCCGGTGCTCGCGAGGACCTCGGCGATGAGCGCCGCGGCATCGAGCACGAGCCCGACACGCTGGTCGCCGAGCTCGGTCGCGCCGGCGAAGCCGCGGGCGTTCTTCAGCGACTTGCCGAGCGCCTTGATGACGATGTCCTGCTGGCCGACGAGCCGATCGACCACGAAGCCGACGCGGCGATCGGCGACGGTGGCGATGACGACGTAGCTCTTGCTCCGGCCGATGCGGACGGGCGGTGGCTTCGGCGTCTTCGCCTCGTCGTTGACCCACACGCCGGGCCGCCATCCCTCGAGGCCGAACACCTTCGCGAGCCGCGCGATCGGCAGCGTCGCGCCGCGCTGGGTCATGACCTCGCGCCCCTCGAACGTCCGGATCATCGACTCGTCGAAGACGATCGCCTCCTCCACGCTCGCGAGCGGCATGCAGAACGTACGCCCCGCCACCTCGACGATCAGCACGCTGATGATCGCGAGCGTGATCGGGAGCGTGATCGTCATCTTGGTGCCGATGCCGACGTCGCTCGTGATGTCGACGACGCCGCCCAGCTTGGCGATGTTCGTCTTCACGATGTCCATGCCGACGCCGCGGCCCGAGAGCGAGGTCACGTCCTCGCGCGTGGTGAACCCCGGCTGGAACACGAGGCCGAGCACCTCCTTCGTGCTCATCTCGCGCGCCTCGGCCTCGGTGATCACGCCGCGCCGGAGGGCGGCGGCGACGATCACCGCGGGGTCCATGCCCTTGCCGTCGTCCTCGACCTCGATGACGACGTGGTTGCCCTTCTGGAACGCGTTGAGCGCGATCGTTCCGACCGGCGGCTTGCCCACGCGCATGCGCTCGTCCCGGTCCTCGATGCCGTGATCGATCGCGTTGCGGATCATGTGCATGAGCGGATCGGAGAGCTCCTCGACGATCAGCTTGTCGATCTCGGTCTCCGCGCCGGTGATCACGAGGTTCACCTGCTTGTCGTTCTCGCGCGAGATCTGGCGGACGATGCGCGCCAGCTTGTCGAACACCTGGCCCAGCGGGACCATGCGCACCTCGAGGATGCCGTTCTGCATCTGCGCGAGGTGACGATCGAACGAGCGATGCAGGCGCTGCAGATCGGTGGCGATCTCGCGCAGGCCCGGGTCGAGGCGCACGCGGCCCTCGAGCTTCGCCATCACGCCTCGCACGATGGCCAGCTCGCCGACGATGTTCATCAGGTGGTCGAGCTTGCGGATGTCGACGCGAACCGTCTGGCTGACGCTGCGGAGCGTGAGCTCGCGCTGCTGCGCGGCGGCCCCCTGACCGGCCGGCGACGGCGGCCCGATCGGCGGCGCCGACGGGCCGACGGCCATCCCCTGAGGCGTCTGCGGCGCGGGCGGGAACGAGGCCGGACGCGCGCCCCCGCCGGGAGGCGGCGGGATCGACGTGCCCTTCGCGAGGTCGAAGTCGTCGAGCGTCACGCCGGCCATGGGCTCGGGCGCGTGCGTCCCGCCCGCCGCGGTGGTGGCCGGGGAGAACGACATCGCGGCGGGCGCGTCGGAGATCGCGCGCGGCGGCGGGATGCTCTGCATCGGCGCGGCGTCGCGGCGGCGGACCTCCTCGATCGCGACGTTCGGGCCCGCGACCGCGCCGCGCAGCGTGGCGAGCGGCTCGCGGCTCGCGACGAGGATCTCGAGCTCGACGCTCTCGGCGTCGCCGCCCTCGCCGGTCGGGAGGAACGTGATGATCTCGCCGTGCGGGCGCGTCTTCGCCTTCAGCTCGTCGAGCGCCGAGTCGATCGTCGCGAGCTGGAACTGCACGCGCATCCGGTAGAGCGACAGCCCCGCCTGGAGGTTCGTCCGCAGGCGATGCTCCTCGTACTCGGTGAGGACGCCGAGGAGCCCGGGGTCGAGCTCGTACTGCGCGACGACGCTTCCGCCGCCGCCGCCCTTCTGCTGCGCCACCTGACCGAGGGCGGCGAGGAGCGCCTTGACCTCCTGCGCGGGCTCGGGCGCGTCGCCCTTCGCCGCCGCGAGGATGCGCCCGTAAAGCTCGACGGACTGGAACAGCAGGTCGAGCACCTGCGGGGTCAGCTCGATCCGTCCGAGGCGCAGGTCGTCGAGCAGGTTCTCGAGCTCGTGCGAGAGGCCCGACATCATCGCGGCGCCGAACAGCCCGGACAGGCCCTTCAGCGTGTGCACCGCGCGGAAGACGTCGTTCACCAGCTCGGCGTCCGTCCCGCCGCGGCGAGAGACGTCGTCGAGGGCGAGCAGATCGCGCGACAGCCCGTCGACGATCTCCTGGGCCTCGGAGAAGAACTCTTCGCGCGCCTTGTCGCCGGCGCTCTCGCCGCGTCCGCCGCCGTGCTCAGCCATGGACGCCGCTGGCGAGGAGCTTCTCGCAGGTGCCGCGGAGCACCTCGGGCGAGAAGGGCTTCGGGACGTACGCGTCGGCGCCCAGCTTCTTGCCGCGCTCGACGTCGCGCTCCGTGGCCTGCGTGGAGATGATGAGGAGCGGCGTGCTCCGGTACTGCTCGGACTTCCGGATGAAGTGAATGAGCTCGAGCCCGTTCACGTCCGGCATGTTGATGTCCGTGATGATCAGGTCGTAGCGCGCACGCGGAAGGAGGCGCATGGCGTCGAAGCCGCTCTGGGCCTCGGTGATCTCGACCGGACCGACCGCACCCGAGAACGCAGGGTCCTCGAGGATCGCGCGGACGAGCGATCGCGTCGACGCGGAGTCTTCGACGACCAAGATCCGGCGCACCCGGGCAGGATATCCGGTTTGCGCTTCCGGGTTGGGACTTTGGCGTTTGGGTCTATGCTCCTTCCGCTTTGACCCTTCCGCCCGCACCGACTGCCGCCGCGCTCGTCATCGGCAACGAGCTGCTCTCGGGCAAGGTGGCGGACGCGAACGTGAACGTCCTGGCGCGAGCGCTCCGCGGCCTCGGCATCGAGCTCCGCCGCGTCGTCATGATCCTCGACGACGTCGACGCGATCGCGCGGGAGGTCGCCGAGCTGTCCGCGGCGCACGACTGGCTGTTCACGTCCGGCGGCGTGGGACCGACGCACGACGACGTCACGGTGGAGGGCGTCGCGAAGGCGTTCGGCGTCCGCGTGATCGAGAGCCCGCTCCTCGCGACGATGCTCCGCGACCACTACCAGGAGCGGTGCAACGACGGGCACCTGCGCATGGCGCTCGTCCCCGAGGGCGCCTCGCTCGAGACGTCGACGGACATCCGCTGGCCGACCATCCGGTACCGGAACACGTGGCTGCTCCCGGGCGTCCCCGAGATCTTCCGGATGAAGCTGCCGGTCGCGATCGCCGAGATCGGCAAGACGAGCGGGGGCGCGGCCTTCGTCTCGCGCGCCGTCTTCACGAAGATGGACGAGGGGGACCTGAAGGCCCTCCTCGACGCGGTCGTCGAGCGCTTCCCCGACGTCGGCGTGGGCTCGTACCCGAAGTGGGCGGACCCCACGTACAAGACGAAGCTCACGTTCGACGGCCGCGATCCCGCCCGCGTCGACGCGGCGCGGGACGCGTTCCTGGCGCTCTTACCGCCGGGCGAGCCGCAGCGCGTCGAGTGACACGCGCAGGCCCAGCTTCATCCCCGGCTTCATGCGGCCTGCTCCCCGCCGAGCTTGGCGGCGAGATCACCGACGAACTTCGCGCGGCCCTCGAGCCAGCGCGCGCTCGCCTCGAGCCCACGCTTCGCCGCGACGAGCCCCTTGGCCGCGCGCGCGATGACCGCGTCGAACACCTGGTCGACGACGGAGTCGTGCGTCTTCTCGCTCGTCACGGCGGCGGGCTCGGCGACGGGCGCTTCCACCACGTCGGCGATCTTCGACTCTGCGGCTGCTTTCTTGCTCATGGGAACCTCCGAGAGACGCGCCGGCT
The DNA here is from genome assembly GCA_039809525.1 of Labilithrix sp. GTDB lineage: Bacteria > Myxococcota_A > Polyangia > Polyangiales > Polyangiaceae > Labilithrix. The sequence continues at coordinate 6,021 of JBDHVD010000159.1, read as the reverse complement.
GACGCGTCGCGTTACGAGGCCCCAATTTGACGCATTCACGCACCGCGTCAAGGGCTGGCGCGACCGATCCCGAAGTTCGCGAAGAAAGCCTCGGCTTCCGCGAGGATACGAGGCACCGACGCGACGAGCTCGTGCCCGTCGTCCACCTCGACCAGCCGCACGTGGCGCTTTCCGGCGGCCCACGTCCGGCTGAGATCGATGCCGACGACGTCGTCCTCCGTCCCGTGGACGATGCAGGTCGGCACCCGGACGTCGGGCCAGCCCGCGTCGAGCGCGGCGAGCTCCTCCACGAACCCGAAGTCGACGCGGGACCGGCCGCGCGTCAGGTGATCGTCGACCTCGAGCCAGCCGCTCGCCCGCCACTGCTCCCAGGCCTCGTCGCCGATGCGGCCGCGCCAGCGCTCGGCCAGCCGGAACGCAGGGGCCATCGCGAAGACCGCGGCGACGCGCGGGTCCTCCTCGGCGACGCGGCAGGCGGTCAGGCCGCCGAGGCTCGACCCGATGAGCGCCACGCGCGCCCGGGCGCCGCCTGCCTCGTCGATCGCGCGCCGGACGGCGTCCTTGATCGCGGAAAACCTGAGCCGTTCGAACGACGGCACCCGCAGATCCAGCGGTCGGACGTCGATCCCGCGGGCCTCGCCCCACGCGACGAAGGCCCGCCCCTTCGCCGAGCCGACGCTCGAGGCGAACCCGTGGAGATAGAGGAAGGCCGGTCCCGTCATTTGAGCGCGCTCCGCTTCACCACGACGTCCCGGCGCGTCCCGCCGCGGACGACGGTGAGGACCATCGTGCTGCCGAGCTCGCCGCGGACCGCCTGCCTCACGTCGTCGGGCGTCATGCCGCGCACGTCCACGCCGTCGATCGCCACGATCTCGTCGTCCACCTCGAGCCCAGCCTGCGCCGCCCCCTGCCCGGGCGGGACCGACCGGACGAAGAGGCGGCCGTCGGTCTGTTTGCCGAGGGCAGCCCCGATGGTGCCGGGTGTCGAGGCGCACGCGGCGAGCAAAGCAAGGGCAAATACCCCGACCAGAGCGGCGCGGCGAAGGAGCACGTTCGATGCCGTTGCGTTTGCGGTACGCCGGTCGCTAAACTTCAGACGGCTCACGCGCGCGATCCGCCTATGTGGAAGCTGGTCATCGAGGACGACGAAGGAAAACGGACGGTCGTCCCCCTCACGCGCGATGACTACACCATCGGGCGTCAGGAGGGGAACACCATCCGGCTCACCGAGCGCAACGTGTCGCGCAGCCACGGACGTGTGCGCCGAGCGCGGAACGGCAGCGCGAAGGACATCTTCGTCCTCGAAGACCTGCGCAGCTACAACGGCGTCTTCGTCAACGGCCTCCGCGTCGCACATACGCAGGACCTCCAGCACGGCGACCTGATCCAGATCGGCGACTACCGCATCGTCCTGCAGGACGACGCCGTCAGCGCCATCGAGACCGCCGCGATCCCCGTCACCACCACCGAGCCGGACGCGAAGGCGACGGTGCCGCTGGCGACCGCCTATCGCGGCCAGACGCTCACCGATCGCCCGAACCGCCTCGTCATGCTCGTCGGCCCCACGCCGGGCGTCGAGTACCCGCTCGATCGCGAGCGCATGACCGTCGGCCGCGCCGAGGACGCGACGATCTCGGTCAACCACAACTCGGTCTCGCGCCTGCACTGCGAGATCCACGCGCTCGGCGACGGGCGCTTCGAGATCGTCGACAAGGGCTCGTCGAACGGCGTTCGCGTCAACGCCGTCGAGCTGAAGCGCAGCATCATCGAGGCGGGCGACGTCATCGAGCTCGGTGACGTGCGCTTCAAGTTCGTCGGCGCCGGACAGGTGTTCGTCGCCGGCCCGAACGAGAGCCAGCAGCTCACCGCGATCAGCGACCGCGACGCGGAGCTCGCCGATCCGAAGAGGAAGGGCAGCCTCGGCGGCTACGCCGGACCGATCATCGCCGCGGGCATCGCCGGCGCAGCGCTCATCGTGGGCGTCGTGTGGCTCATGCGGCAGCGCGCCGAGATGCTGCCGAGCAACATCACGCCGTCGGTGGACGCCGATCAGGCGATCGTCGTCGAGGCGAAGAAGGCCTGCACCATCGACGACTGCGAGGCCTCGCACGTCGCGATCAACACGCAGCTCCCCGAGGGCTCGCCCTGGCGCGACTCGGCGGACTTCCACCAGATCGAGCAGCTCTGGGCCGAGTCGATCCTGAAGAAGGCGCGCACGGAGCCCGACCCGAACGCGCGCCGCGCGCTCCTCCAGCGCGTCGTCTCCTCGCCGAAGGTCGACGCGAACCAGCGCAAGCAAGCCAACGACATGATCGCGATGCTGGTCGATCAGCCGGCGTCCGCCCCGAGCGAGCTCCCCGTCGCGATGGCGACGAAGGACGCGGGCACGACGCTCGCGATGGCGCCGGCGACGACGAGCCCGCCGCCCGCGCCGGCGCCGCGCCCCACGCCCACCTCGCACACGACGGTCACGAACGCGACGACCACCCCGACCGCGACGCCGCCCGCGCCGGCCCCCGCGCCGAAGCCGACGGTGAACGTCGACGAGAAGGCGCGCGAGGCCGCGCTCAACGGTCAGCCCGCGCTCGTGCGCCAGCTGCTCGAGGCGCGCGTCATGTCGGGGCACGCGACGCCCGAGCAAGCGCGTCTGGTGCGTGCAGCCTGCAAGCAGATGGGCGACACGTCCTGCGCGGACGCGATCAAGCAGAAGTATCCGCAGTAGCCGGCGCGCTCACGCGAGGACGAACGCGTCCTCCTCCTCCGCTTCGAGGTGCCACCCGTCGAAGGCGAAGAACCAGCGCAGGATGATGTTCCGCATGCGCGGGCCTCATTCACCTGGCGTGCCACGCGCAAGCACTCGGAATCACGTCCTCCGCGCTGTCGCTCGCCCGACAGCTGGTAGGCTGCGCGGCATGTCCGAAGGCATCGATCTCCCGCGCGTCGCCCGCGGGACGCTCCTCGACGAGGGCGCTCGGCTCACGCGCCTCGAGCGGGCTCTGCCGCAGATCCGCGCGGCGCTCGACGGCGAGACCGACGCGATCGCGATCGAGGCGACGCTCGCGTGCCTGCTGTTCGAGACCTTCGTGCAGGCGAGCTGGGTCGGCTTCTACCGGCGCACCGGCGCGTCGCTCCTCACCGTCGGTCCCTACCAGGGGCCGATGGGCTGCCTCCGCATCGACTTCGCGCGCGGCGTCTGCGGCGCGTGCGCGCGCACGCGCGAGGTGCAGCTCGTCGCCGACGTGAACGCGTTCCCCGGGCACATCGCGTGCGACGATGCCACGCGCTCGGAGCTGGTGGTTCCGGTGATCGCACGCGGCGAGCTCCGGGGCGTGCTCGACCTCGACTCGCACGCGCCCGACGCGTTCTCGCGCGCGGAGGCCGACCGCCTCGTGACGCTGCTCCGGGACGTTCTCGACCAGGCCACCTTCTGATAGATCACCGCGCGATGCGTACGTGGCTCCTCTCTCTTCTCGTCCTGGTCGCGGCAGGCTGCTCGAAGGAGGGCGAACCGGGGAGCTGCTACCGGAGCCCCGACAACGCCTGCGTCGAGTACGGCAAGGCGATGGGCGGCGCGGGCAAGCGCCTGTGCTCGGCGTTCACGTGGACCGAGGGCGCGCAGAGCTGCCCGAAGGACGGCCGCCTCGGCACGTGCATCAAGGAGAAGGGCGCGGTCACCGAGCTCGTCTACGGCGGCGCACCGAACAACTACGACGTCGCGACCGCGAGGAACGCATGCGAGCTCAAGGGCGGCGTCTTCCTGCAGACGCCGGCCGACGCGGGCCGCTGATCACCGTTCGGCATCACCACGCCGCCACGCCCCCGCGCCCCCACGCGCCCCGCGCCGCCACGCGCCACGCCGCCACGCCCCCCCTGTTCGAGCACCCGAAAACGTCAGCTTGCTGACGTTCTTCGCACGGTCGTTCGGTCGGGTGGCCGTGGGCGCCGTGGGCCAGCCCGAAGCGGGCCCGTGCCAGCGGAGATCGTCAGCATGCTGACGAACTTGGGCGTTTCGAGGACGGGGGGATGGGGGGATGGGGGAACGGAGGGATGGGGCTCACCGGCGGGCGGGGCGCTCGACGCGGTAGAGCGACCGGTACTCGAGGCGCCGGAGCGGCGCCTTCGCGTGCGCGTTGTACGCATCGACGAGCGGCAGGAGCGACGTCGAAGGGAGCTCGCTCCACACGAGCGTCGCGCGCCCCTCGAGCGCGGGGGGCAGGCGCGGCGTGTCGGTGATCAGCCAGGTCTTCGCGGTGCCGTCGTCGATGCGCCGCGCGATCGTCTCGGCGTCGGACTTCTCCACGTCGTAGACGCGCGGGTGATAGGCGGGCAGGCCGAGCTCGAAGTCGGGCAGCGCGTGCGCGCGGAGCTCCGAGCCGACGAGGTCGTGCACCGCGCGCATGAAGCGGACGTGATGGTTCCAGCCGAGCGGGTACACGGCGAGGAGGCCCATGAGCGCGAGGTTCACGGCCGCGATCGCCTTCGCGAGCGCGCCGCGCGGCGGCGTCTTCCGCGCGAGCGTGACGAGGCCCGTGGCGAGGATCGCGATGGGGAAGACGAAGCGCTCCTCCTTGTGGGCGATCAGGTTGTGCACCGCGAAGAACGGCAGCGTCGCCCAGGTGAGCGGGTGCCAAGGGCAGCGCACCCAGGCGACGACCGCGAGCACGAGCAGCACGACGACGACGGGGAAGAACACGTTCGCCGGCAGCATCCAGAAGTAGGCGAGCGGCGGATCGCTCCCGAAGTAGCCCGACGCGCCCTCGAGGATGTTCGCGCGGAAGTACGTCCACGCGGGGAAGCACCAGACGCCGTAGCCCCAGCGATCGACGGCGGCGCCGACGGCGAGCGCGCCGAGCCCGCCCGCCGCGACGAGCGCGATCGGGCGCGCGCGCGCACGCGCCGCGAGCACGAGCCACACGAGCAGCCCGAGCGTGAGGAACGCCGTGTGGTAGCGCGCCTCGAACGCCACGCCGAAGAGGAGGCCGACGAGTGCGAGCCGCCGCGGACGCGCGAGCGCAGGCACGCTCCAGCGACGCGGCGCCTCGCCGGGCGTCGCGCCGTCGAGCAGGAGCGCGAACGCGGCGGTGACCGCCGCCATCGACAGCGTCTCGGACGACGTGCGCACGTACAGGTACGGGAGGAAGCCCGCGAGCGTCGCCACGCGCAGATGCAGGCGCCGGCGCTCGCCGTCGAACCACGGGAGCGTCGTGCGGAGGTACAGCGCTAGCGCGCCCACGCATGCGAGGCCGGTCACGAGCCGGAACGCGAAGCCGAGCGCGAACGGATCGCGCACGCCGACGGCGCCGAGCGCGCGTCCGATCACCACGTAGAGGAACGGCTGCAGCCACGGGCGCATCCGTTCGTGGATCTCCCAGGGCAGCGTCCAGCTCGGGACCTCGCCGAGCTTCCACAGCGCGGGCTCGATGACCTGGAAGTGCTCGTCGATCGCGAAGTACGCGTAGGAGAACCACGCGGTCACGCACGTCACGCAAAGGGTGACCGCGAGGGCGCGCCGCTCGGAGGTCACGGCGAGAACGTGGTCTCGCGCTTGTACGTCCCCAGCATGAAGTGCAGCACCGCCGGCAGGAAGAACAGCGCCATGACCGTGCAGGAGATCTCGCCCCAGGCCGCGAGCCGGCCGAACGACTGCAGCGCCTGGTTGTCGGAGAAGAGCATCGAGCCGTAGCCGATGATCGTCGTGTAGCTGCACATCCAGACGGCGCCGCCCGTGCGCGCGACCGCCGAGGTGACGTCGCCCTTGAGCAGGCGGGTGCGATCGAAGACGTTGAACGGGTACTCGCAGCCGATGCCGAACGTGATCGGCAGCGCGATGAAGTTGAAGAAGTTGAGGCGCGTGTCGGTGGCGGCGGCGAAGCCGACGAGGCACGTGACGCCCATGATCAGCGCGAGCAGGACGGCGAACGTGCCGACGCGCGAGCGCGTGGCGCCGATCACCACGATCATCACCGCGACGAAGGACGCGCCGGTGGCGAGCGGGCCGTCTCGCTCCATCGAGCGGATCAT
>JBDHVD010000158.1:0-16730 GCA_039809525.1 Labilithrix sp. | reverse complement strand
GGAGGCACGCTCGACGTGTGGGCGACGGCGCCGATCGTCATCGGCGGCCGGCGCGTCGGGACCGCGGGCGAGGACCGACTCGCCTACTACGACGACGTCACGGCCGGGCCTTCGCCCGAGCGCACGGTCGCGGAGAGGCGCGCGGTGGACGAGGCGCGCGAGGAGGCGACCGGGATGCGCGGCGCGAGCACCGTCGGCGACGTCGCCGATCGTCTCGTCGTCCTCGTGTCCGACGCGCTCGCCTGCGCGTCGCCGGTGATGTCGGCGGTGCGCGCGCTCCGTCCGCTCGGCGCGAGCGGATTCTTGCTGGCCGCCCCGGTCGCGACGCCCGAGGCGCTCGCCGCCGCGCGCGAGCTCGTCGACGAGATCGTGGCGCTCGAGACGGCCATCGCCGCCGATCCCGTCGCCGATGAGTACCGGATCGACGTCGCTCCGTCGTTCCGCGAAGCGCGCGCTTGGCTCGGCGGCGCACATCGCACGCCGATCGACCGCCGCTACGCATCCTGAGCTCGATCGAGAGGAGAGCATCATGGGAACCGCCAGGACCACGAAGAACGAAGAGGGCATCGAGACCGAGATCGAGCTCGCCACGGGCGCGGTCGCCGGAGCGGCCGCCGGCGCGATCGCCGGGCCGGTCGGCGCGGTCGTCGGGGCGGGCCTCGGCACCGCCGCGGCGGTCCTCGCGCACGAGGCGCTCGCCCGCGAAGGGAAGATCCGGGCTGCGCGCGATCGCGCGCTCGACGCGACGATCGGCGTCAGCGGCGGCTCGCTCGGGGCCGACACGTCGGTCGGCTTCGTCAACCCGCCGGGACCGGCCGCCTACCTGCGCGGCGATCACGACGAGCTCGAGACCCTCGCCGCGCGTGCGCTCGCGATCGTCGAGGAGGGCGACTCGGAGGAGGTCCGAGCGCTGCTCGCGACCATCGAGAAGCGGCTCTCCGAGCACATGGAGGGCGAGGAGCGCGAGCTCGTCCCGCGGTACGCCGAGGAGCGACCCGACGACGCCGCCGCGGTGCTCGCCGACCATGCCGAGTTCCGGCGCATCTTCGAGGAGCTCGCGATCGCCGGCGACCTGCACCTCGTGCGCCTCGAGCGCGTGAAGGAGCTCCTCGATCGCCTGAAGGCGCACGCCAAGCGCGAGAACGCCGGGCTCTATCGCTGGGCGGCCGCCCGTGCCGAGCGCCTGTGACCGCCTCGCGCTCGGCGTCATCGCCGTCTTCCTGACGGCGGGCGTGCTCGCGCACGCGCCGCTCCACACGCTGGCGCCGCTCATCGGGCTCGTGTTCGCGATCCTCGCGGTCGCGTCCTTGCGCTCGCGCGCCGGACGCGTGCTGCACGATCTCTCGCCGGTCCCGTGGATCGTCGCGACGTTCGAGGCCATCGGCCCGGTGATCGACGTGGTGAGCCCGCGCAAGTGGGACGCGTTCTTCTCCGCGATCGACGACGTGCTCTTCGCGCGTCTCGCGACCGCATGGACCGGCGCGCTGGGGCGTCCGACGTGGCTCACCGACGTCGCGTCGGGCGCGTATGCGCTCTTCTACGCGATGCCGGTGATCGTGGGCCTCTCGCTCTACCTCCGCGGCCGGCGGCGCGAGTACGACGACTTCGTCTTCTCCGTCGCGCTCGCGTTCTTCATCCCGTTCCTCGGGTACCTCGCGTTCCCCGCGACCGGACCACGCGTCCCGCTCGAGCTCGAGGACGCCGTCCTCGGCGGCGGCGCGCTCAGCCGCGCGGTGCGCGTCTTCCTCCACGTCGCGGAGAAGAACCTCTGGGATGCGTTCCCGAGCGGTCACACGGCGGTGACCGTCGTGGTGGCGGTGCGCGCGTGGGCGCTCCTCCCGCGCTGGCGCGTGCCGTTCGTCGCCATCTGCGCGCTCATCGTCTTCGCCACGGTCTACCTCTCGTTCCACTACGTGGTGGACGTGGTCGTCGGCGCGTCGATCGCGACCGGCGTGCTCGCGCTCGGGCGGCGGTGGTCACCAGGCGCTGAACCCGCCGTCCACGTACAGCTCGGCGCCCGTCATGAAGGAGGCGTCGGCGCTCGCTAGGAACGCGATCGCGGCCGCGACCTCCTCCGCGCGGCCGACGCGCCCCATCGGCGTCGACGAGCTCACGAGCTCGCGCAGCCTCTTCGCCTCCGGCGAGTCGCCGGCCATCGATCCGGAGAGCATCGGCGTGTCGATGAAGCCAGGGAGGATCGCGTTCACGCGGATGCCGTCCTTCGCCCAGTGGACGGCCGCGTTCTTCGTCATGAGGCGGACCGCGCCCTTCGTCGCGTGGTAGGCGAACGACACTCCGGTCCCGCCGGACGCGCCGTAGATCGACGACACGTTGACGATCGCGCCGCCGTTCTTCCTGAGCTCCGGCGCGACCGCCTTCATGCCCAGCCAGATGCTCGTCTGGTTCGTCGCGACGACGCGCTCCCATCCCTCGCGCGTCTCGTGCTCGAGGTCGGACAGCGTCGCGATGCCGGCGTTGTTGACGAGGACTGTCACGCGCCCCAGCGTCGCCGCGCGATCGACCGCGCGCCGCCAGTTGTCCTCCGACGTGACGTCGAGGTGCTGGTAGAGCGCGCGCCGCTCGGCCCGGCGGATCTCGCCCGCCAGCGCTTCGCCTTCGTCGTCGAGCACGTCGGTGACCAGCACCGAGGCGCCTTCGCGCGCGAGCCGCACGCACGTCGCCGCGCCGATCCCGCGCGCGCCACCGGTCACGATCGCGACCTGACCGCTGAACCGCTTCATGACACCCTCCTCGCTCCGTGCGCGCGAGGAGGGTGCACGTCGCGTGCCTCACTTCTGCGCTTTGATCGCGTCGCGGATCTCGGCGAGCAGCTTCTCTTGCGCGCTCGGCTCGGGCGGAGGCGCGGCCTTCTTGAAGCGGTTCATCGCCTTGACGATGAGGAAGACGATGAAGGCGACGATCACGAAGTCGAGCAGCGCCTGGACGGCTGCGCCGTAACCGATCGCCACCTCCTTCACGAGCTCCTTGCCGTCCGGTCCGACCTGTCCCGCCTGGAGGACGAGCTTCAGGTCGGCGAAGCTCACCTTCCCGAGCACCATCCCGATCGGCGGCATGATGACCTTGTCGACGATCGCAGTGACCACCTTGCCGGAGGCGGCGCCGAGGACGACGGCGATCGCGAGATCGACGAAGTTGCCCTTGATCGCGAACTCCTTGAACTCCTGCAGCACGCCCATGGATCCCTCCGGTCCTCAGAACAGCGTGTAGACGAGGTTCACCGACGCGATGGAGTCGGCCTGCTCGATGTCGGGCAGCGGCTTGTTCTCGAAGCGCATCGTGTACGTCGTCGCGATCGCCAGGTTGTCGGCGATGTTCGACTTGATGCCGACGTCGAAGACGAAGCGGTAGGTGCCGAGATCCGAGACGTTCTGCAGGTACTCGAAGCTCGTGACGAACGCGACCTCCTTGTAGAGCTTGTTGTCGTAGCCGAGGAACGCGCGCACGTTGTGCAGGGTCTGCGTCTTGTCGAGCAGCGGAGGCGGCGGGGGCGGCGGCGTCCCTGGCGCGGGCGCCTCGGCCGTCTGCACGCGCGCTTCGTCGCGGCGCACGTCGTGCTGCAGGTCGTAGCCGAGCTCGCCGCGGAGCTGGTGCTTCTTCGTGTTGACGAAGTAGTACGCGGCGCCGGGGTCGAAGTTGAGGCGCAGGTCGAGGCCCTGGAAGCGGTCGCGTCGCGCCGAGGTCTGGAAGAACCCCGCGATCGCGTCGCTGAAGAAGTAGTCGTAGCGGAGGAGGCCCTGGAAGTTCTCCACCGTGGTGTCGACGCTCTCGCCCTTCTTGCCGGCGCGCGCGAAGTTGGCGGCCGCGGCGGCGGTCATCTGGTGCTCGTCACGGCGGATGCGGAGCTTGCCCGTCGAGGTCAGCGCGACGGTGCGCGCGTTCCCCGACGAGAAGAGGCCGCCGGCGGCGATCGACGCCTCCGTGGCGTGACTGGGATCCTCGTCGGCGGGCAGGCCGCCGGTCGCGAACCCGCCCTTCGCGACGTCCGTGCTCCCCTTCGTCGCGGTCTGGGCCTTCACCGTCTCCGCCGGGATGGTCGTCGAAGTGCCCTGCGCGCGCGCGACCGACGGCGCGGCCGACGCGGCGAGGATGGTGGCCAAAGAAAGAATCGACGCCCTGTTCATCGTCCGCTCCCTGCTTGCTCGACGTGGAACTCCACGCGGCGGTTCCTGCTGCGAGACTCCTCGTTCACATTCGGCTCGAGCGGCTTCTCCTCCCCGAAGCCGGTGGACGTGAGCCGCTCCTTCGCGATGCCGTGATCGGTCAGCCACTTCACGACCGACGCCGCGCGTGCGGTGCTGAGCGCCTTGTTCGCCGCTGGCGCGCCGCGATCGTCGGTGTGACCCTCGACGCGGAGCTTCGTGATCTCCGGATGCGCCTGGAGCACGGCGAGGACCGCCTGGAGGACCTCCTCGCTGTCCTTGCCCTTCACGATCTCCGCGCTCGCGTTCTTGAACCGGACCTGATCGGTGATCTTGATCGCGCCGTCCTGGAGGAACGCCTTCGGGCACCCGTTCTTCTTCGGATCCGCATCCGGCTTTCCTGCCTCGTCCGGGCAGGCGTCGGCGTCGTTCGGCACGCCGTCGTGATCGCGATCGGGATCGGGTGGAGGCGCGGGCTCGCGCGCCGGGCAGCCGTTCTTCAGCGGATCCAGGGAGCGCACGCCCTTCTCGCTCGGGCACGCGTCGTGGTCGTCGAGCACGCCGTCGCCGTCCGCGTCGCCGGCGCAGCCGTTCTTCGCGGGATCCGTCGACGCAGGACCGGGGATGCTCGGGCACGCGTCGGCGTCGTCGGGGATGCCGTCGCGGTCGGCGTCGGCCGGCGGGCAGCCGTTCCTCGCCGGATCGTCCGACTTGGGGCCCGCGACGAAGCTGCACGCGTCCTCGCAGTCGGGGATCCCGTCGCCGTCGTGATCCTCGACGGCCTTCGCCGGCTCCTCGGCCTTGGCGTTGCCCGGGACCCACTCGAACGACAGGAGCGCGCGCGCGACCGGCGCGCCGTAGCCGCGCGTGAGCTGCGTGCCGACGCCGGCGCCGACGCGGAGGTTCTCGCCGAGGTCGTAGTGCGCGCCGAGCAGCACCTCGAGCGGCGACGTGCGGTTCTCGAACGCGCGCCCGTTCGACGTCACCGTCGAGCCGAAGAGCTCGGGTCCGACGATCAACCTGTCGCCGGCGAGGAGCGCGCCGACGCTCGCGCCGTACACGAGCTGGCTGCCGATCTGACCGTCGCCGAACGCCTCGTCGCGCACGCGGTACATGAACCCGGCCTTCGCGGCGTACGCGATCGACGAGCTCCGGCCCGCGAACATGAGGTGCGGCATGACACGAGGCTTGCCGTCGCCGGTGTACGCGCTCGGCGTGCCCGCGGGGAGGAAGAGCTGGACGCCCGCGGCCATCGTCGCCGCGTCGCCGTGCTCGCCGAACAGCCGCACGTCGCCGCCGAGGCGGACGTCGCCGGCCGCGACGTCCTGCGCGGCGGCGTGGTAGACGCCGTTCATCGTCGTTCCATGCCCGTCGGCGAAGAGCTGCAGCGGGACGCTCAGGCCGAGGCGGAACCGATCGGCGAGCGTCACCGCTCCGCCGAGGTGCGCGAGGTACTGGTTGCGGACGATCGAGCTCGCGACCGTACCGTCGGGCGCGTGATCGACGAGCGACCGGTACGAGTAGTCGTTGACGATGCCCAGCGCGAGCCGCCCGTGACCGCGCATGTCGAGCGAGTCGAGGACGAACCACCGGCTGCCTCGCTCGCTGGGATTGAAGTGGTTCGATGCGTAGCCTGGCTGCTCCTGGGCGCTCGCGGTGAGCGAGAACAGGGAGACGCCGAGCGCGACGCCAGCAACGTGGAAGCGCTTTGCCGCCATCTGGGAGGTCTCTTTCGTGGGGGTGGAAGCAAGTCGAGGCGGCGCCCCGGCCGCGGACCGGCCCCCGAGCAGCCGGCGTGCCACCTGGGAAACGACGCTCGTGCGCGCCTCCGGCCGCGAGTTGCTGCGTCGGCGCTACACCGGATCGTCGCGCCGGCGCGACGATCGCCCGGCCCATCGCCCGGCAACTCCTTCATCCGTCATCCGGCACGGAGTTCGCTCGAACGCAGGCCGTGCGCGCGGTGTCCACCGACGGGAACTTGACGATGGTGAGGCTCGAGCGAGGGGCGGTGGTCCTCGATGCGCGCGGTCGCACGATCGTGGAGCTCCGCGAGGACGGCGCGCGCGCGCTCGATCTCCTCTTCGATCGCGTCGGCACGCTGCCGGCGACGGAAGACGAGGCGATGCGCGTTCGTCGCGTCTTCCGCGCGCTGCGCCGCGAGCTGCTCGGCGAGAGCGGCGCGCGTCCGGACCGCCCGCTCGACTTCGCGCTCGAGGCCGCCGACACGCTCCTCCGGCGTTACGGCGAGCCGCCGCGGTGGGGGTCGTCGAACCGGAAGGAGGACGGCGCGTCTTCCGGTGGTCCGACCATCGGCGTCGCTCTCCTCCGCGGAGGCTCGGGCCTGCTCGGTCTCTGCGGGGCGCAGGGGCTGGTCGCGCGCGTGGCGAGCGCGTTTCGCGCCGCCGGGGCCGACGAGCTCGCGGCCGAGGAGGCGACCGTGCGCTACGATGGGACCGCCCTGCTCGAGCTCCGCCCGTCTCGTGAGCGGGTCCGCCCCGTCGAGATGTGGTCGGTCGAGATGGGGGCGCGCGACGGCCTCACGCTCGCGCGCCTCGCGCCCGAGCGCGCGCTCGTGAAATTGCTCGCGGTCACGCGCGCGCGGCCGTCGGAGGCCGATCTCTCCGCCCTTGCGCTGTACGCCGAACGTGTTCCACACTTCTCCGCCGTCGTTCCGCGCGATTTCACCGCCCTCGCTCGCGTCGTCGCGGAATACGCTTCCAGCTCTCTCCGATGACGCAACGCCCGCCGCTTCCCGACGCGACCGTCCCCGCACCGCGCAAGCGCGTCCCGGCGCCGAGGCTCGAGATCACCGTCGTCCGCGAGGGCGGGCGCGAGGCGAGCCGCGCGGAGATCCTCGACGGCGATCGCTTCTCCGTCGGCTCGAATCCGCAGAACGACGTCGTCGTCAGTGACCCGCGCGTCTCGCGGTTCCACTGCGTGATCGAGCGCGGGGAGAGGTCGTGGCGCGTCGTCGACGCAGGCTCGCTCAACGGGACCGTCGTCGCGGGCGTCGCGGTGCGCGACGCGGACCTGCCCCAGGACTGCACGATCGAGCTCGGCGATTCGGCGATCGTCGTGCGCGAGCTGCCGGCCGTTGCCGAGGTCGAGCTCCTCGACCAGGCGTCGTTCGGCGACATCTTCGGCAAGTCCCTCGTCATGCAGCGCCTGTTCGCGGTGCTCGAGAAGGTGGCGGGCAGCGATGCCGGTGTGCTCATCGAGGGCGAGAGCGGGACGGGCAAGGAGCTGGTCGCCGCGGAGATCGTCCGGCGCGGGCCGCGGGCGCGCGCGCCGTTCGTGATCGTCGACTGCGGAGCGATCGCTCCGTCGCTCATCGAGTCGGAGCTCTTCGGCCATGCGCGCGGCGCGTTCACCGGCGCCGATCGCGATCGCGCGGGCGCGTTCGAGGCGGCGCAGGGCGGCACGGTGTTCCTCGACGAGATCGGCGAGCTGCCGATCGACATGCAACCCAAGCTCCTGCGCGTGCTCGAGACGCGCGAGGTCCGGCGGATCGGCGAGACGACGCCGCGGAAGATCGACGTCCGCGTCGTCGCGGCGACGAACCGCCGGCTCGAGCGCGAGATCAACGCGGGCCGGTTCCGCGAGGACCTCTTCTATCGCCTGTCGGTCGTGACGGTGCACGTGCCGCCGCTCCGCGAGCGCAAGGAGGACATCCCGCTCCTCATCCAGGCCTTCCTCCGATCGCTCGACGCATCGCGCGACGCCAAGCTGTTCGGAGCGGACGTGCTCGAGGCGCTCGGCCGCTACGAGTGGCCGGGGAACGTGCGCGAGCTGCGCAACTACGTCGAACGATGCGTCGTCCTCCGCTCGACCGCGCTGGGGGCGCCGGCGCGCGCGCCGGGAACGGCGTCGACCGCTCCGCCGCCGACCGACGAGGCCGGCGTGGACCTCGACGTGACCTTCCGCGAGGCGAAGGATCAGGCGATCGCCGCGTTCGAGAAGCGCTACGTGCAGGCGCTCATCGCGTGGGCCGGCGGGAACGTGTCGCGAGCGGCGCGGCGCGCGAACATGGACCGGATGAACCTCTACCGCATCCTGCAGCGCAACGGACTCCGTGGCGTCGACGACGCCGGCTCCTCGTGAGGCCCCGCTTCTCGCTCCGCCTCAAGTGGACGGCCATCGGTCTCGCCCTCGCGCTCGCGCCCCTCGGCGCGGCCGGGATCGCCGTCCTCGAGATCCAGCGCGACGCGCTCGCGTCGGCGGAGCGCGACCTCGAGCTCGCGACGGTCGACGCGGCGAGCCGCGAGATCGGCCGCACGCTGGGCGACGTCGAGGCCGACGTCCGGCGCGCGGCAAAGGCGCTCTCGGACGCGCGTCTCGACGAGGAGGCACGGCTGTCGCTCGCGCGCGACGCGATCGCGGAGGCCGAGGCGATCGATGCGGTGTCCGTCTTCGACAAGGACGGCGCCCCGATCGGCGCGATCGAGAAGGGCGGGGCTCGCGCGCCGGCGCACGTCGATGCGTCGGTGTTCGCCGATCGCCGGCCGAGGTGGGTCGGCACGCGGTTCGTCGAGCCGCTCGTCGTCGACGGCGCGGTGACGGGCTGGCTGGTGGCGGACCTGCGTCCCGAGGCGTTTCGCGGCCTCGTCCTCGAGCTCTCCACCGCGCGCTTCGGCCGGCCGGATCGGGTGTTCGTGGTGGACCGCACGCTCCACGTCGTGAGCGGCGACACCGGCGCGCTCGCGTCGGGCTCGGACGTGAGCGGGCTCGAGCTGTTCCGGCGCGTTCAGCTCGGCGCCGGCGCGTTCGCCCGGCGCGTCGACGCGCACGCGGCGTTCGCCGCGCAGGACGGGACGCCGATGACCGGGACCGTACGCGTGCTGCCCGATCAGGAGTGGGCGGTCGTCGTGGTGCGCCCGGAGGCCGAGGCGTTCGCGGCGCTCGCAGCCGCGCGCCGCGCGCTCTTCGGGATCGCCGCGGCCATCGCGCTCGGCGCCGTCGCCGTCGGCGCGCTCGTCGCCCGGCGGATCACGCGGCCGGTCGAGCGCCTCGCGGACCTCGCGCGCGCATACGGGCGGCGCGAGTTCGACAAGAAGAGCGACGTGACGTCGAACGACGAGCTCGGCGAGCTCGGCGTCGCGCTCGGAACGATGGCGGACGACCTGCAGAAGGGCGAACGCGAGATCCAGCGTCGCGCGGCGGTCGAGAGCGCGCTCTCGCGCTACATGCCGTCCGAG
Organism: Labilithrix sp.; assembly: GCA_039809525.1. Taxonomy (GTDB): domain Bacteria; phylum Myxococcota_A; class Polyangia; order Polyangiales; family Polyangiaceae; genus Labilithrix. The sequence continues at coordinate 7,375 of JBDHVD010000158.1, read as the reverse complement.
GTCGCCGCGGCGATCGCGGAGAAGGGCGGGACGATGGCGCTCGAGGGACGGCGCGCCGACGTCACCATCCTGTTCGCGGACGTCGCGGCGTTCACGCCGTTCGTCGAGCGCGCGCCTCCCGAGCGGGTGGTCGCGCTCCTCGACGAGCTGTTCACCGTGCTCTCGGAGGTCGTCTTCCGTCACCACGGGATGGTCGACAAGTTCATCGGCGACTGCATCATGGCGGTGTTCGGCGCCGGCGAGGTGACCGACGAGCACGCGGCGCGCGCGCTCGCGGCGGCCGAGGACATGCACCGGTTCGTCGAGGCGAGCGCGGCGCGGTGGAAGGAGGAGTACGGCGCGGACGTCTCCCTCGGCATCGGCGTGGCGAGCGGAGAGGCGCTGGTGGGCAACATCGGCAGCGAGCGGCGCGTCGAGTTCACCGCCATCGGCGACGCGGTGAACGTCGCCGCTCGTCTCGAGGCGCTCGCGCGCCCGGGTCAGACGCTGGTCACCGCATCGGTCGCGACGCGCGTGGGCACGCGCTTCGATCTGCGCTCGCTCGGCGACCATGCGGTACGCGGCAAGTCCGAGCGCGTGGAGATCCTGGAGGTGGCGTCGTGACCGATCCCGGCTACGACGAGACTTCGGAGCGCATCGGCATCGTCGTCGCCGGCAAGTACCGCGTCGGCGAGGTGCTCGGCCGCGGTGGGATGGGCGTCGTCTACCGGGGCACCGACGAGGAGCTCGGCGGGACCGTCGCGGTCAAGTTCCTCCACCGCATGTTCACGTGGGATCCTGCGCTGCGCGAGCGGTTCCGTCGCGAGGCGCAGGCCCTCGCGCGGCTCCGGCATCCGGGGATCGTGTCGCTCCTCCACTTCGGCGAGCACGAAGGGGAGACCTTCATGGTGATGGAGCTGGTCACGGGCAGTCCCCTGTCCAAGCTGATCGACGCCGGGCCACTGTCGCTGCCGTTCGTCGCGACGATCTTCGACGAGCTGCTCGAGGTGCTCGAGCTCGCGCATGCGGCCGAGATCGTCCATCGCGACATCAAGCCGAGCAACGTGATGGTGCTCCCGGGCGATCGCATCAAGCTGCTCGACTTCGGGCTCGTCCACCTGCCCGATCGCTCCGAGAAGCTCACCATGACCGGCATCGCGCACGGCACGCCGGACTACATGTCTCCGGAGCAGTCGCAGGGCGAGGCGGTCGGACCCCCGAGCGACGTGTACTCGGCGGGTGTCCTCCTCTACGAGTGCATCGCGGGCGAGGCGCCGTTCGACGGCGCGTCGGGCGCAGTCCTCATGGCGCAACATCTCTTCGTCGAGCCGCCGCCGATGAAGACGAGGGGGCACGAGCGTGACGTCCCGCCTGCGCTCGAGCAGCTCGTGCAGCGGGCGCTCGCGAAGAAGCCGCACGAGCGGCCGACGGCGGCGGAGATGCGCGTCGAGCTCGCCGCGATCTCGAAGGGTACCGACGCGGTGACACTCGCGCGCGCGAGCGCGGAGGCGCGCCAGCGTGACGCGCTCGCGAGCCGTGGAGAGCGCGCGCTCACCGGACGTCCCAGCGCGGCCCTGCCGGAGCCCGCATCGTCGGAGGCGTTCGTCGAGATCCGGATCGGCGACCCCTCGCGCGCGATCGAGCTGCGTAACGCGCTCGCGGTCGCGGGGGTGCGCGCGCGGATGGCCGAGCGCGACGCGGCCATCGAACCCGGCGCCGGAGCGATCGTCGCATCGGCGGCCGACGGTATGGAGCTCGTGCGCCGCGCGACCGAGGCGCGGGTGCCGGTGCTCGTCGTCGACGTGAACGACGCGCTCGGCACACGCGACGCGATCCGGGCGGGCGCCGCGGACATCGTCGCGCGCGGCGCGGACTGGAAGGTGGCACCGCAGGTGAACCGTCTCCTGCGGCGGAGGAGATGAAGTGCAGCCCGTGATCCGTTCCCTCGTCGTCGGAGCTCTCGTCGCGTGCGCGACCGTCCACGACGCACGCGCCCAGGAGAGGCGCGAGTCGGCGATCTACGTCGTGCAGCAGGGCGACACCTGCGCGGGGATCGCGACGCGGTTCTACGGCGACGCGCGCCGGGTCGATCTCATCCACGAGGCGAACGACGGGATGGGGCCGCCGCCGCACAGCCTGCGGCCGGGCCAGCGCCTCGTCCTCCCGCCGAAGCCGGGCGATCCCGGCGCGGGCAAGCCCGACGCGACGCTCACGCGGATCCGGAACCAGGTGGAGATCACCGCCGGCGGCGTGCGGCCGGGCAAGCCCGACGATCCGCTCTTCCGCGGCAACCGCGTCGGGACGAAGGCCGCGTCCGCCGCGGACGTCACGTTCCGCGACGAGACGCAGGTGAAGCTCGGCGAGCACTCGCTCGTCGTCATCCTCGGTGACACGAACGCGCGCGCCGCTCCCGTCTCCGGCGCGGAGCTCACGCTCGTGACCGGCGGCCTCCGCGCGCGCCTCGGCGAGCTCGCAGGCGAGAGCCCGGCGCCCGCGCGCGTCACCACCGACAGCGGCGTCGTCGCGATGAAGGACGGCGAGGCGCAGGTGACGTCCGACGAGGTGAAGACCACGCGCGTCGCCGTGTATCGCGGAGGCTCGTCGCTCACCGCTCAGAAGAAGACGGTCGACGTGAACGACGGCTTCGGCTCGAAGGCGGTGAAGGGCCGTCCACCGACGCCGCCTGCGCCGCTCCCGCCCGCGCCCGAGTGGACGACGGCCGCTGCGTCCGTCGTGCTGTCGCACGCGCCCGCCGAGGTCGCGTTCGCGTTCCAGCCGTCCGGCAGCGCCGGTCCCGCCGCCGCAGAGTGGCACGTCCAGCTCGCGCGCGACGCCGCGTTCGACGATCTCCTGGTCGATCGGCGGACGCCGATCGGCGTGCGCATGGTCGAAGCGAAGAACCTCCCGCCCGGGACGTACTTCGCGCGTGCGAGCGCGATCGACGCCGATCGCTTCGAGGGCAAGTGGAGCGCGGTCGCGCGCACGACGGTCGGGCGCATCGGGCTCGAGCAGTTCCCGGGGAGACGCGCGCGGGTGACCGTCGACGCCGCGGCGCTCGCGTGCAGGCTCGACGGGACCATCGCGACGTTTCCCGCCGAGATCGATCGCGACGCACCTCATGCCGTCGCGTGCGAGGACACGGACGGCGCGGGGAAGGGGAGCCTCGACATCCCGATGCAGCCGATCGGGCGCGCGCGCGTGCTCGCGGAGACGCTCGCGACGAGCGGTCGTTCGGGGACGCTCCGCATGACGGTCACCGACGAGGCGGGCAGCCCGGTGAGCCGCCTCCGTCCCGTCGCCGAAGGGCCGCCCGAGCTCCGGATCGGCGAGCTGCGCCCAGCGGGAGCTGCTGGCGCGTACCTGGCGACGTTCACCTGGACGGCGCCGCCGCGCCCGAGCGCGCTGCGCGTGCGGCTGCTCGGCGACGCGACCGCCGACACGAACGTGGTCGCGTTCGAGCCCGACGCCGCGGCCGCGCCCGCACCTCTGCGGGAGCGCGGACGGCTCGAGCTCGCGGCAGCGGGCGCGTTCTCGTACCGCGGGCCTTCGTCCTTCGGCGCGGGGTTCGACGTCGACGCGCGCGCGGCGCTTCCGCTCGCGCGAGGCGCGCTGCTCGTGGGCGCGTCCGGCGGCTGGACGTCGTGGCTCCCGCTCGACCGTTCGAGCGGCACGCACGTGAGCGGATCGGCCATCGACGTGCGTCTCGTCACCGGCTACCGCTTCGGGGCCGGGCAGGTCGCGCCGTACGTCACGTTCGGTCCGGAGCTGCTCCGCCAGCGCGTCGAGGAGAGCGTGGGCGGCGTGCGGCGGGAGGGCCGCGAGTGGCTCGTCGGCGCAGGGGCTGCGGTCGGGGTCGAGGCCGCCGCGGGGCCGGGCGCGGTATTCGCCGAGGCCCGCGGCCGCGTGATGTCCTCCGTCGCGCCGGAGACGCCTTCGCTCGACGGCTCGGCGGGAGCGCTCCTCTTCGGCTATCGCTGGCGTCCGTGAGCGGTGCGCGCTCGCGCTCGGTAGGGCACGCTTCTCGCTTCATCCCGAGGCATGCAGCTCGGACCTTCGCACGAGGGAACGTTCAACGGCTCGCCGGTCATCGAGGCCGAGCTGCTGCTGCAGGAGTTGCGTAGTGATCGCAACGTCGTCGTCGTCGACGTGCGCAACCACGGCGAGTTCCGCGACGGTCACATCGAGGGCGCGCGCTCGATCCCCATTCATCAGCTCGTCGCGCGGGCGTGCGAGATCACGACGGACCGGAGCACCCTCGTGGTGGTGGTCTCGAACGGCGGCGCGCGCTCGAAGATCGCCGCCGCCTCGCTGCGCCTCGCGGGATACGCGGAGATCGCGACGCTCGCCGGCGGGATGAGGCGCTGGCGCGAGCTCGGCTTCCCGGTGAAGCGCACGTCCGGCGAGATGCGCGCGCCGATGCCGTTGCCGGTGCCGCCCGGCGCGCGTCGCGGACGCTGAGAGACGCCGTGCGCTCGCGCTGGCCGGCGCCTTGCACGAGCTCGCGGCATGAAACCCACCACCGTCCTCACGATGCTCGCCGCAGCGTCGCTCCTCTCCGCGGGTTGCGTGTCGAAGGGGAAGTACGACGCGGCGGTCTCCCAGACCGAGCTCACTCGCGCCGAGCTGGAGAAGCGCGATCGTGCGCTCGCGAAGACCAGCGCCGATCTCACGAAGTCGAACGCCGAGCTCGAGACGCGCGCACAGGAGATCGCGAGGCTCAAGAGCGAGCTCTACGTCCTCGAGCGCGCGTCGAACGTCGATCGCTCGCGCAGCGGCGCGCGGATCGCGGAGCTCGCGAAGCGGCTCGGCGAGCTCGAGGCGGCGCAGTCCGCCGCCGAGGCCCGCGCCGCGTTCTACCGGGAGATCGGCCTCCGCTTGAAGGAGCAGATCGACAGCGGCGATCTCGACGTCGTCATCCGCGACGGCCGCATGGTCCTGCGCCTGCCGAACGACGTCCTGTTCGACAGCGGTCGCACCGAGCTCAAACCCGCGGGCAAGTCGGCGCTGAGCGCGATCGCGAAGGTCCTGGCGATGTACCCGCAGCGGCACTTCCAGGTCGCCGGGCACACCGACGACGTGCCCATCCACAACGACCGCTTCGCGTCGAACTGGGAGCTGTCGAGCGGGCGCGCGCTACGGGTGCTGCACTTCCTCGTCGAGAAGGGGGTGGCCGCCGACACGCTGTCCGCGGCGGGCTACGGCGAGGTCGATCCCATCGCGACGAACGACTCGGTGGACGGAAAGAAGAAGAACCGCCGGACGGAGATCTCCCTCCAGCCGACGATCGACGAGATGGTGCACGTGCCGTAGGCACGAGCGTTGCTCCTCTTCGTCGCCATGAGCCGCGTGCGTTCGTCCTCGGTCGTCCTCCTCTGCGCCCCGCTTCTCCTCGGGGCGTGCACCTCGCTGCTGATGGGAAGCCGCGCGGACGAGACCGAGCTGTCGTCCGGCGAGATCACGACGAAGGCTTGCCCCCTCGGCGTCCCGTCCACGCGTGTCCACGTGGCCGACACCTCGGACGGCGTCTCGCTGGCGTTCACCACGACGCCGTCCGGCGTGGTGGAGCTCCGCCGCCGCGTGCACGATCAGGCGCGCGCGAGCGGCCCGAACCGCCACCAGGGCGCGGGCCACGACGGACGGCACGGCGGCTTCCACGATCACGGCCTGCGTCTCTGGTCGATGGGCGAGCTCCGCGCGTCGGTCGAGGACGCGCCGGCAGGGGCGAAGCTCGCGATCGCTCCCGTCGATCCGGCGCGGCGCGCCGACGTGAAGAAGCGCGTGATCGAGCGCGTCGCGCTGCTCGAGTCGCGCGGATGCCACGAGTGACGCAGATTGTTCGTTTACGCGAACGGTCTGGCGCGCCGCGCGCCATGGAAAAGGTGGCCGAGCGCCCTACGCTGATCCTCGTCATGAGGCCGCTCGTCACCGACGCAGACAACAAGAGGCTGCGCGCGCTCCTTGCGACCGAGCGCGCGCGCGGCGGCTCGCAGGCACGCCGACTCCTCCGGGAGAAGCTCGACGTCGCCGCGATCGTCCCGTTCTCGCGCATGCCGCCCTCGATCGTCACGATGAACTCCCGCGTCACGTGCTGGGACGAGAAGTCGATGGACCGCCGCGAGCTGTCGCTCGTCTATCCGTGGAACGCCGCGCCCGAGCTCGGGCACGTCTCCGTCCTCTCGGTGCCGGGCGTGCAGCTGCTCGGCGCGGCGCCGGCGCAGCTCGTCCGCATCGACGGCGCGCTCCTCCGCATCTACTACGTGAGCTACCAGCCCGAGGCGAGCGGCCACGCTCACCTGTGAGGTCGTGCTCACGCTCCACGCGCACGTCGCTTGCGTGCGTGCGGGGCCATGGACGAAATGCGCGCGGACGTCGCCGTCATCGGCGGAGGTCTCGGGGCGTGCGCCGCCGCGCTCGCCGCGGCGCGCCTCGGCATGCGGGTGATCCTGACGGAGGAGACGGCCTGGGTCGGCGGTCAGCTCACCAGCCAGGCGGTGCCGCCGGACGAGCATCGCTGGATCGAGGCGTTCGGCGCGACCGCGAGCTACCGCACGCTCCGCGACGAGATCCGCGCGTACTACCGCCGCCACACGCCGCTGAAAGCGCGGGCGCGGAGGGAGCGCTTCCTGAACCCCGGGAACGGGTGGGTCAGTCGAATCTGCTTCGACCCTCGCATCGCGGTCGGGGTGCTCGACGGGCTGATGAACGCGCACGAGCTGAGCGGCCGCCTCGTCGTCCTCCGCGGATGGCGTCCGGTACGCGCGTCGACGAACGGCGATCGCATCACGTCCGTCGAGGTGGAGGAGGTCGCGTCGAACCGGACTCGCCACATCGAGGCCGCCTTCTACGTCGACGGCACGCCGTGGGGCGACCTGCTCGCGCTCGCCGGCGTCGAGCATCGCGACGGCCCCGAGCCACGCGGCGAGACCGGCGAGCCCGACGCGGTGGAGCACCCGGTGCCGCACGACGAGCAGGCGGTGACGGTGGTGTTCGCCATGGACCATCTCGCGGGCGAGGACCACACCATCGAGAAGCCTCGCACGTACGACGCGTGGCGCGAGCTCCAGCCGCCCGGCTGGCCGGGGCGCCTTTTCGCGTGGACGACGGTGCGACCGGAGACGCGCGAGCCGCTCACCCGCCGCCTGTTCGATGCGCCGGACGACAAGCCGTGGTGGCAGTTCCGCCGGATCCTCGACGCGACGAGCTTCGAGGACGGCTTCGTGCGCAGCGACGTGACGCTCGTGAACTGGCCGCACAACGATCACTGGTTCGGGCGCGTCGCCTCGGCGAGCGCCGAGGAGCGCGCGCGCAGCCTCGACGGCGCACGGCAGCTCAGCCTCAGCCTCCTCTACTGGCTGCAGACGGAGGCGCCGCGCGCCGACGGCGGCGTCGGCTATCC
>JBDHVD010000157.1:0-16807 GCA_039809525.1 Labilithrix sp. | reverse complement strand
CACGGCCTGGACGGGCGAGGCGATGCTCGTGCTCTCGTTCGTGCTCGCGGGCCCGGTGTTTGTCTCGCGCTTCAACCTCGCGACGCAAGGCCTCGCGGGCTCGGTGACCGAGCGCTTCCACCTGCTTCCGCTCGCGCTCTGCGCGGTGCTCGTCGCGCTGTCGATCGACGCGATCGTCCGCGCGGTGTCGCCCGCGCGCGGACGGGTCTTCGTCACCGCCGCCGCGGCCGTGGTCGTGCTCCTGCGCGCCGGCCTGTCGTGGAGCGACGTGCGCGAGCATCATCGCCCGACGGTCGAGAACTACCTTCGCAACGTGCTCGCGATGGTCCCGGAGCGCGCGATCATCGTCGCGACGGGCGACGATCGCACCGGCGGGTTCATGGTCACCCGGTGCGCGCTCGGGCTGCGCCCCGACGTCGACGTGATCACGCCGGTCTACTTGCTCAACGACTGGTATCCGAAGCAGGTGAGCGCACGCCTCGGCTTCCCCGTCGTGCACGGGGAGCGCCCCGAGGGATCGACCGTGCCGGTGCTACCGGCGCGCGCGCTGCTCGAGCAGCTCGTCGCCACCGGACGTCCGGTCTACGTCACCGGCTGGTTCGCGAGCGGGCTCGAGCGCGGCGTGCCGAGCTACCCGATCGGTCCGCTGATCCGGATCGTGGCGCGCCCGAGCGACGTGCCGGATCCGGCGCGGCTCGCGGCGCTGAACGAGGAGGCGTTCGCGCGGTTCACGCTCGAGCCGACGCTCCCGCGCACCGGCACGTGGGGAGGCACGCGGATGCTCGACTACGCCCGACCGTGGAACGTCCTCGCCGGCGCCTTCGAGGCAGCCGGCGATCCTGTTCGCGCCGAGGCGTACCGCACCCGCGCCCGCGACCTCACCCCGCGCTGACGTCGATCACTTGAGGATGCAGAGGCCCTTCTCGCAGGCGGGCTTCTTCGAGTCGTTCGCGCAGGTCGGCTTCCTCGGAGGGGAGACCTTCGAGCACTCCATCTCCTCCCACTTCTTGCACGGCCCGTCCTTCATCCTCGTGAGCTCGGCCGTCCACTCCTTCTCCTCGGCCTTCGGGATGGCGCCGGTCGTGCAGACGAAGCCGCAGGCGCGGCCCTTGATCGGCATGCAGTCCGCGTCCTTCTTGCACGCCTTGTCGACCTTGATGCGCTCGGCGTCGAGCTCGGTGTTCGCCTCGGCGACCAGCGCGTCGCACTGCGCGGCCTTGTCGCCGCCGCCGGCGTCCGCAGCCGTCGTGGGGCTGGCCGCGTCGGCGGTCGAGGCGGGCATGGCCGAGGCCGATGCCGGGACGGAAGGAGCCGTCGCGGACGGCATCGCCGTCGCCGCGCCGGGCTCGCTCTTCGGGGTGGAGCCGCACGCGAAGACGGCGGCGACTCCGAAGCTCGCGACGGCGAGCGCGATGAGGTTCGTGCGTGTGCGCATGCGCCGCAGGCTCGCACGCGTCGCGCGCGAGAACAACTTCATCTAAGGTCCTGGCCATGCGAAGCGGCGGCAGCTGGCGATGGGTCGAACGCTTCACGTTCGGCGGCCGCGTCCCCGGCGGCGTCGGGCTCGTCCTCGCGCTCACCATCGCGACGTCGCTGATCGTCGCGTTCGGGAGCCGTCACACCGTCTCGCTCTACGAGCTCGCGCAGCTCTCGCCGGCCCGCGTCCTGCGGGGCGAGGTGTGGCGGCTCGTCACCTGGGAGCTCGTCGAGCTCTCGCCGTTCAGCCTGCTCTTCAGCTGCCTCGTCCTCTACTTCTTCGGCCGTGACCTCGCCGGCGAGTGGGGCTCGCCGCGGTTCTTGCGCGTGTACGGGGCGACCACGCTGGTGGCGGCCGCCGGCACGTGCCTGGTCGCGCTCGTCGATCGCGACGCGTTCGGGCGCACCTTCATCGGCTCGTGGCCGCTCGCCGCCGCGATGACCGTCGCGTGGGGCCTCTGGTTCCCCGACCGCGAGATCCGCATCTGGTTCGTCCTGCCCCTCAAGGGCATCGTGCTCGCGTGGCTCACCGTCGGCCTGACGGTGGTGTCGGCGATCTACTTCGGCTGGGAGCACGTCCTGCCCTGGCTCTTCGCCGAAGGCTCGATGCTCGCGTGGCTCTTCCGCCACTCGCTCGCCGCGCGGGCCTCGCGCATGACCCATGCGGTGCGCACCGCGCGGAGCGACGCGGCCAAGCGCGCGTACGCCGAGAAGAGACGGTCGAGCGAGGAGGTCCTCCGCTCGCTCGAGGAGAAGGACGACGACCTCGCGCCGCTGCCGCCGGAGATCGAGAGCGTGCTCGGCGGGAAGAAGAAGGAGCGGAAGTAGCTTACTCTGGCGGGCACGATGGCAAAGTCGAGCACGCCGAAGAACCCGGACGAGGCCGCTCTCCGCGAGCTCGGTCTCGGCTTCCCCGAGACGACCGAGGACTTCCCCTGGGGCCACCGCGCGCTGAAGGTGAAGGGGAAGGCGTTCGTGTTCATGGGCACGGGCAAGGAAGCGGGCGCCGACCACGACGACTTCTTCATCTCGTGCAAGCTGCCGGAGTCTGCGCCGATGGCGCTCACCATCCCCGGCGTGAAGCCGACCGGTTACGGGCTGGGCAAGGCGGGCTGGGTGTCCGCTCGGTTCCGGCCGGGCAAGGCGCCGGTCCCGATGCTGAAGGAGTGGCTCCGCGAGAGCTACTGCGCGGTCGCGCCGAAGAAGCTGGCGGCGCGCGTCGACGAGGCGGAGCCCGCGCCGGCGAAGACGACGAAGAAGACCACGACGAAGAAGACCACGAAGAAGAAGACGGCCAAGAAGAAGACGGCGAAGAAGAAGGGATAGCCTCTCCGTGCGACGGTTCGCGTTCCTGCTCGCGGCGGCGCCGCTCGTCGCCTCGTGCGACCCGCCGTACGAGGCGCCCTGCCGGGTCGCACGGAAGGACGTCCTCGCATCCGATCCGGCGATCGGCGCACGCACGGCGGTCGATCTGCATCGCACGCGCACTCGGGTCTTCGCGTCGTGGCCGAAGCGCGAGCTGAGCGACGCGGGACCGGGCGATCCGTTCCCGACCCTCGCCGCGTTCGAGGTCGTGACGCTCGACCTCCTCGGAAACGCGCTCGCGCGCGAGACGATGCCGACGCCGCCCGAGCTGCGCGCGCGGCGAGGCGGCATCGGCGCGGCGGGCGCCGTCGTCGAGGACGGCGCGTCGTTCGTCTACTGGGTCGAGACGACGACGAGCACGGATCCGGACGGCCGCGTGCGGGCCGCCTACACGACCAGGCTGGCGTACCGCGGAGGTGCGGTGATCGCGCCGGCGGCGGCGGCCTGCACGCGATGCCGGCTCCGGATCGCGTTCGCGTCGCTCGAGGACGCGTCGGTCGCGATCGTCCGCACCGAGCCCGATCTCCCCGGGGCGACCGCCACGCTCGGCGCTCCGCCGCCCACGCCGGTGTTCGCGGCGCTCGTCCTCCACCGTGACGGCACCGTCGTCGAGCAGGCGGTGCCGTGGCTCGCGATCCCCCCGGCCGAGGCGGCGCTCGACGGCGGGATCGGCGGCGTTGTCGGCCCCGTCGAGCCGGACCTCTCGCTCGAGGTCGACGGCGCGGGGCGGCTCGTCCTGATGACCGACGGTCGTGCGTGGCTCGTCGACGCCTCGCTGAAGCCGCTCGCCGGGCCGATCGCGCTCCCCGCGAGCGACGCCCGCATCGCGTGGAGCTCGCCCTCGGAGCCGTGGCTCGCGTGGTCGGTCGCGCCCTCGGAGGAGGGCAGGGCGAGCGGTCCGTACGCGCGGCGCGAGGTCTTCGCCGGCGAGCCCGACGCGCGCGATCGCGTGAGCCGAGGCCGCGCGGTCCTCGCCGCCGATCGCGCGGGCGACGAGCTCGGCGTGACCTTCGAGTCCGCGGGCCGGACGTTCTTCGCCGCGCTCGATCCCCGGCGGGTCAAGCGCGGGGGCGACGTCCTCCTGCGCACGAACGCCGATCCCGCGCAGGAGAGCGAGTACGGGACGTTCGCGCCGGCCGACGCGAGCCTCCTCGTCGCGAACGGGGGCGGTCGCTTCACGTCGGTGACGCTCGGCAGACAGGAGCTCTTCGTCGCGGGGGTGGTCTGTGCGCCGTGAGCTCGGCGCGGCGCTCGCCGCGCTCGCGCTGGTGATCGCGCCCGGCTCGGCATCGGCCGAGGAGCCGCCGCCGCGCGAGCCGCTCGTCTTCGTCGCCGATCCGAAGATGGGCGTCGAGACGACGGTGCGAACGACCGACTCGATCGGGCGCGTCTTCTTCCGCTACGAGGACGCGCTGCCCTCGGTCCCGCTCGACGAGCGCACGTTCGTCGGGAAGGCGACGGCGGTGTTCGGGCGTGGGCTGAAGCTCGTCTTCTTCGACGAGCCGCTCGCGGAGCTCGTCACCGCGGCCTCGCACGAGGTCGGCGGCCACGGCGGTCGCGCGCGCGAGCTGTCGCTCGAGCCCACGTATGCGTTCTACCTGCCCGGGATCTACCGCCTGATCTTCGCGCCCGACGATCACGGCGAGGCCGGCGCATACACCCAGTACCTCGCGCCGGGCATCGTCGAGGGCGATCGCGCGATCGTCGGAACGCTCGGGGGCCTCGAGGCGAACTACGTGCATGCCTGGTGGATCCAGGCGCGCATCCTCCGGTCGAAGGGCTTCGTGCATCACGGCGATCTCCTCGTCTACGCCGCGTCGAAGCTGACCTACGCCGACTCGCTCTTGTCGCCGCCGAGCTCGAACGAGAGCAGCAGCAACGACGTCGGCAGCTACGTCACCGAGCTCCAGGACCGCGCGAACGCGTGGCGCGTCGAGGACCGGAGGCGGATCTCGCGCCGGCTCGGCGCGGCGTATCTGTGGAACGTCCTCGATCCCACGCTGCTCTACGCCTTCTACGGCGTCCTGGTGGAGGACCTCTGGCGCGGCAAGCGGACGTCGCGCATGCCGCTGCCGTCGATCGGCGGGACGACGGTGCTGCTTTCGCCGCGCTTCGGGCTGACGCCGTTCGGCGCGGAGCAGTACCTCGATCTGTACCTCGCGCGCGGCCGAACGCTCCTCGACGGCTACGTCCGCGTCGGAACGAGCGGCCTCTACGAGTACTACGGCGCGGGCGCGCGCCTCCTCGGCGTCAGGGCGAGCGAGCGGGTGTCGCTCGGCGCGGAGGCCGACGTGTGGCGGCAGCCCGAGATGCTGCCGGGCGAGCGCGGCGTCTTCGCTCCGCCCTACCGCGTCGGGGTGAACGGCGCGGCGTATGCGGACCTGCACCTCGCGAACATCGTCGGGATCACCGGCAAGCTCGGGGCGAAGACGTCCGGATACGTCTCCGGTCTGCCGATCGACGCCGGCGTCCACGGATACGTCGGCGTCACGCTCGTGTGGCCTTGACGCGTGCCCACATGCTGCTACATGACGCGCCCGTCATGAAGACCCACACGCTTTCGCTTTTCTTCGGGCTGTCGATCCTCTCGCTCTCCTGCTTCGCCGGCTGCGCCGCGCCCACGGCGGACGACGCCGACGGCGCCGACGAAGAGGCCGTCGAGTCCGAGGAGGCGATCACCTCCGGTCCGTCGAACTTCGGCTACTTCATCGTCACCCGCCGCGACTACCGCCGCTGCGTCGCCCCCCTCTGCGGCGGCTTCTACGTGAAGCGCGTGAACGAGGCCAAGACGCGCTGCGCGGACGGCTCGCTCCAGCCCGAGTGCTACGTCTCGGCCATCCAGCTCACGGGCATCGGCCTCTCCGATCGCGAGGAGTCCGAGCTCCGCACCGCGGTCGAGAGCGGCAAGGCGCTCGTCAAGGCGCGCACGTACAAGAAGAAGTGGAACGGCACCTGGCTCGGCACGCTCAAGGCGAACGAGGGCTGGCTCGGCGCGACCGGCTCGGTCGACGGCACGTTCGACGGCACGTTCTATCGCGCGGCCGACAACGGCATCCGCTGCATCACCGCGCCGTGCCCGTCGACGACCGCCTATCCGCTCAACGGCGCCGGCGATCCCACGAACCTGGTGAAGGTGAACCTCACGACCACGGCGAACCCGGCCGATGCGGGGACGCTCGACCGCGCGACCGCGGCGCTCGGGACGAAGGAGGGCATCCTCGTCGCCGGCGGCGTCGCGCTCCCGAAGTGCCTGCCGGGCTCGAAGTGCGGGCCGTTCCTCACCGCCTCGGAGTTCTACGTCCGCGTGACGCACACCGAGGGCAAGGCCTGCGGCGCGCGCAACCAGGCGCTGTGCAATGAGGGCCAGTTCTGCGCGTGGAAGGACTCGGACATCTGCGGCGCGTTCGACGCGGGCGGCACCTGCCAGTACAAGCCGCAGGCCTGCCCGATGTTCTACGACCCGGTCTGCGCGTGCGACGGCAAGACCTACGGCAACGCGTGCTCCGCGGCCGCCGCGGGCGCGTCGGTCTCGAGCAAGGGCGAATGCGCGAAGTGATCGGCGCCACCAAGCTCGGTTGATGCGCCGGTCCGTCGTCGTCCCCGCCCTCGTCCTCGTCGCGGCCTGCGGTGGCTCGTCCCCGCCGGCCGCGAGCTCGACCTCGGAGGGCGCCTCGCCCGCCGCGACGACGACCCCCTCGGGCGGCGATGACACGGCGCCCGCGAACGTGCCGTTCGATCGGCCCGCGGCCGCGAAGGCGCTCGCGTCCGTCGACGTCTCGTCCTGCTACGAGAAGCCGCCGGTGCTCGACGCGCAGCTCCACGTCGATCTCACGATCATGCCGAACGGGCGCGTCAGCGAGGCGAGCGCCGATCCGCCGTACACGAACACGGAGGCGGGCGCCTGCGCCGCCGCCGCGTTCAAGGCGGTGCGTGTCGCGCCGTTCGTCGGGCCTCCGGTCCGCATGGGCCGGACCGTGCCCCATGCGCCCGTGCGCGGGAAGGCGAGCGACGCGAAGTTCGATCCGTCGGCCGTTCGCTCGGCCGCGCTCGCGCAGGACCTGTCCGAGTGCGCCGAGCTCCCCGGCGGCGGCGTCGAGCGAGGCAAGGCGACGATCTCCGTGCAGCCGAGCGGCGACGTGCGCACGGTCTACGTCGATCCGCCGCTCGGAGGCTCGCCGCGCGGCGAATGCGTCGCGCGCATCCTGAAGAGCGTGCAGTACCCGCCGTACGCCGGCGATCCCGCGCCCGGCGTGCTCGTCGAGTTCGACGTGAAGAAGAAGAAGTGACGCCGCGCGATCAGAGGCGGCGATAGAGCCACCAGCCGCCTTCGTGCTCGACGAGCTCGAGCTTCGCCGGCGTCGCGGGCGAGCGCGCCTCCGGGCGGGTGCGGATGAGGACGTAGTCCCAGTCGGCGAGGCGGTAGGCCGGCCAGTCGACCTTCTCGAGGCGGCTCGGCTGGTAGCTGTCGGGGAGGTCGAGCGCCGGGTTGCCCGGCCGCGGGTAGATGCCCGTGCCCTGGTGGAACCAGATGTCGCTCACCACCACGGGTCGCTCGGCGAGGACCAGCTTGTCGTAGTGGATGAAGGGGTGCGCCGCGAAGATGTCGCTGTCGGCGTCGACCGGGAGGTTGAGCAGCCGCGCGTGCGTGGGGACCTTCGCGAGCACGCGATCGTAGCCGCGGGCCTCGGCCTGGAAGCGGTACGACGCCACGAGCGCCAGCGTCGTCACCGTGACCGCGGCGAAGAACGCGCCGCGATCCATCACGCGCGCGAGCCGCGGCGCGAGCGCGGAGCGGCGCAGCGCGAGGAAGCAGAGCATGAGGACGAGGGGCACGAAGCGCCCGTCGACGAAGCCGAACCAGCCGATGGTGTGGGGCAGCGCGAGGAACGCCAGCGCGCACGCGACGGCCGCGGCGAGCAGCGCGCGCGAATGCATGGAAGATGCATCTTTCTCGCGGCGGATGGCACGGGCGGTGGCGACGGTGCCGAGGAGGATCACCACCCAGATGGCGATCGCGAGCGACGAGTCGATGCCGGTGCGCGTCATCAGCGTCGGCGTGACGAGCAGCGAGAGCTTGTCGAGCACGCCCTGGAACTGCGCGCCGTTGCTCGCCCACTCCACGTGCGCCGAGCCCGGCGGCGTACCGCGCGCGATGCTCGCCGACCACGCCGCGAGGACGAACGAGGGCACGAGCGCGCGGAGGTGCACGAGCCGCTTCATCCGGTCGCCGGCGGCGATCGCGGTGATCCCGGCGATGCCCAGGAAGATCACGTACGCGTGTCCGTGCGAGACGAAGAGGAAGCAGGCGAGCGCGGCGACGAGGAGCTCCTTCTTCCGCGCGTGCGAGAGGAGCAGCTCGAGCCACAGGGTCAGGACGACCAGCAGCACCGCGACGCCGAGCAGGTAGCTCGCGAATCCGAGCAGGGTCATCAGCCCGAACGAGAGCGTGACGCCGAACAACCCGGCGAGCGGCGAGGCGTCTCCATGCAGACGGCGGCGCGCGAACGAGAGGGCGAGCGGCGTGGCCACGAGCGGGAGGCTCCCGAGCACGCGCACCGCACGGACCGGCCCGATCGATCCGACGAGCGCCTCGCCGATGTTCCGGAAGAGCGAGTACGGCCCGACGTGGAGCGACACGACGAACGACGCCTGCTCGGCGACCGACTCGGCGTACCGGTGCCGGAGCGCGATGAGCCCCGCGTGCGCCGGCAGATCCATGAAGGGCAGCGCGTCGAAGGCCCAGAAGACGAACAGCCCGAGGCCGGTGACCGCGACCAGCGCGGCCCAGCCGAGCGCGCCCGTCGTGGGAGCGGCGATGACGGACGACGGCGGCGCGGTCTCGTCCGCTTCGCGCGTCAACGTCGTCGCCGGGGTCGTCATTCGAGCGCCGGGAGCCTACACTGCGCCGCCCCTCGATGCGAGCCACGCTGAGCAGGTCTCTCTCCGGACGCGACGCCGAAGACTACGATCGTTTCGTCGCCGAGGCCCGCGGCGGTCACTACTCGCAGACGCGCGCGTGGGCGGAGGTGGCCACCGCCGGACGTCCCCTCCGCGCCCGCTATTTCCTCGCCCGCGACGGGCAGGCGGTCGTCGGCGCCGGCCTCGTCCTCCAGCCGAGCGCCGTCGGCCTCGGCGCACCGGTCGCCCGTCTCGAGCGCGGACCGGTCTGCGACGATCCCGAGCGCGTGGCCGATGTCGCCCGCGCCCTCTGCCGCGCGGCGCGGCTGCGGGGCGTCGCGCGCACGAGCATCATGCCGTACTGGTCGGGCCCCGAAGCGGAGGCGGTCGAGCGATCGCTCGCGCGCGTCCGCTTCACGTCGATCCAGGAGCCCGACGGCGCGCACGTCTACACGCTCCGCCTGGCGATCGGCGGCAAGAAGGACGCGGACATCCTCGCGGGCGGAGAGCGCCGGTCGCTCCGCAGCGAGCTGAAGCAGGCGGACAAGCAAGGCGCGCGCGTGCGTGAGGGCGGACCCGAGGACGTCGTCACGTTCGCGCGCCTGCACGGCGATCTCATGGGCCGGCAGGGCAAGGCGACGAAGCCGCCGGTGTTCTTCGATGCGCTCGCGCGCCAGGTCGGCGAGGGACGACCGGCGAGCCTGTTTCTCTGCGAGCACCAGGGCGATGCGGTCGCGGCGGTCCTCGTCGTGCGTCACGGCAAGCAGGCGACGTTCGTGATGGGCGCCTCCGATGCCTCGCGCCGCCCGTTCACGAAGATGGCGCCCGCGCTCATGAGCGCGATCCGCTCCGCGCGCGACGCCGGGTGCGAGGTCTTCGATCTCGGCGGCGTCCCCATGCCGGACGACCAGGACGAGAAGCGGGTCGCGATCGCGCGCTTCAAGTACGACTTCGCGAGCACGCCCGTCCGCCTCGTGGGCGAGCACGCGCGCTGGCTGTGAGCTTGCCGGCACCGGCGCTCGGGGGTAGGAAGCGCCCGTGAACGCGGCCGCGACCGACACGTCGAACAAGGGGGTCTCGCTCGCGTTCGGCGCGCTCGCGCTCGCCGTCGCCGGGCCCGTCGTCGCCGCGCTGGCGGCGGAGCTCGTCCGGCGGATCGGCGGCTTCGCGCTGATCATCACGCCGCCCGCGGCGCTCGCGATGATCAGCGTCTTCGCGTTCCACGTCCGCTTCGCCATCGGCGCGATCGAGAGCGATCGCAAGGGCGCGATCCTGATCGCGGCGATCGCGATCCCGATCGGGGTGCTCGGCTTCTTCGCCGGGCTCGCGATCGCCCTCGGCCTGCCGGGACCGGGCGGCGGGCTCGTGCCGCTACCGGGCTGAGAGGAAGTCGACGATCGCGTCGCGCGTCGCCTCGGGGGCGTCGCGCTGCGGGGAGTGCCCGCACTCCGGGAGCACGAGCGTCCGCACCGGACCGCCCGCCTGCTTCGCGATCGCCTCGACCTGCGCGAGCGTCCCGTACGGATCGTCCTCGCCCTGCACCACGAGGGTGGGCACCCGGATGCCCGGAAGCGACGACTCGATGTTCCACGCGCGGAACGCCGGATCGAGCCACGCGCGGTTCCAGCCCCAGAACGCCACGTCGACGTTCGCGCCCTGCCACCTGGCGAGCTTGTCGCGCAGGTCGCCGTGCTCGTAGGCGTCGCGCGCCTTCGCGATGCTCGCGACCGACACGTCCTCGACGAACACGTGCGGCGCGAGCAGGACGAGGCGCTCGATGCGCCCGCGGCGGTCCTCGCCCGCGTGCACGATCGCGATCGAGCCCCCGTCGCTGTGCCCCACGAGCGCGGCGCGCTCGATCCCGAGGACGTCGAGCAAGCGAGGCAACGTCGTGCGCGCCTCGATCTGCATGTAATCGAGCGGGCGGGGGAGGGGCACCGGATCCGATCCCGCGTAGCCCGCGCGGCTGTAGGCGATCGCGCTCGAGCCGGTCGCGTCGGCGATCTCGGCCGGCAGATCGCGCCACTGCGCGGCCGAGCCGAGGCCCTCGTGCAAGAACACGACGACGCGGCCGCCGCCGGAGAGCGGTCCGTGCACGCGCACCTCGATGCGCACTCCGTCGACGTCGACGATCCGCGTCTCCATCGCGCTCGGATTCAGAGCCCGCGCGCCTCGAAGTCGTCGATCGCGTACGTGCCGGTCGGATCGTTGCCCGAGCTGATCCCGACCACTCCGGCGCCCGTGATCTGCGCCGGATCGGAGTCCGACGCGGTGGCGCGACCGATCTCGTTCCACACGCCCTGGGCCTGCGCCTCGATGGTCCCCTCGAGCAGGACCGGCGACTCGCCCTTCACCGTCAGCCGCATGCGGTACTGCGAGCTCCCCTGCAGCGCCACGCCGGTCTTCAGCTCGGCGAGCCCGACCCAGGTGGCGTTGCCGCGCTGGCGGGCGATCACGAACGTGCGGTCGTCGCTCACGTCCATGTTGCGGAACATGACGTAGCTGTCGAGCGCACCCGCCGTCGCGATGGTCGACGTCTGGGCGCGCGCGTGGAGCTGCACCCACCCGCCGCCCGCCGCGAGGAACGTGAACTTCATGGACACGTCGACGTCGCGCACCGCTTCGCCGTCCGGCCGCGAGGCGATGTTGTTGCGATAGTCGTCTCCGGCGGGGCCGGCCACGCGCACCGCGGCGCCGCCCCAGAGCATGAACGCCTGGGTCTTCTCGCGCCACCCGTTGCCCAGCGCCATCGGATTGTCGGGCCGGCCGAAGTCGTCGGAGAACACGTAGGTCGACGCGTCGGAGGAGGGCGGTCCCCCGTCGGGCAGCGAGGCGTCGTCCGCGGCGCCGCCGTCGTTCGCGACGCCCGCCTCCGACGACCCGAGCGTGCCGCCGTCGGCCGGCTCGCCTCCGCCCGACAAGCCGCCGAGCCCGGTCGTCAGCGAGCAGCCGGCGAGCGCCGACAGGCCGAGGCACACGGGCAGGCGCAGGCAGGCGGGCAACACGGTTCGATCGTACCTCACGTCCGTCGTCACGCCCGCAGCTTGTAGCGCTGGATCTTGCCGGTCGCCGTCTTCGGGAGCTCACGGACAAACTCGACCCAGCGCGGGTACTTGTAGGGTGCAAGCTTCGTCTTGACGAACGCCCCGAGCGCGACGCGGAGCTCGTCGGTCTCGCCGACGCCGTCGCGCAGGACGACGAACGCCTTCGGCTTCACCAGGCCGTCGGCGTCCGCATGGCCGACGACCGCGGCCTCGAGCACCGACTCGTGCGCGGCGAGCGCGCTCTCCACCTCGAAAGGCGACACCCAGATCCCGCCGACCTTCAGCATGTCGTCGGCGCGCCCGCAGTAGGTGTAGAAGCCGTCCGCGTCGCGCACGTACCGATCGCCCGTGCGCGTCCACGCACCGTGGAACGTCGCGAGGCTCCGCTCGCGCTGGTTCCAGTAGGCGACGCAGCTCGACGGGCCGCGCACCCAGAGCGATCCCTCCTCGCCGTCGGGCACCTGGTCGCCCGAGTCGTCGACGATCTTCAGGTCGTATCCGGGCACCGCCTTGCCCGACGTGCCGTAGCGCACGTCGCCGTGCCGGTTCGACAGGAAGATGTGCAGCATCTCGGTCGAGCCGATCCCGTCGAGGATGTCGCTCCCGAACCGCGCACGCCACCGCTCGCCGACGTGCGCCGGGAGCGCCTCGCCGGCCGAGATGCTGACGCGGAGGCGCGGCGAACCCTTCGCGCCGGCGAGGTCGCGGTCGGCGAGGATCGACGCGAACAGGGTCGGCACGCCGCCGAACACCGTCGGCGCGTGCTCCTCCATCACGCGCATCACGCTCGCGGGCGTCGGCCGATCGGCCAGCAGCACCGCCGTCGCCCCGACGTGCAGCGGAAAGGTGATCGCGTTGCCGAGCCCGTAGGCGAAGAACAGCTTCGCCGCGGAGAACACGACGTCGTCCGCGCGGAGCCCGAGCACGCCGACGCCGTAGAGGGCTGCGGTCTGGACCAGGCTCGACTGCAGATGCAGCGCGCCCTTCGGCCGTCCCGTCGAGCCCGACGAGTAGAGCCAGAAGGCGACGTCGTCCGCGGTCGTATCGGCGACCTCGGCGCTCGGCTCGGCGCGCGCGACGATCTCCTCGAAGCGCGGGTGCGCGGTCGTCGCGGGGGGACCGACGGGCGACGGCACGAGGACGACGCGCGGCGGATGCTTCAGCCGCGCCACGGCCTCGGCGACCTTCGGCCACAGCGCATCGCTCACGAAGAGCGCGCGCGCGCGGCTGTCCTCGAGCATGAACGCGTAGTCGTCGGGCGTGAGCAGCGTGTTGACCGGCACGGGCACGCAGCCCGCGCGGATCGCGCCGAAGAACGTCGCCACGAAGTCCGGCGTGTCGTGCAGGCACAGGAGCACGCGCTGCTCGGGGTGCACGCCGAGGGCGCGGATCGCCTCGGCGACGCGCGCCGTCCGCTCGGCGAGCGCGCCGTAGGTCGTCGCGCCTCCGGCATGCAGGTACGCGACGCGATCGCCGCGCCCCTCGCGGACGTGGCGCTCGACGAAGTCGACCGCCGCGTTGTACACGCGGGGGATCTCCACGTGCGGCGGGCCGTGCGTCGTGTCGACCTTCGAGAGCGTGCTCACGCCCGAGAGGATAGCGCGGTCGACGAGGTCGCGACCGGACCTCGCTCAGGTCAGCCAGCCGCGGACCCCGTCGGCGGTCGGCGGAATGCGTTGCAGCGGGCCCTGGATCAGTTGAAGTCGCGGAACGCGGCGAGCAGCGTGCACCCTCGTCCCTTGACGGCGATGTTCACGCGCTCACCCGCATGCGCGAGCACGGCGCGCGAGTCGATCGCGATCGTGTCGCGTCCGATCGCCGTCTGGCGTCCCCAGAGCGGCGGGGGCGAGCCGAGCTTCGGATGGACGATGCGGAGCGTGGTGCCCGCGTTGTTCTCCGCACCGGTCAGCGTGGTCCGGTAGTGGATCATCTTCGCCCACGGTGACGCGAGCGTGACGGCATCGGCGCCCCGATGCACGTTCAGCTCGGCAGGCATCGTCGCGATGGCGAAGACGTGCACCTGCGAGTTGGCCCAGTCGGCGAAGTCGAACGACTGCTCCTTGTCGCTCGCCACGAGGATGCGATGGTCGACGAACGAGACCATGTGGATGCTGCCGCCTTCATCCCGGCGCATCGCGAGATTGGTCTTGAGCCGCATGAGCAGTTGCTCGAGCGCCTCACGATGTCCGCCGTCGCACGTGCCGCTCGCGACCTCCTGGTCGATGAGGTCGACCCAGGGCTTCGCTGCGTCTCGATCCGCCGCGCCCTTGTCGGCGGCCGCTCGCTCGTTCGCCTCTTGACCACGGCACGCCGTTTCGCGTTCGTACTGCACGTAGCGCGTCAGACCGGGGGCGTCGGCGGGCGCCTGTCCGAGCTTCTTCGTCCAGAAGGGACACTCCTCGGAGACGGCGTGCATGCGCCCCTTGATCTCCTCGGTCCACTTCTCGGCCGTCTCGCTCTCGGCCGGCGACATCGAAACGTCCTTGCATCCGAAGATGCCGGGCTGCCCGTCCTTGGGGAACGACCCTGCGCAGCGGGTGACCGTCGACGCGCATCCGGGGAGCGCCAGCGCGAGCGATGCGGACGCGCAGACGAGAAGGCGAGGGAGTCGCATCGCGTGGCGATACCCGAGTCGGAGTCCTCCGTCCAGCGCGCCCGGGCCCGGCTTCTGAGCGGGCGCGATCCTTCGTCGGCGGCGGGCACGTCGGGTGCACCGTGCGCCGGACCCATGCACTCTTCACATGTCTTCCGCGCCGCCGCGCTCGCCGTCGTCTTCCTCGTGGTTCCGAGCGCGTGTGGCGGCGCGACCGACGAGCCGACCGATCTCTCGGACCCCGGCTTCCTGCCGACCGGCACGTACGCGCTGCACGTGGTCGATGCGTCCTGCAACGTGAACGGCGCGTTCCAGGACGGCGCACAGGTCGCCCTCGTGCGCAGCGCCACCGGCAAGCCGCCGCTCGTGAACGTCCCGCTGCCGACGAAGCCCCACGGGGAGGACGGAAGCGTGTTCGGCACGCCGAGGCAGGACATCGACCTGACGAAGCGGCACGTCGACTTCGACCAGCAAGACGAGCGCTGCGGCGTCGTCACGAGGTCGGTCGACGTCACCGAGCTCACGCCGACCCGCCTCGCGATCACGTACGCCGAGACGCCGTCGCGATGCGATCTGCCCGCGTGCTCGGCGAGCTACGTGTTCGACCTCGTCGAGGCGGCGTGTCCGCGCGACTGCAAGGCGAAGAACGCCGAGCTGTTCGTCAACGGCAGCACGATGACGTGGCGCTGCGCGTGCGAGTGACCCGCGCTCTCACTGGAGCGAGTTCGTGCTCCGGACGACGGCGCCCACCGGATAGCTCGTCCCGCGCTCGTCGGTCGGGACGATCTCGCGGCTCGTCCAGTTGTTGCAGTTGATCATGTCCCAGTGCAGGTGCGGCGCCGTCACGCGACCGGTCGCGCCCGAGTCTCCGATGTGCTCGCCGCGGCGAACCCACTGACCGACGTTGATGATCGTGCGATTCAGGTGCGTGTAGAGCGTGCAGCGGTTTCCGCCGTGGTCGATGATCGCCTTGATCTCGCCCTGGAACCATCCTTCGAACACGACGCGACCCGCGCCGGACGCGACGACGGGCGATCCGATCGGCATCGCGAAGTCGACCGCGTACGTGTTGTAGGGAGCGGCGTGCGAGAAGTTCCCCTGAGGCCCCTGCGTGATCTGGTAAGCGGCTCCGGCGGGGAACGGCAGGCCGAATCCGGTCGAGTACGCGGACTCGCTGTTCGCGACGTCCTCTCTCTCCTCGTCGCTCGCGTCGTTCGGCGTCGTGCAGCTCGTCGCAGAGAGCGCGAGCAGCAGGAGAGATCCGAGTGCGTTCAGGCTGATCTTCATCTTCACCTCTGGCGCAGGAGGTACGCACGCCCCGTACCGCGCGTGCGATCGCCTCGCGGTCGGCGCATCTCGAGAAGCTCTCTGCGCAGCTCGCGCACGCGCAGGGCGAGGGCGGCGTCGCATCGATGCCGATCGGACGCGGCCACTGCGTCATCACCCTGATGTTCGGAGACCGCTGCAGCGGGCGCGCTCCGATCTACCCGCGCGCTCAGCACCCGCGGCCGAACATGAACGGCCGGAGCGGCTGCGCCTCGAGGCGCTGGCCCGCGGCGTCGACGAGATCGAGGCTCCCGTCCGCGTTCTCGCGGACGCGGGGCGTCGCGCTCTCGAGATGGTCGCGTGAGAGACGGAGCCTCTTCCGCATGACGAGCGAGCTCCGCTCGGCGACGTACACGTCGTAGGTCGCGCCGAAGAATGCGTCCGCGTAGACGTAGGCCCTTCGTCCGTCGGCGAGCGGGTTCGATCCGCGCAGCGTCGGCTCGAGCAAGTGCAGCCCTCCACGGCTGACGAAGACGACGGCCTCCGCACCGACGGTCGCCGCGACGTGCAGTGCGAGGAGCGCCGCCACGTAGAGCGCTCGCGTCGGGCGGCGCAGGCCCTGCCAGATCGGCACGACGCGTCGCACGAGCACGGCGATCGTCACGACCACCGTCGCGAGCAGGAGGAGCATGAGGACGTCTTCTGCGCTCTCCACCGCGGGGATCGGCCGCGTCTCGCGAAAGGCGTGGCCGGCGTCGGGATCGAAGACGAGGTTGAACGCGACGATCGGCGCGAGGAGCGCGGCGATCGCGGTCAGCCCCCAGCCGAGCGGTGAGAGCAGGCGCCGAAGGACCGGCCGCGGGACGCGTGCGGTGTGGGCTTCGCGACCCGGGGTGCGGTAGACGTCGCGCTCGAGCACTCCAGGCACGGTGGGTCGACGCGCATGCTCGGGCAAGCGGCGGCCCCCGCGTTCCACACCCGTTTCACATCGCGCGGAGATGCCGCGTCGAATCCGAGCCGCAGACAAAAGCAAAGAGCCCCGAGGTTGCCCTCGAGGCCCAGTTCTCACGTCGCTTCCTCTTGCGAGGTTGGCGACCCCAGCGGGAATCGAACCCGCGTTACCGGCGTGAGAGGCCGATGTCCTAACCGCTAGACGATGGGGCCT
>JBDHVD010000156.1:0-16876 GCA_039809525.1 Labilithrix sp. | reverse complement strand
GCGTCCGCCGGGCCTGAGCACCCGCGCGATCTCGGCGGTCGCGCGCTCGATCGCCTCGGGCGGCATCTCGTGGAACAGCCAGATGCAGGTGACGACGTCGAAGCGATCGCTCCACGCGGGGTCGAGCTGCTCGGCGTTCATCTGGAGGAACGTGCCCTCACCCGCCCGGAACAAGCGCGCGATCGCGAGGTAGTGGGGCGACAGATCGATGCCTGTCACATGATGCATGCGTCCCTGCGCGCGCGCCTGCGTGAGCCATGCCGCGGTCCCGCAGCCGACGTCGAGGACGTCGAGCCCGCGGCCGGGCGGGATCGCGTCGATCAGCGCCTGGCGCATGAGCCGGCTCGCGCCCATGAAGAGGAAGCGGATCTGCCACTCGTACGTGAGCGCCGCGCGGAGCGAGAGGTTGCCGTTCGCCTGGTGGTGGAAGTCGTTGAGGTAGTAGTCCGGGTACGGGAAGTCGTCGGGCGGAACGACGGTGCCGCTCCTCACCCCGCGACGCGTCCGCGAGACGATGCGCGCGAGATCGAACGGCATGGCGGCGAGGAAGAACGGCAGCGTCGCCAGGTCCTCGCGCTCGGACCGGGAGAGCGCCTCGCGCACCTCCGGGCGATCGAACATCGCGCGCTGGAGCTCGAACGCGTCGCGCATCGCGTAGCGCCCGTACTCGCGCTCCACCTCGCCGAACGGCTTGGCGAGACGAGCCGCGACCGCCGTCGCTCCCGCGTAGAACGCCGTGCGCGCGGCGGCGCGCGAACCGCTCAAGGCCTTGCGAACGGTCAGCATCGACGGAGTCTACGCTGCTAGCCTCCGGCGTGCCCGCGATGGCGAAGAAGAAGAACACGAACGAGCGCGACGATCAGGCCAAGCGCGGCATCGCGGCGCTCGCCGTTCTCGTGATCGCACTCGCCGCGCTCGTGTGGTGGTCGGCGACGAGCGGCAAGGACGTCGCGAGCGCGACCGACGGCGGCAGCGACACGGAGGAAGAGCTCGACGCCGCGCCCGCCGCGAGCGCGAAGCCCGAGCGGCGCGCGACCGGCTCGCTCGATCGGAGCAGCGAGGCCGCCGGCGATCTCACGATCCTCACCGACAAGAGCGACGAGGCGATCGCCGCGGTGACCGCGCCCGACGCCCTCGCGAAGGCGCTCGACGTCCCTTACTGCGGGGGCGCGTGCGACGCGGTGAAGAAGCTCTTGCGCGACAAGGACAAGGTCGAGATCGAGACGAGCAAGACCGAGGAGCTGATCCTCCCGCCGAAGGAGACCATCGACACCGTGGGCTCCGGGCTCACGCCGGTCGAGCGGGAGAGCGTCTACACGCGGAAGAACGCGGTCGTCCTCCGGGTGCGCGGGCCGATGACGCGCGATCAGATCCCCGCGCGCACGCTCTTCGCCGTCGGCGCGCTGCTCGCGGCGCAGCTCGACGGGCTCGTGTACGACGAGACCACGCGGCGGATCGAGACGGCCGCGGAGACGAAGCTGCGCACGATCCGCACGCCGCTCGGCGGCAGCGCGTTCGTCCCGCGCGCGATCGTCATCCAGTTCTACCGCCAGCCGGACGGCACGGCGCGCCTCCTCACCCTCGGCATGGCCCGCTTCGGCGCGCCCGACTTCGTGATCCGCGGCGCGACGATGGCGGCGGGCGCCATGCTCGTCGACGTGCTCGATGCCGTGGCCGCATCGGTCGTCGCGGGCAAGGACGCGCTGCCGCTGGTGGTCGCTCCGCGGGACGTCCATCGCACCGGCGGCGCGCCGATCGAGCTCGAGGCGATGGACGCGGAGCGCACGCAGGGCGACGCGGACAACGAGATCGTCGAGCTGGTCCCGTCCGGCAGCGACGCGGGCTCGCCGCGCGACGCCTGGGACGTCGCGGTCGAGAAGCTGTTCGGCGAGCCGGCGCGTTCGGTCGAGACGAAGTTCGGCAAGGACCTCGAGACGGCGGCGGCGGACGCCCGCAAGGAGCTGCCGGCGGTGCTGAAGCGCTTCGCAGCGGGCGAGGGCGAGCTGTTCGTGTGGGGTCCGTTCCCGATCCCGGACGAGGAGCGCGCAGACGGCGGGCCCGAAGAAGAGTGGCTCTGGGTGAAGGTCGCGTCGTGCGACGAGCGCGCATGCACCGGCACGCTCTCGAACCGGCCGATGTACGCGTCGAACATCGCCTCGGGCAAGACGACGAGCATGGCGCGCGCGAAGATCGCCGACTGGATGCTGCGTCTCTCCGACGGAGGCGTCGCCGGGGGCAAGACGACGGCGCGGATCGAAAAGGATCAGCAGCGATAGACGCCGCGGACGCTCAGCGCGGGAGGCGCAGCTCCACGGTCGTCCCTGCCGCGTCGTCTGCGCCGCGCTCGCTGCGAATGGCCACGTCGCCGCCGTGAGCGACGAGCACCCGACGCACGAACGGCAGCCCGAGGCCGCTGCCCTCCGGCTTCGTGGTGAAGAAGTCCTCGAACGCGCGCTCGAGCTGCCGCGCGTCCATGCCCGGTCCACGATCGACGACGCGGATGAGGACCGCGCGCCCGGGGTCGTCGCGCTCGGTCTCCACGCGGACCTTCGCCGGATCCTTCGTCGCCTCCACCGCGTTGCGGACGACGTTCTCGATCGCGCTCTCGACGAGCTCGCGGTCCGCGTCGCACTCCGGATCGTCCGGGGCGAGCGTCACCGCGTCGATCCCGTGGGCCCTCGCGACACGCAGCGCGACCTCGTTCACCCGCACCGTCGTCCTGCGCGGCTCGACGCGTCCCATGCGGTCGTAGCGATCGACGATGCCCGCGATGCGCTTCGCCTGCTCGGCGACCAGCACGAGCATCTCCTTGCGCGTCGTCTCGTCGCCCGCGTCCTCGAGCACCTGCACGCCGCCGAGGAGCGCGCTGAGCGGCCCCTTGATGTCGTGCGCCATCTGCGCGGAGAAGCGGCCGAGCACGGTGAGCCGCTGCGCGCGCTCGCGTGACTGGGCGACGGCGAACGCGAGCTCGCGTGCCGCCGCGACGACGAGGAGCGTCACCACGACCGTCGCGAACGCCTGCGCCGCGAGGTTGCCGGCGAATGCGCGGAACACGACGAGGTACGCGACGACGAACGCCACGATCATCCCGAGCACGTAGACCGTCGTCCGCGCCGAGACGTTGCGGTCGAACAGCTCGAGGCGCACCGCGAGGGTGGTGAGGAGCCCCGCGGCGATGAGCGTGCCGAGCGCGCCGAGGTACGGCATCGGCAGGCCCATCCCGCGGAAGACGTCGCTCGTCGAGAACGCGCCCCCGACCGCGAGCGCGACGAGGACCGTGCGCGCGCGCGCCTTCTCGCGCTGATCGGCCGAGCGACCGAGGTGCCGCGAGAGGAGCAGCACCTCGAAGACGAGCGTGGGCATCCAGGCGAGCAGGAAGAGGAGCGCCCAGCTCGGCGCATCGAGCCAGTCGAGCATCTCCTGCGAGACCAGCCCTCCGAGGGAGGCGCACGCCAGCGCGCCGAACGCGAGCCACGCGAGGCCACGCGCCGCGCGGAGCCGGCGCGCCCGTCCGACGAACGTGACGACGACCTCGAGCAGCGCCGCGGGCGAGAGCGCGGTGAAGAACGAATCGAAGACGCTGAACGTGCGTCCGCCGACCACGTGCTGGGCGAGCGTCGCGAAGTTCCAGCCGAAGAGGACGAAGCAGAGCATCGCGAGCCGCCGCGCGAGCGGGGTCCGTCCGCCCGCGACCATCGCGGTGACCGCGAGCGAGAGGTGCCCGACCGCCGCGCAGAGCGAGACCCAGTCCCGGAAGGACGTCAGCGCGGCGGGCACGGAGGCATAGTATCGTCGGCTTCATGTCGAGCGACACGAAGCCTTCGCGCGACAGCGTGCTCGTCGTCGACGACGACGTCGCCGTCGGGAAGGTGCTCTGCGCGCTGCTCGCGCAGCGCGGCCTCGAGGCGACGCACGCGGTCTCGGGCGAGGACGCGGTCGCGAAGCTCGACGCGCGGCCGTTCGACCTCGTGCTCTCCGACGTCCGCATGCCCGGCATGGACGGCATGGCGCTCCTCGATCACGTATCGGCGCGCTTCCCCGGGCTGCCGGTCGTGCTCCTCACCGCGCACGGATCGGTGGCGCTCGCGGTCGAGGCGATGAAGCGCGGCGCCGCCGACTTCGTGCAGAAGCCCTTCGACAAGGAGGAGATCGGCTTCGTGGTCGCGAAGGCGCTCGCGGGCTCGAAGGCCGTGCGCGCCGCGGTTCCGCCGCCGGCAGCCGAAGAGCGGAGCTTCGTCGGCGAGTCCGCGGCGATGAAGGAGGTCTTCGCGACCATCCGCAAGGTCGCCGCGACCAGCGCGACCGTGCTCGTCCGCGGCGAGACCGGCACCGGCAAGGAGCTCGTCGCCCGCGCGCTCCACGAGTGGTCGCCGCGCAAGGACCAGGCCTTCGTGCGCGTGCACTGCGCGGCGCTCCCGGAGAACCTCCTCGAGAGCGAGCTGTTCGGCTACGAGAAGGGCGCGTTCACCGGCGCGACCCAGCAGAAGCCCGGACGCATCGAGCTCGCGCACAAGGGCACGCTCCTGCTCGACGAGATCGGCGACATCTCCCCCGCGGTGCAGGTGAAGCTGCTGCGCGTGCTGCAGGAGCGCGAGTTCGAGCGCGTCGGTGGCACGAAGACGGTCCGCGTCGACGTGCGCATCGTCGCGGCCACCCATCGCGACCTCGAGGCGATGGTGTCGAAGGGCGAGCTCCGCGAGGACCTGTTCTATCGCCTGAACGTGGTCCCGATCGTGATCCCGCCGCTGCGCGAGCGCGGCGACGACACCGCGCGGCTCACGCGTCACTTCGTCGCCGATGTCGGCGCGAGCCTCGGGCGCGCGATGCGCATCGACGACGACGCCGTCGCCCTCCTCGCGGCGCAGCCCTGGCCGGGGAACGTGCGCCAGCTGCAGAACTTCGTCGAGCGCCTCGTCGTGCTCGCGGACAGCACGACGATCGCGCGCGCGGACGTCGAGCGCGAGCTGGCGCGCGCGAGCCGCCCCTCCGATCGCCCGCCTTCGCCGGCTCCGAGCCCAGGCGACCTCTCGCTCGACGCGCGCCGGCGCGAGAGCGAGCGCGAGGCCCTCGTCCGTGCGCTCGCCCAGGCGGGGAACAACCGCACGCGGGCCGCCCGACTCCTCGAGGTGAGCCGGCGCACGCTCTACAACAAGCTCCGCGAGCACGGGATCGAATAGCGACCCGCGTGCAGGACTTGCGGCGCCGATGCAGGGCGTGCGGGCGCGCCGGCGCGGATGCCGCGCGATCGCCTGCATCGCACGCGTGGCGCGCCCCTTGCGTCGCGGCTTGCGGGAGGAGGCTGCTCGATGGGTGGGTCCGGGGGGCAGACGCGGCACGTCCGGCATCCGATCCTGCACCTCGACATCGTCGGCGAGGGCGGCGTCCGGCAGGGCGAGGCCCGCGTCTTCTGCAAGCTCCAGCGCCGCGCCGTCGCGGTCGACACGTGTCGATCCTGCCGGCATTGCGACGCGATCACCGACGGACCGGACGCCTCGGTGGACTGCACGGTGCCCGATGCCCCCGACGACGCGGAGCGCGAGCCGGAGGACGTGGGCGCCATCCTCTCGCACGGTGCGGTCGTGCTCGAGCCGGAGACGACGGTGGCGACGACGCTCGCGTGGATGCACGAGGAAGACCGCCGCTCGCTCGCGGTCGTCGGCGCGCGCGGAGTGGTCGTCGGCGTCATCCACGAGGCCGCGTTCATCCGCCGTGACGCGAGCTCGCCCGAGCCGGCGCGCGACCAGCCCGTGCTCCACGTGATGTCGAGCCCGCTCGCGATCCACGAGCGGACGCCCGTCCGGGATGCGCTCCGGCTCCTGGCGGCAGCGCACCTGCGCGAAGCCGCGGTCGTCGACGAGGACGGCGTCCCACTCGGTGTCTTCCGCGACGTCGACGGGCTCCGCCATCTGGCGATGCGCGCACGGCGGCGGTCCGGGGATTGCTAGCCGGTCCGGTATGGATGATCCTCCGCCAGTTCCGTCGGCTCCGCGGACGCTCGGCGAGCTCCGCGCCTCCATCCTCGACGCTCATTCGGCGATCCGCGGCGCGCTCGCGCGTCTGATGGCGGCATCGCGCTCGGTCTCGTGCGGGTGGACGCGCTCGCCGGCGCATCTCGACGAGACGGTCCGCGACCTCCACGAGCGGATGCACCGTCACCTCGCGTTCGAGGAGCGGTACCTGCCGGAGATCTTCGATCTCCTCGACGGCGCCGGCTCGCCGCGCACGCGTGCGCTGCTCGCCGAGCATCGCGCCCAGCGCGCGGAGCTCGACGCGCTGCTCGCGGCCTGCATCGCGGGCTCGGACCCGCCCGTGGAGCTGGCGACGTACGCCCATCGACTGGCGACGTCGCTCCTCTCGGACATGGCGGCCGAGGAGCGGACGTTCGCCTTCCTCGACGATGCGCCCGAGGCGCCGATCGAGCGTCCCGCCGCCGGATCCGGAGTATAGTTCCGCGGCCGTGCCCGACCGTCCGCGGATGAGCTCGAAACCGCCGAGCGTTCTAGACGACGTGAAGGCGGAGACACGCCAGGAGAAGCTCCGGAGGTACGGCCGCGCGGCCCTGAAATGGACGAAGCGAGGCGCGGTCGTGGCCGCGGTGCTCGCGGTGGTGGGGCTCGTGGCCGCCTGGCTGGTGGTGCGGCACTACGAGGCGGAGCTGCCGAGCGTCGCCGAGCTCGAGCGCGGCTATCGACCGTCGCAGGTGACGCGCGTGCTCGCGCGCGACGGGACGCTGCTCGCCGAGATCTTCACCGAGCGGCGGACGATCGTGAAGATCGAGGAGCTGCCGCTGCACCTGAAGAAGGCGGTGCTCGCGGCGGAGGACGCCACCTTCTACGAGCACGAGGGCCTCAACTACTTCGGCATCGCGCGCGCGATGCTGGTGAACCTGCGCTCGGGTAGCCATCGCCAGGGTGGCTCGACGATCACGCAGCAGGTGGTGAAGAACATCCTCCTGGCGAACAACGAGAAGACGTACAAGCGGAAGCTCCGCGAGGCGCTCCTCGCGCGCCGGCTCGAGCAGGAGCTGTGCCCCGAGTGCGGTCACGATCGCGCGGGCAAGGACCGCCGCAAGGACAAGATCCTCGAGCTCTATCTCAATCACATCTACTTCGGCCACGGCCGCTACGGCATCGAGGAGGCCGCGCGCGACGCGTTCGGCAAGTCGGCGCGCGAGCTGACCATCGCGGAGGCGGCGATGCTCGCCGGCGTGGTGAAGAACCCGGAGCAGTACGCGCCGAAGCGCGGGCTCGCGAAGGCACTCGAGCGACGGAAGTACGTGCTCGACCAGATGTTCGCCAAGGGCTTCATCAACCAGGCGGAGCTCGACGCGGCGATCGACGAGCCGGTGCGCCTCGCGCCGTCGCAGGAGGCGGAGACGGAGCTCGCGCCCGAGGCGGTCTCGATCGCGAAGAAGCTGCTCCTCGAGCTCGAGCCCGAGCGCGGTCCGCGCGGCGGCTTCACCATCACCACCACGATCGATCCGCGGCTGCAGGGCCTCGCGCGCAAGCACCTGCGCGAGAACCTCCATGCTTACGACAAGCGGCACGCGCTGCTCGGGCCATGGAAGGCGCCGGCGGTCGCGCAGAAGGGCAAGGGCGCGAGCGCGCGCAAGGACCCGCCGCTGTTCGACGGGACGCCCGCGTTCGAGTCACACAAGGTCTTCACCGGCACGGTGGTCGCGACCGACGACGTGCTCGGCACGATCGACGTCCGTGTCGGCACGGTGATCGGCTCGGTGAAGATTGCAGATTACAAGCGCTACAACCCGAACGATCTCCCGCCGAGCCAGCTCGCCGAGGTGGGGGCGCGCCTGCGCGTGAGCCTGCTCGCGCCGGTGCCGGCGGCGAAGGACGGGGCGGACCCGGGCCGCGTGGTCGCGAAGGTGCCGCTCCGTCTCGAGCTCGGGCCCGAGAGCGCCCTGGTGGTGCTCGACGTGCGGACGCGCCACGTCCTGGCCCTCGCGGGCAACTACGAGGCGGTGGTCGGCGGACTCGACCGCGCGACCCAGTCGCGGCGCCAGCCCGGCTCGACGTTCAAGCCGGTCGTCTACTCCTACGCGCTGCACGCGCGGCGCTACACGCCCGCCACGCTCGTCGACGTGACGCCGACGACGTTCGCCGGCGGCTACAAGCCGTCGAACTACGAGGGCTGGAAGGACGCCGATCCGCTGCGCCTGCGCGAGGCGCTCGCGAACTCGGTCAACGTGGCCGCGGTGCGCGTGCTGGAGGACGTTGGGCCCGCCAACGTGATCGACTGGGCGAAGGCGCTCGGCATCCAGTCGACGCTCAAGCCCGATCTGTCGCTCGCGCTCGGCTCGTACGAGGTGCATCCGATGGAGCTCGCCGGCGCTTACGCGACGTTCGCCGCGGGCGGCACGTACGACGAGCCGCGCATCGTGAGCCGCATCGTCGGCCCCGACGGCAAGGACGTCGAGCTGAAGCCGCCGCTCCCCGAGCGCCGCGTGCTCGAGCCCGCGGAGGCGTACGTGATCACGAGCATGCTCCAGAGCGTCGTCGATCGCGGCACCGCGCAGCGGGCGAAGTCGCTCGGCCGGCCGGTGGCGGGAAAGACGGGCACGAGCAACGAGGCGAAGGACACGTGGTTCGCCGGCTACTCGACCGAGATCGCCGCGGTGGTGTGGGTCGGCTACGATGACAACAAGCCGCTCGGCTCCGGCGAGGCCGGCGGCTCGACCGCGCTCCCGGCCTGGATCAACGTCATGAAGGCGGCCCACGAGAACAAGCCTCGCGCGGAGTTCGCGCGGCCCCCCGGCGTGGTGACCGTCGCGATCGATCCGAAGAGCGGCAAGCTCGCGCCGGAGGGGATGGAGGGCGCGATCGACGAGGTGTTCCTCCAGGGCACCGAGCCCACCGAGACCGCGGACGTCACCAGCGCGGACGCGGGCGCCGTCCAGCCGGCGCAAGAGGCGGGAACGGAGCCGTGAAGCGGATCGCGCTCGCGACGTCGATCGTCCTCGTCGCGGCGAGCGCGCACGCGCAGCCGAAGCCTGCACCGCCGGCGCCCACGCCCGTGGCGCCGACGAAGACGAGCGCCATCGGTCACCTCGCGACGGAGATCGCGCAGGCGCTCGGTCAGGTCCCCGCCGGAGCGGTCGTGGTCGCGTCGCCGGTGGCGAGCGACATCCCGGCGCCGAAGGGCGACGAGCTCGCGGTGCGGATCGCGACGCAGATCGCCGGTCGTCTCGGGGTGGCGCGCGCGCATCCGCAACCGGCGTCGCTCGCCGTGGCGCGCGGGCTGTCCGGTCGAGCGGCGTCGCTCGTGCACGTGCAGCTCGAGATCGCGAAGGGCGAGCTCCGCGCGACCGCCGACCTCTATCCGGTGGTGTCGAACGGTTGGGAGCGCCTGCGCAACCCGGTCCCCGGCCCTCGCGCGCACGCGTTCGCATCGGCTCCGCTCGACGCGGAGGTCCGCTCGTTCATGACGCCGGTCACGCTCGAGCAGGCGAGCGTGCACAAGGCGAAGCACGAGGAGACCGACGTCCTCGCCGTCGCGTGCGGAGACGTCGACTCCGACGGCGGCCTCGAGATCGTGCTCGTGTCTCGCACGCGCGTGGTGATGGGCAAGCTCCGCGGGGGCAAGCTCGCACCGACCCGCATCGCGCCGTGGAGCGCGATCGCCTCGCGCGTGCCGGTGCCGCTGCGCGAGCCGCTCGCGACCGCGATCGTCGCCCCGCGCGGCAAGCCCGGCGAGATCTTCCTCGGCACGACCGATCGCGGCGCGGTCGTCGTCGACGCGGCGCTGGTCACGAAGCGCTCGCTCACCGGCCTGCCGGTCCCCGGCGCCGAAGGCGACGCGTGCGCGATCCCGAGCGCCGATACCGGCTCGTTCGACGGAAACGTCGTGACGTGCGCCGCGCCGCCCAGGGGCGAGCCCGGCGCGGTCCTCGCGCCTCCGTCGCCGCGCTACGACGCCATCGCCGCGTTCGATCTCGTGGGCAAGGACGGGAGCATCAGCGACGTGGTCGGGGTGCGCGAGCCGAACGGCAAGCTCCGCCTGCGCCGCACCGCGCACACGCCCGACGCTAAGCCGATCGAGGCGACGATCGACGGCGTCGGCGCGCAGCTCGCGATCGCCGATCTCGATCTCGACGGCGCGCCCGAGGTGATCACCACGAGTGACTCGCCCGACGACGCGCTCGCGATCACCACCTGGAACGCGAAGGGCACGCTCTTCCCTCGCCTGCGCGTCCCCGCGAAGGACGGCGTCCGCGCAGTGGCGACGTGCCGTCCCGAGGAGCGCGGCGTCCCCGCGGTCGTCGCGGTGGTCGGCAGCGAGGTGTGGCTTGTCCGCTGAGGTCGGGCGCCGATCGCTGCTCGCGCTCGCGGGCGGCGCGCTGCTCTGGTCGCGCACGGCGCACGCGCGCGGACGCACGCCGGTCGGAGGCCGCGTGTCGATGCGGCTGCCGTGGGCGCTGTCGTCGATCGATCCCCACCGGCTCGACGATCCCGCGGCCGCGTTCTTCGGCGAGGCGCTCTTCGACACGCTCTACGCGCGCGACGACGCCGGCCAGCTCGTGCCCGCGCTCGCCGAGGGCGATCCGGAGCCGGAGGGCGCATCGCTCCGGGTGAAGCTTCGCATGGGCCTTCGCACGGGGAAGGGCCGGCCGTTCGGGACGAGGATGCGGCCTCTTCGATCGCCCGCGCGCGCGCCGGCGGAGCGAAGGGATGGCTCGCCGACGTCCCGGCTCCACGCGAGGACGGCCGCTCGCTCCTCTTCGCCACGCGAGACGCCGGACGCCTGGTGCGCGCGCTCTCTTCGCCGGTCGTGGCGATGGTGCCGGCGGGCTTCTCGCCCGAGTCGCCCGACGGCACCGGACCGTTCAAGACCGTCGCGCGGGACGACGCGATCGTCTTCGTGCGCAATCCGCTCGCCGCGCGCGGACCAGCCTTCCTCGACGAGGTGGTGGTCCGGACCGCGCCCACCCTCAAGGCGTCGCTGCTCTCGTTCGAGAG
Organism: Labilithrix sp.; assembly: GCA_039809525.1. Lineage (GTDB taxonomy): Bacteria > Myxococcota_A > Polyangia > Polyangiales > Polyangiaceae > Labilithrix. The sequence continues at coordinate 5,903 of JBDHVD010000156.1, read as the reverse complement.
CGGCACCGACGATCTCGGCTGGCTCGGCGAGGGGCTCCACGAGCCGCGGCCCGGCTCGCGGCGCTTCGATCTCGGCGCGGTGGCGTGGCCGATCCTCGCGACCGGGCGTGACGCGAACCAGTGGGACGCGCCGGGCATCGCTCAGCGCCTTTGTGACGAGATCCCGCAGAAGAACCTGGCGCACCTGCAGATCGGCGCGGCCTGGCCCACCGAGCCGGAGCAGGGCTGGGGCGGCCCGCCGGTGTCGCTCGTCGTGCGCGAGGACTCGCCGTGGCTCGTCGAGCTCGCGCAGGCGATCGCGGCGCGCATCACGCGCCCGCAGCACGAGGTGACGGTGAAGCCGGTGTCCGCCGCGGACCTCGCGCAGCGTCGAGCCTCGCGGCTCTACGGCCTCGCGCTCGACGTCGTCCGTCCGATCGCTCCGGGCGCGTTCGGGGCCTTCGTCGCGCTCACCTCCGCGGACAACCCGAGCCGCGCCGCCGACGTCGTGCAGCACCCGCCGAGGCTCGGCGACGTCTCGGTGCGCACGATGACGCGAACGCTCCGCTGCGGCGTCGTCGGCGAGATCCGCGTCCAGGGAGGCCGCGCGCCCGACGTCACGCTGGCGACGTCGACCCAGGGCGTCGGCTTCGATCTCGGCGCCACCTGGCGTGCGCGCAAGGGGTGATCACTTCGCGACGGGCATCGCCGGCGCGGGCTGCTTCGGCGCGGGCGCGGCGCCCATGCACGCGGTCAGCGACATCGCCCCGGCGAGGGCGACGGCGCCGAGCGCGAGACGCTTCGCGCGCACGAGCGAGTCGGTGAACACCACCTCGCCGTGCTGGTCGTAGAGGTAGCGCACACAGAGGCCCTCGGTGCGCTCGGACGCGAGCAGCGCCTTCGCCTCGCGGCGGGTCATCTGCGAGAGATCGTGCACGTGCATCTTGCATGCATCGCAGAAGCGCTTCTTCATGTCGGCCGGCTTCATGCCGTCCCAGTCCACTTCGCACGGGCTCTCGATGGCGATGTCTTCGCGGCGCATTCGCCGGATCAACGCGCGGCGGCGGGGAAGGCTTACACCCGGGTGAAGCGTTGGCGAAAAGCCGTGTAACCTCGTGGTCTCCGTGCGTCTCGCCCTCCGCCTCGCGCTCACCTTCGGCCTCCTCGCCGCGGCCTCGAGCGTCCTCCTCGGCGTCGCCGTGCGGACGCGGCTCGCCGAGAACGAGACCGCGCGGTTCCAGCGCGACCTCGACGCGATCTGCCAGCGCGTGCAAGGCGAGGTGAAGCGGCAGGGCCGCGCGGATCAGGAGCTCGTGACCGGCGCGTGCAAGAACGGCGCGCTGGTGGAGCGCGTGGGCATCGCCATCGACCAGGACGTCCTCGACGAGCGCCGGCTCGGGTTCGTGGAGAACGTCCGCGATCAGCGCAAGGCGATGGGCGTCGACGAGCTGCTCCTCGCGACGGAGAAGGGCGAGGTGGTCGGCGTCGCGCCCACGAGCCTCATCGGCATGCCCGCGGACGAGGTGGACGCGCTCGTCCGCGGGGACGCGACGCAGTACGTGATCCGCAAGGGCGCCGTCCCTGCCCTCGTCACGCGGTGCCGGCATCCCTCGCAGAGCGGCAAGCTCGTCGGGCTCGTCGCCGCGCGCCATCTCGATCCGCTGCTCGCGCGCCTGGCCGAGACGCTCGGCGTCTCGATCGTCCCCTCGTGGCCGCGCCCCGTCCTGCCCGCGGACGACGAGACCGAGCCGCCGCCGCCGAAGCCCAGACCCGGCAAGCACGGCAAGGCGCCGCCGGCGCCGAGCGCATCGCAGGCTCCGCCGGTCGCGTCCGCACCGGCGGCGCCGCCGCCCGGCGCGTCCGAGCGCACGTCCTGCCGGATCGACGACGGCAAGGGCAACACGCTCGCGTTCGACGTCGTGAAGTCGAAGCGCGAGCTCGAGCAGAGCCTCGCGGCGGTCGACCACGCGATCGGCATCGCCGCGCTCGTCGCGGCCGGCGTCGCGTTCCTCGTCGCGATCGTCCTCGCGCGCAGCGTCTCGCGCCCGCTCGCCGAGCTCGCCGCGGAGGCCGGCAAGGTCGCCGCGGGAGAGGCGCGGCCGCTGAAGGTGAAGGGCTCGGGCGAGGTGCGCGATCTCGGCGCCGCATTCGACCGGATGATCCAGGACCTCGCGGTGACGCGCCGGAGGCTGGCCGCCGCGAGCCGCGTCGCCGCCTGGCGCGAGGTGGCCCGGCGCGTCGCGCACGAGGTGAAGAACCCACTCGCGCCGATCCGCGCGGCGGTCGAGACGTTGCGCCGGCTCCGCGCGCGCGAGGATCCGCGGTTCGACGAGTACTTCGACGAGGCGACGCGCACGGTGCTCGACGAGGTGCACCGCATCGCGAACATCGTCACCGAGTTCACGCGCTTCGCGCGCCTCCCCCAGCCGCGGATCGGCGACGTCGACGCCGAGGAGGTCGCCAAGCACGTCGTGCAGATCCACAAGCCCGCCGCGAACGAGGTGATGCTCACCCACCACGCGCAGCGGCGCGCGCCGAACGTGCGGGCGGATCGCGATCAGGTGATCCAGGTGCTCACCAACCTGGTGCAGAATGCGCTCGACGCGGTGCGCGGCACATCCGGCGCCGCGGTCTCCGTGACCACCGACACCGACGGCCACTACGTCTCCTTCTCCGTCGCCGACAACGGCCCGGGCATCGCGCCCGAGATCGCGTCGCGCCTGTTCGAGCCCTACGCGACGAACAAGCCGAGCGGCACGGGCCTCGGTCTCGCCATCGCGCAGCGCATCGCCATCGAGCACAACGGCGAGCTGTCCTACGTGGGCACCGGACCGAACGGCCGCGGGGCGGTCTTCCGCCTCCTCTTGCCGGTCGAGGGCCCGCCTCCGGTGAGCGAGCTCTCCCCGCCTTCCTCCGACGGTGATCGGTGACGGTGATCGAAGACAAGTCGCCCTACGGCACGATGAAGGCCGCGGACAAGCTGTTCGTGTGCCTCACCGCCGTGTTCGTGTCGTGCCTGCTGCTCGGTGACGTGATCGGCGGCAAGACGGTGGGCACCCCGCTCGGGCCGATCTCGGTCGGGATCATCCCCTTCCCCGTCACCTTCCTCCTCACGGACGTGGTGAACGACTTCTACGGGCGCCGCGGCGCGCGCTTCCTCACGCTCGTCGGCTTCGGCATGGCGCTGCTCGCGTACGTCGTGCTGCAGCTCTCGACGTGGCTGAGCCCGCACGAGTCGACGTACTTCACCCAGTCGGAGTTCGCGAAGATCTTCGGCGGGTCGGCGCAGCTCTTCGTCGCGTCGATGATCGCCTATCTCGTCAGCCAGTTCCTCGACATCCAGGTGTTCAACTTCTGGAAGGCGCTGACCGAGTCGCGTCACCTCTGGCTGCGAGCCACCGGGTCGACGCTGCTCAGCCAGGTCGTCGACACCGTCACGATCAACCTGATCTTCTGGATGTGGACCGCGAGCGTCGACCCGACCTCGTTCCTCGGAAAGATGGCGCCCGCGGAGCGCTACGGGTGGATCTTCGCCAAGATCGGACGCGAGTACGGCATCAAGGTGGTCGTTGCCATCTTGCTGACGCCCGCCGTGTACGCCATTCATGCCTTCGTGGTCCGCGTGATGCGCATCCAGCCTGCCGCCGCCGAGCGCCGAGACCGGCGATGAAGCTCCCGTCTTCGCTGACGCTCCCGAGCGGCGCGAAGATCCGGCTCCGCGCCGCGTCCGTTCAGAAGAGCCCGCGCGCCCGCAAGCCGGGCGAGCCGCTCTTCTCCGAGGTGCTCGCGCTCTTCGACGACGGCGTCGTGACGCTCGACGGCAAGGACGTGCGCGACCTCGAGCTCTCCGACTTCCACGTGCTCCGCGCGGTGCTCACCAAGGCGGGCCTCGTCGCCGAGGAAGAGATCGAGATCGACTGCGCGAACTGCGGCGAGAAGATCGCGCTCCGGCCGTGCGCGGCGCTCGAGATCGGGCCCTACGTCGACGGCGAGCTCGACGATCCCGAGCTCGACGCACGGGACGAGACCGGCGTCCCGCACGACGTGCCGGGCCTCGGCGCGGTCACGCTGCGGACGCGCACCGTGCGCCAGGCGCAGCCGTTCTTCCAGGCGCTCGCGAGCCCCACGTTCGAGGTGACGCCCGAGGTGGCCGCGGCGATGGGCGTCGAAGGCCCGAGCGCGGATGCGCTCGCCGAATGCGACGACGACGCGTTCGACGCCGTCTCCGAGCTCTTCCTCCGCGCGACGTATCCGCACCGCCTCGGCGCGATCGTCTTCTGCCCCTCGTGCAAGGCGCGGAACGACGTCGACGCGCCCTACGAGCGCGAGCTCGCGCCGCGCATGAACGTCGAGCGCGGCGAGGCGCGCGCGCTGCCGTCGTTCGACGCGTTCGCCGACCGCGCGCATGCGATCGCCGAGCCGATGCTCGCATCGATGCCCGGTGAGAAGGTGGAGCTCGTGGTCGAGGCCGGCACGCCGGCGGTCGACGACGGGGGCGAGCCGCTGCTCGGCTCGTACGTTCCGCCGTATCCGGGCGACCTCGGGACGCCTTCGCGGCCGCCGACGGTGACGATCTACTACCGCACGTTCGCCGCGATCGAAGCGGACGAGGGCGCGTACGACTGGGAGGCCGAGCTCGAGGAGACGGTCGAGCACGAGCTCGAGCACCACGTCTACTGGCTCCAGGGCGACGATCCGATGGATGCCGCCGAGCGCGCGGAGATCGATCGCGAGGCGGTGCGTCTCGTGGGCCGGCGCGAAGCGGCACGCCGCACGATGTCGTCGTTCGGCGAGAGCCTCGCCGACTTCGCACGACGGACGTGGCCGCTCTGGCTCATCGCGCTCGCGGTCTTGATCCTCACGCTCGTGGCGCAGCGGTGAATGCTGCTTTGATTGGGCTGATTGGCGAAATTGACATGAGCGTTTGAACGCCGTACCGTGGCCTCACGATGCCGGGGCTGAGGACGCGACCGAAATCGTCGAAGGGAGCAAGGCCGGACGAGCGCGCGGAGATCGCACGCCCGGCACGTGCGCCGAACCGGCGCGGCAGCCCCGAGGCGATCGAGAAGCGCCGCGTCGCGCGCGTGTTCAACGACATCCTCGGCGGACGCGGCGCGTCCGCGGCCAAGCTGGACGGCCGGACCGAGAAGCGCCGGCAGCGCTTGCTGAAGGAGCTCGAGGCGGGCAAGGCGCGTGGGACGCGCGAGCTCAAGCCGCTCGACATCCTGCAGCGCGTGCAGGAGCTCATGGACCTGGGCGAGCCGCTGAGCTCGATCCGCAAGGTCGCCAAGGTGCGGAAGAACACGGTACCGCCCGAAGCGATCGTCGGCGTCGTCGAGCGGCTCCACCGCGCGTACAGCTTCCGGCCGGAGGTCTATCGCTTCGTGGGCATCGGCGAGGAGGTCCTGCGCGAGGCGGGCGTCCTCGGAGACGGCACAAAACGCGGCCGCCCGAAGAAGCCCTGACCCCGGGGCGCGGATTTCTGCTACCTCACCGGCCGTGAGAGCGCGCGGCCCTGGATTCCTACGGATCGCGGCGATCGTGCTGGCCACCGCGGCGATCGCCCCGGCGCATGCGCAGACCGACGCGGGCGCCGATGCCGAGCGCCGCGCGAAGGTCGCCGTGCGCGTCGGCGACACGGCGGTGACCGTCGGCGAGCTCGAGGACCGGCTGGCCGCCATCCCGCCGTTCCAGCTGCGCACGTTCGGCGATTCGCACGACGCGATCATCCGCAAGTACATCGACGACGTGATCGTCCGCGACCTGCTCCTCGGCGCCGGGGCGGAGCAGCGGGGGCTCGCCAAGGAGCTCCCGTGGGAGCATCAGCTCCAGCGCGCCCGCTCGAGCGCGACGCTCCGCGCGCTGCGCAAGGACACGCCGCCTCCGAACGCGATCCCGATGGAAGACGTGAAGAAGTTCTACGA
>JBDHVD010000155.1:0-16908 GCA_039809525.1 Labilithrix sp. | reverse complement strand
GCGGTGCTCGGCTGGATCACCGCCGCGGTGGTCTCGGGCGCGGCCGCCTGGGGCTTCTTCGACGACCTCGCGGTCGAGGAGTTCCACGCGCCGGCGTCCGTCGCCTGTGCGGACGGCTCGGGCAAGAGCTGCCCCGCGCCGGCAAGCTCGAAGGTCGATCGCGTCGCCCACGACATCGGCGTGGACCTGTTCCTCGCCGGCCGGCAGATCTCGCTCGACTTGAGGGCGCTGCCGAAGGTGCTCGGCGGCACGCCCTACGCGAAGTTCCTCACGCCGAAGGAGTGGAACGAGTGGCTGCGTGACGGCGGATGGGAGAAGCACTTCCCCGCCGAGGACGTGAAGGCGCTCGAGCTGCCCGAGGACGGCAGCATCGACTTCCGCACGCCCGCCGTCACCTCGATCCCCGGAGGCACCGAGCGCATCCACATGCTCATGGTGCCGGTGCTGAACCTCGTGTTCCCGTTCGGCCTGCTCGTCATCGCCATCCGCTTCGTGCTCCGGTCGCTGCTCGCCCTCGCGGGATGGGTGAAGGTCGATCCCGGCGCGGCGCACGGCGAGGAGGAGCTCGCGCACCTTCACGACAAGTCCGCCCAGGCCGACGCCGTCGAGGCCGCCACCCACGAGGCGCAGGGATGAGCACCGAGGCGCAGAACCCCAAGGCCGCGCGCGTCGCGTTCGGCTCGATCGGCGGCGCGGTCGCGCTGCTCTCCGCGCTCGGCGGCATCCTCACCGGCCTCGTCGCGCTCCTCGCGATGCTCGGCACGCCGCTGTTCGCCATCATGGCCGGCGCCACCGAGCTCGCGTGGCTCACGCACCCGGATCCCGAGCAGCAGTACCTCCGGCGCCTCGCGTCCGAGGTCTTCGGCTCGCGCTTCGCCGGCTCGCCCATCCTCACCACCATCCCGCTGTTCACCTTCGTCGGCTACCTCATGGCCGAGTCGAAGACGCCCGAGCGCCTCGTGCGCGCGGCCACCGCGTGGGTCGGCTGGCTCCCGGGCGGCCTCGCGGTGGTGTGCGTGATCGCGAGCGCCGTCTTCACGCTCTTCACCGGTGGAAGCGGCGTCACCATCATCGCGGTCGGCGGCCTGCTCCTGCCCGCGCTCCGGCAGAAGGGCTACTCGGAGAAGTTCGCGCTCGGTCTCGTCACGACCGGCGGCTCGCTCGGCCTCCTCTTGCCGTTCGCGCTGCCGCTGCTCGTGTACGCGATGGTCACCGGCCTCGATTTCCAGCTGGTGAACAAGGCGGTCATCCTCCCGGGCGTCCTCGTCCTCGTGTTCCTCGCCGGCTACTCGATGTACGTCGGCGTTCGCGACAAGATCCCGACCACCCCGCTCGACGGCAAGGAGCTCGTCCACGCGACGTGGGCCTTCAAGTGGGAGATCGGCATCTTCGCGATCCTCTACCTCGCGATCACCAGGCAGCTCGCGTCGATCGACGAGGCCGCCGGGCTCGTCGCCGCCTACACGCTGATCATCGAGGTCTTCGTCTACAAGGACCTCTCGCTGAAGAAGGACCTCGTCCGCATCGCCAAGTCGTCGATGGCGCTCGCCGGCGCGGTCATCCTGATCCTCGCGATGGCGAACGCCTTCGTGAACTACGTCGTGCAGGAGCAGCTGCCGGACAAGGTCCTGCAGGCGATGCTGAAGCTCGGTCTCGACAAGACCTGGCAGTTTCTCATCGTGATGAACGTCTTCCTGCTCGTCCTGGGCATGGTCATGGACGGCATCAGCGCGATCCTCGTCGCCGTCCCGCTCGTCCTGCCGTTCGCGTCGTACTTCGGGCTCGGCCCGTTCCACGTCGCGATCATGTTCGTGCTCAACCTCGAGCTGGCGTTCTCGATGCCGCCGCTCGGCCTCAACATCTTCATCTCGAGCTTCCGCTTCAACCGGCCGGTGGTCAGCCTCTATCGCGTGGTCATGCCCTTCGCGGGCCTCCTCGCGCTGTCGCTGCTCGTCATCACGTACGTGCCTCGCATCTCGAACCAGCTCGTCCTCGGCGACATCGCCAAGTGGCGCGAGCAGGCGGAGAAGGAGAAGCGTCCGCCGACCGAGGCGTGGTTCCTCGAGTGCGTCCAGCTCGATCGCAACAACCCGCAGCCCTGCAGCGAAGAGGACAAGAAGAAGTACCCGAACGGCCACATGCCCGCGGTCGACGAGCCCTCCGTCGCAGCGGCCGACGCGGGCGCGCCGGGGCCGGGAGGCGAGGACGACGAGGACCTCGCGGCGCTCATCGGCGGCAAGGAGGCCGGCGCACCGAAGGAGGGCGGCACGCCGGGGAGCGAGTCGGAGGACGATCTCCTGAACGCGATCAAGGGCGAGAGCGGCGGCGCCGCCGATGCGGGCGCCAAGCCGGCGCCCAAGGCCGGTCAGGAGAGCGAGGACGACCTGATGAACATGATCAAGGGCAACTGAGCGCCCGATCATGAGCTTCTCGTTCTACGTCGATGCCCCTGCGCCGCCCTCGTTCGGCGCGCTCGTCGACGCGCTCCACGAGCCGTCGTGGCAGTGCGCCGAGGACGCGCCCGCGGACGATCGCTTCCCGCCCGGGTACTGCTTCCACCCGTACCTGCGCGGGCGCTCGGCGCGCGGCATCGAGATCTGTCACGAGGACGGCCGCTTCCAGGTCCGCGTCATGACGTGCTCGAGCCGCGCCGACTACGAGCTCGCGATGAACGTCGTGCGCACGATGGCGCATCTCTCCGGCGGGCGCGTGCAGCCCGAGGACGCCGATCCGATGACGCTCGACGAGCTCGATGCCCGCTACGGCGCCGCCTGGATCGACCGCATGGTCGACGTCGGCCCCGACGCGGTGATCGCGATGGTCGAGCGCGACGGGCAGACGCTCACCCTCGGCGGCGCGCGCCGCGACGTGCACGTCGGACCGCGCTTCGCCGCGGAGCTCCGCGCGCGTCCCGGCGACATGACGCCGGGCCAGCAGCTCCTCTCGGCGATGGTGCGCATCCAGTTCATCGACGAGGAGACGTGGTACCCGGCGGCGGCGTTCCGCGTGACCCCGAAGGGCAAGGGCGAGCAAGAGAGCTTCACCATGGCGGTGTGGGCGCCGGACGTGGCCTACCTCATGCCGTCGGTGCAGATGTTCGCGATCCCGACGGACGACGGCGAGATCCTCGTGCCGTTCGAGGCGGGCCCCGAGCTCGCGGGCGCGCGGTGGACGTTCCTCGACGAACGCAACGCGCTCGTCGAGGCGATCCCGCAGGCCGAGTGGGACGCGTTCGTTGCGCAAGCCCGTGCGCATTCGCGTTCGAAGTTCCACGGCTGACTCGTCGGTGCTCGACCAGGGCCGTGACGCGCGCTACACGGACGCGCATGGCTCATCGGCATTCTTCGATCATCCTTGCCGCGGTCGCGTGCGCAGCGACCGCGTCGTGCGGTGGCGCGGCCGCCGAACCGCCTCCCACCGGCGAGCCCGCGCCGCAACCCGCGGGCGGAGTCGCGCCACCGACCTCGCCGGCGTCTCCGTGGACGCCGGTCGCGCCGACGCCCACGACGTCGTGCGCGCCCTCTGGGATTCCCGGCGAGACGGTGCACGCCTGCGGGCTGCCCGGGGTCGTGCGGATCGTTGCCCTGAACGCGGAGCACGTCGCCATCGTGACGCGTCCGGCGAGGTTCTCCGAGACGTTCACGCTGCACCGACTCGATCGCGGGGCAGCGAAGCTCGTGCAGGTTCTCGAGGCGCCTGCGAGCGGCAGCCGGATCCCATTCGCGGCGTCGCCCGCGCGCGACGTGCTCGTGTGGCGCGGTCCATGGCTGGGCGTCCGCGACGCGATTCAAAGCTTGGATCTCCGCACGAACGGACGGTACCTGCTCGCCGACAGCGCGGGCTGGAACCTCGTCGCCTCCGACACGAGCGTCTACTGGGACGGCGCTGGCATCGAGGCCGCGCGTCTCGACGCGACTGGCCCAGGGACCTGGAGGACGTTCGTCGGCGACGCGAGCGACACGTTGACGTTCGGTGCGGCTGGCGGATTCCTCTACTACGCCGTGCCGACGTCGTTGACGGCGAGCGCGCTCTACCGCCGTCCCGAAAGTGGCGGCGCCGCGGAGCTCGTCGCAACGGAGCTCCCCGCGATCAACGAGCTCGAGTACACGGCCACGATGACAGGGGTCGACGCCGACGGTGCGGTGTACTTTGCAAGCCATCCGAACGATCCGCCGCATGGTTTCGAGGTCGTGCGAGTCAAGGACGGCACGAAGACCACGCTCGTTCGCTGTCGCGGCGATTTCGCCGGCGCTCTCTGTCCTCCCCCCGCCTGGCTCGCGCTCCACGGCGACGCCGTCTTCGTGGGGCTGCGCGGCAGTCTGGGGTGGTCGAAGGTCGTGCGCGTCGCCAAGTCCCGGCCGAACGTCCTCTCGGACGACGAGCTCGCGGCGGCGACCCTCGACGTGGGAGGCGTCGCGAGCGATTCGGCGCCTGCCGTCTTCGAGGGCGACCGCCTGTGGGTCGGCTACCTCCGAGGCAACGAGGGCGTCGTCGTCTCGCGGCCGATCGCGCCGGAGCCGTGACGGCTGCCCGGCCGGGCGGGGGTGAGGCCGCGCGTGCCCGCCGTTTCAGCGGTGAAGCGACCGTGCGCAACCGCGCGGATCTCCACGAAACCGCCTCTCCGAGTTCTGCGGTCAAGCGGGCGCGCCTTCTGCGGTGAAGCGACGGGCCGCAAGTGCCTGCAAGGACGCGGGTACGAGCGCGAGGCTTCACCGCGCAAACGATCGAGACGGCCCAAAGCGTGAAGCGCATGGCGCGCGTTCGCCAAGCAGACGTTCCACGCCTGATCGGCGAGCGCTGTCATGTTCGACGCCTGGCCGGGGGGCGCGTCGCGATCGCGGGTCTATTTCTTTTCGCCTGCGGGGGCGACGCCGTCGCGGAGGCCCCTTCCACGCTCCTCGCGGTCTCCCTCTCGGCCAGCGCCTCGCAGACGTGCATCGTCGCAACGGATGGTCGCGTCTGGTGTTGGGGAGTGGGTGACGCGAGCATCGCGTCGGCTGGCGGTTCGCCTCCACGGACCACCCCGACGCTCATCGACGGTGTTCACGACGCGGTGGAGGTCGCGTGCGGAGCAGGTCACGCGTGCGCCCGAACACGATCGGGCGCCGTGCTCTGCTGGGGCAACAACGACGTCGGTCAGCTCGGAGACGGCCTCCCGGAGCACGAGCGATGCAACGTCGACGGGCAAGCGTTCGACTGCGCGCGGACGGAAAGCTGGGTGACGGCACCATGATTGACCGGGCGTGCCTGCCGCGGTCGTCGGCCTCGAGGACGTCGTCGACGTCAGCGTTGGCGAGTCCCATACCTGCGCCGTTCGCCGTGAGGGCAGCGTGTGGTGCTGGGGCCGCGGCCTGAGGGGAGCGCTGGGTACGGGCGATCTCACGTCCGAGACGTGTGACGGCACGCGCTGCAGCTCGCGGCCGCTTCGCGTCGCGGGCATCGACGATGCCGTCTCCGTGAGCGCCGGACTCCACGTCGCGTGCGCCCGCCGGCGATCGGAGGCCGCTGCGTGCTGGGGCGCGAACGATGATGGCCTCGTCGGTGACGGAACGGCGAAGGACCGTGACGGCGCGGTCGCGGTCGTGGGCATCCGCGACGTCGCGACGGTCCATGCCGGCTACTTGGAGTCGTGCGCGGCCTCGACGAAGGGCGACGCGTGGTGCTGGGGACTGGGAGGGCGGCGCGCGGGGTTCGTCCCAGGGCCTGTTCCCGGCCTGCCCTCCGCCGTCGTTGCGCTGGCGGGCGGCTGGTATCACACGTGCGCGCTCCTCGCGGATGGCCACGTCCGATGCTGGGGCGAGAACCAGTTCGGCCAGCTGGGCGACGGCACCCTGGCCGATCACGACGATCCACGCTCACCGCTCGGCCTCTGAGCCGAGGAGCCGCCACTCGACGACGCGATCCCGCAGCACGAGCGGGAGGCGTTCGTGGCGAAGGCGCGCGCGTTCGCCAACCCGGCGTTCCACGCCCGAGGGGCGCTATCTCGACGTGGTTGGCGGCGTATGGAACGATGCGGCCATGGCTTTGCGTGCGCGCCTCCTCGGCGCCCTCTTCCTCTGCAGCGGGGTGCTCGCGGCGCTCCAGGGCTGCGTCGGCGACGATCCCGGGACCGCCCCCGTCGTCGCGCCGGAGGCCGGCACGCAAGCGGCGGGAGAGCTCGGTCAACCTTGTCGGTCCGACGGCACGTGCTCCGACCCCCTCGTCTGCGATCGAGGCATCTGCCTCGCGCCGAGCGACGCGTCGGCGAAGGACGCGACGGTCATCGACGGGACGGTGAAGTTCAACCCCGCGACCCTCCCGCTGACGGGATGGTGGCGCGCCGGGTACTCCGCCTCGCCGTGGGTCGGTGAGGTGGGTGGCGACCTCGCGGAGGGGGCGAGTCCGCCCGCTGCCGGGGCGGCGGTGAACGGGCTCACGCCGGCGGAGTTCGACGGCGTCGACGATCAGCTGAGCACCTCGGCCGACTGGAGCTCGTACGTCAGCGGGACGGCGGGGACCGTGCTCGTGCTGTTCCGTGCCGAGAGCGCGGCTGCGGTGGGTACCGACAACTACGACGATCCCAGCCTCGTCAGCGACACGAGCTACGGGTTCAATCTCGGGTTCTCCGAGGGCGGGCTCGGCGTCGCCTTCTACGATACCGACTGGCGGCAGCCGGCTCGCGTCCCGTGCACCGCGGGAGCATGGCATCTCGCGAAGGTGAGATGGGACGGAGCGTCGCTCGAGTACGGCGTCGACCGCAATCCGATGACGCGCGTCACCACGGGGCCGTTGTCGAGCGTCGCGACGACGAAGCTCCGCATCGGTGCCGTCCTGATCTCGAAGCAGGGATACTTCCACGGCAAGATGCTCGAGGTCATGCTCGCGAAGTCCGTGCTGAGCGACGGAGACATCTCGAACGTCCGGTCGTACTGCAACGGCCGTTACGGTCTCGCTCTGTGATTCTGAGCCGGCACGGCGGCTAGAGCGTGATCTCTTTCCAGGTGCCGCTTCGGAACTTGAGCGTCATCACGACGGACGCGCACATGGCGTAGGCGACGGCGGCGGACCACATCCCGACCAGGCCGACGTTGGCCTTGATGCCGAGCGCCCACGCCATCGGCACGAGGACGAGGAACACGAGGCAGAACTGCGCGGCGGCGACGAACTTCGTGCTGCCGGCGCCGAAGAGCGCCTCGCTCAGGATCATCGCCACCGCGATGATCGGCGTGACCAGGCCCATCATGCGCATCGGCATGAACGCCGCCTCGCGCACCGCCTCGGAGTGCGAGATGAAGTGGACGATGTGCTTCGTGAAGAAGACGCCCTCGCACAGGCCCACGACGCCGAAGAGCACGAGGCCGAGGCGCACGCTCGCCCAGCCGAACTTCGTCGCGTCGTCGGGGCGCTTGGCCGCGAGCGACTGCGCGACGAGCGTCGCCGTCGCGGTGCCGAACGCGAGGCACGCGGTGAACGTGAGCTTGAGGATCGCGACGATGTCGGTGGTCGCGGCCCCGTTCACCGCCTCGCGCACTCCCGCGCCCGCGGCGATGGCGGCGTCGCTCGCCGTCTTGTCGAGCTCGCCGGCGACCTTCGTGAACATGCCGAAGCCGACCATCATCACGATCGTCGCGAGGGCCGCCGGGATCGACAGCTTGAGGATGTCCCACGTCAGCGAGCGCGAGAGGTTCGACCAGCGCACCGGCTGGAAGCGCGCGCGCTCGCGCGACGCGTAGAAGATCATGATGCCGAGCCCGATCCAGGTGGAGACGAACGCGGCGAAGCCGGCGCCGGGCGCGCCCATCCGCGGCATGCCGAGGTTGCCGAAGATGAAGACCCAGCAGAAGAGGACGTTGAAGACGTTCATGATCAGCGCCGAGACGAGGTGGACCCACGTCTTGCCGATCCCGTCGAAGAACGACTTGAGCGCCATGGTCATCGCCATCGAGACGACGCCGAGGAGGCGCCATTTCGAGTACGAGTAGGCGATCGCGTGCGCCTCGGGCACCTGGAGGACCAGGCCGAGGAGCGAGTCGATGGTGAACGCGCCGATGATCGCGAACACGATGCCGGCCACGAGGCAGAAGAACGCCGAGTTCGCGAGGACCGCGCCCGCCGCGTCGTACCGGCGCTCGGCGTAACGGCGCGCGGTGAGCGCCTGGGTGCCGACGCTGATCGCCGAGAGCGAGCCGCCGAAGAGCCAGACGAGGAGGAGCGAGGGCAGGAGCGCCGCCTGCGCGTTCGAGCTCTCGGGGAACGGCAGCCGCGTGAAGAAGAAGACGTCGATCTCGTTGACGATGCTCTGCGAGAGCATCGCGATCACCGTCGGCAGCGCGAGGCGCAGGATCGTGCGGTAGGGGGGACCCGAGATGAGCTCGAGGTCGACGTCGGCCGTCGCGGTCGCCATGAAGGCATCCCTTCCGTAAGCGGATCCCGCCCCGTTGGCAAGGCGCCGCTTGTGAAACCCCCGTGAATCGCCGGCCCGAGCGGGTCGGAGTTTCGGCGGAGTTTTGCCTTGCGCGGGACAATGGGCCATAACCGTGCCCATGCTGCGCAAGGGATTTCGCGCTGCGGCGCTCGGGCTCGTCGCGATCGGTTCGACCGGATGCCTCGTGATGCAACGCGACCACGACGCGCTCGCGGCGAAGCAGGCCGACACCGAGCGGCAGCTGCAGGCGGCGCGCGCCGAGACGGCGGGCGTGCGGGCGGACCTCGAGGCGACGAGGCAGCGGCTCGACAACGCCCTCCGCGCGAACGCGGACTCGTCGACCGACGTGATGTCGTCGAAGCAGCGCATCAACGACCTCGGCGGTCGCATGGATGAGGTCCAGCACGCGATCGAGGAGCTCAAGCGCGACGTCGCGGCGTCGCGGACCGAGATCTACGCGCGCATGGACGAGATGAAGCGGACGCAGGCGCCGGCGGCCGCTCCGCCTCCGGTCACCGTCCCCCAGGACAAGGCCGCGCACTTCTCCCAGCTGCGCGACGCGTACACGAAGCGAGACTGGCCGGCCGTGCGCGCGCTCGGGCCCGAGTTCGTCAACCGCTACCCGACGGACGAGCGCGCGGACGAGGCGCTGTACCTGGTCGGCGACGCCGATCTCCAGGACGGACGTCCGAGCTCGGCGCTCGGGAATTTCAACCGCCTGCTCAAGCTGTTCCCGCGGTCGAAGGTCCTCGACAAGACGCTGTTCGCGATGGGCGACGCGTACATGACGATGCACGACTGCGCGAACGCGAAGCTCGCCTACGAGGCGTGCGAGAAGCGGTTCGCGAAGGAGAAGGTCGGCGCCGACGCGCGCGCGAAGCTCGCGACCATCGCGAAGAACCCGCCGGGCCTCTGCGCTCCGGACGGCGCGCGCTGAGGTCCGTCAGCCGGGATACGTGATGGTGTGCGGCTCGGTCAGCGCGAGCAGGCCGTCGATCCCGAGCTCGCGCCCGAAGCCGCTCATGCGGAAGCCGCCGAACGGGGCGCGGTCGTCCTGCGCGACGGCGTTCGCGTTGTTCACCCACGTCGTCCCGGTGCGGAGGCGGGAGGCGAGATCGGCGGCGCGCTCGGGATCGGACGTCCACACCGACGAGCAGAGGCCGGACCATTCGTCGTTCAGCTGCTCGACGAGGGGATCGACGTCGTCGAACGGGAGGATCGGCACCGCGGGCCCGAACTGCTCCTCGGTGACGATGCGGAGGTCGCGCCGCGGATCCAGGACGAGCGTGGGCCTGAGGAAGTAGCCGCCCGAGCCGGTGCACTCGTCGGAGATCGATCCGAGCTCGCGCACCTCGGCGCCGGATGCGCGGGCCTCGTCGACGAGCATGCGGACGAAGTCGCGCTGGCCGGCGTTGTTGAGGGGGCCCATCGTCGTGTCGCGTGCGAGGCCGTGCCCCACGCGGTAGCGCGCGAGGACGTCGGTCATCGCGCCGGCGAGCTCGGAGAAGCGGGACCGGTGCACGTAGATGCGCTTGGTGCCCATGCACACCTGGCCGCTCGTCATGAAGCACGCGGACACGAGCCGCTGGATCGCGCCGTCGTCGAGCTCGGCGTCCTCGAGGACGATCGCGGGGTCGTTGCCTCCGAGCTCGAGGGTGACCCCGGTGACGTTCTCCGCCGCCATCCTCATGATGTGCTTGCCGGTCGCCGTGCTCCCGGTGAAGACCACGTGACGGACCCGGCGATCGGTGACGAGCGGCGCGACCGCGTCGTTCGTGCCGCTGACGACGTTCACCACGCCCGGCGGGAGCCGCGAGGCGAAGAGCTCGAGCGTCTTCATCATGCAGAGCGGCGCGGTGGGCGGCGGCTTGACGATCACCGTGTCGCCCGCGACGAGCGCGTACGGCAGGCTCGCTGCGGCGATCGCGAGGGGCCAGTTGTACGGGACGATGATCGTCACCACCCCGAGCGGAACCGCGGTGACCGTCGAGCGGAACGGCGGCGCCATGAACCGGCGCATGCGCGGGCGCTCGCCCGAACGCGCGAGCTCGACGTTCGGCCGCTCGCCGAGCGGCGGGAAGTCCCGGACGTTCCGGAGCTCGGGCGCGAGCCCGGCGGCGAGCTCGCAGCGCCACGCGAAGACGCCGAGCTCGACGTCGGCCTCGGGACGCACCTTGCCGTTCTCGCGGACGAGGAGATCGACGCGCTCCTGGTGATCGTCGTCGAGGGCCTCGAGCGCCTCGAGCACGCGCGCGGCGCGCCTCTCGGGATCGAGCCCGCTCCACGACTTCCAGGCGGACGTGGCCGCTTCGATCGCCTCGACGGCATGCGCAGGCGAGGCGCATGCGGCCGTCCCGACGACGTCGTGCGGCGCGGCGGGATCGTGGACGGCGAACACGTCGCTCGTCTCGATGACCTTGCCGCCGATGAGGAGCCCGAGCTGATCCTCCCCGTTCGCCCGCGTCGGCTGCGGGACCTCGGACGTGCGCGCCGCCATGAACCGGACGGCGTGCGAAACCCGCGCCAGCGGTCACTCGTCGTTCGCGATCGGATCCGGCGGCGCGAGCTGCGCCCGTCCGGTGCGCGAGCTGCGTCCCCCGCGCTTGATCGCCGGCTCCGGCGACGAGCCCAGGCGCTCGCGCATGCGCTTCGCGTCGGTCGAATCGGGGTGGTTCGCGAGCCACTCGTCGAGGACGGCCCGCGCGTCGCGCTTGCGCCCGCTCGCCTCGAGCGCCGCCGCGAGGAAGAGCCGCGGCTCCGCGCTCGCGTCGTGCACCGCCCACGCCTCGGCGGCGCGACGTGCCTCGCGGACCTCGCCCGCCTGCAGCGCGGCCGTCGCCAGCGCCTTCAGCGCCTTCGGATCGCTCGGTCGCTCGCGCGCCGCGCTGCGCGCCGCGGTGAGGCGCGACTTCGGGTCGTCGCTCGAGTCGCGCCCGCGCATGGACGCGTTCACGAGCAGCGGGTTCGACGTGCGCTTGGGCGCCTCGACCCGCGGCTCCTCCGCCTTCGGCTCCTTCGGCTCGGCGCGCGGAGGCGCGTCCTTCGCCACGGGCGCGGGCGGGGGAGCGGCCTCGGCGATCGGCTCGGCCGCGGCCGTCGGCGGCGGCGCGACCTCCGCCTGCGTGACGGTGACGGTGACGGGGGCCGCGGGGGGCGCCGCGGGCAGCGCCTCGACCGGCAGCACCGCGACGACCGGCTCCTTCTTCGCGAAGACGCGATCGCGGAGCGCGAGGGTCTGGTCCTTGAAGGTCGCCGCGGCCAGCACGACG
This sequence comes from Labilithrix sp., assembly GCA_039809525.1. Classification (GTDB taxonomy): domain Bacteria; phylum Myxococcota_A; class Polyangia; order Polyangiales; family Polyangiaceae; genus Labilithrix. The sequence continues at coordinate 5,235 of JBDHVD010000155.1, read as the reverse complement.
AGCGACGCGCCGACGGCGAAGCTCGCGAGCCGCTTGCCGCGCATCCGCCGGCGGTCGGGCGCGACGAGCGCCTCCTGGAGCGCCTCCCGCATCTCACGGGCGGAGGCGAAGCGCGCGTCCTTGTCCTTCGCGAGCGCCTTCGCGATCACCGCCTCGAGCTCGCCGGGGATCGGCACCGTCGGGGCGCGCACACGGGGCCGCTCCGGCTCCTCGCGGAGCTGCTTGCCCATGACGACGACGGGCGAGCCCTCGAAGGGACGCGATCCGGTGACGAGCTCGTAGAGCACGCAGCCGAGCGAGTAGATGTCGCAACGGGCGTCCACCGCCTCGCCCGCGACCTGCTCCGGCGCCATGTACTCGGGCGTGCCGAAGACGGCGAAGCCCTTCTGGCGCTTCTCCGCGTCGTCCACCGTGTCGGCGAGCGCCATCGCGACGCCGAAGTCGAGGAGCTTGAGATCGCCGTCCTCGGTGAGAAAGAGGTTCTGGGGCTTGAGGTCCCGATGCACGAGGCCGGCGGCATGCGCCGCCTCGAGCGCGCGCGACGCCTGCATCGCCAGGCGGATCGCCTCGCGCCATCCGAGGCCCTTCTCGGCGTGCACGTCGAGCGTCTTGCCCGAGAGCAGCTCCATCACCAGGAACACGCGGCCGTCGAGCGATTTGCCGAAGTCGTGCAGGCGAACGAGGTTCGGATGCGAGATCTTCGCGATCGCCCGCGCCTCGCGGCGGAAGCGCTCGACCGCGTCGGTGGCCGCCGTGTGCGCGGCCGAGAGGACCTTCACCGCGTACTTGCGTCCGAGCTCGACGTGCTCGGCCTCGAAGACCTCGCCGCTCGATCCTTCGCCGATCTTCTGGAGCAGGCGATAGGGCGTGCCGGCGAGCACACCGGGATCGGTGGTCATCGATGCGGCCGCGAGCTCGAGGACGCCGCTGACCGGAGGGGTCTCGGGATCGCGACGGAGCTCGCGCGCCTGCCGGAGGAGCTTCGCGAACTCGGCGCGCGAGCGCGCGGGCTCGTGCGCCCACAGGGTCGTCATCAGCGCGGCGACGCGCGCGCGCACGCTGCGCTCTCCGCTCTTGCCGGCCGGCGCCTGCCCGAGCACCTTCGCGAGCTCGGTCGATGCCTGCGCCGCGCTCGCGTAGCGCTCGTCGGGATCGTTCGCGCAGAGCTTGGCGATGATCCGATCGAGCTCCGGGGGGATGCCGCGCGTCTTCGCGAGCTCGGGGACCTCGAACTTGCCGGCCGCGACCTCCTCGAGGTGCTTCTGTGCGTCGCCCGAGAGCAGGCGCTTGCCGGCGCACAGCTCCCAGAGCATCACGCCCATCGCGTACACGTCGATGCGGCCGTCGCCGACCTGCTGGCGCGCGACCTCGGGGGCCACGTAGCCCGGCTTCGCGAACACCACGCCGGCCACCGTGTGGCAGCGGCGGTTGTGCCCGCGCGCGGTGCCGAAGTCGATGAGCTTCACCTCGCCCGCGTAGCCGACCATCACGTTCTGCGGGGAGAGATCGCGGTGGACGATTCCGAGCGGCGAGCCGTCCGTGCCCGCGCGCTCGTGCACGTGCGCGAGCGCCTGCCCCATCTCGATGGTGATCGCGACGGCCTCGGGCCAGCCGATGCGCGCGCCGACCTGCACCGCGCGGTGGCGGAGATCGGCGAGCGAGCGCCCCTCGACGTACTCGACGACGGTGTACGGCTCGCCGTTCTCGTCCGTCGACGCCTCGAGGATCTGCGCGACCCCGGGGTGATTGAGCTGCGACTGGACGCGGGCCTCGTCGAGGAAGCGCGCGAGGAACGAGCCGTCGTGGATGTGATCGCGACGGACCGTCTTCACGACGATCGGTCGCTCGGCTCCCTCGATGCCCGTCGTGGCGGCGAGGTAGACGTCGCCCATGCCGCCGCGTGCGAGGAGCTTCAGCAGGAGCAAGCGCCCGAAGATCCGCGGCAGGGGGATGCTCACCACGCCGGAAGACATCCCGGCGCCGTCGACCTTCTCGGCGGACGCGTCGCTCATGCCTCCTGCATAAGGAGAGGGCCACGGGCGGGCCAAGTTTCGGCCAGTCCCGGCCGGCGGTTCAGTACCCGTAGCGGTTGGGGATGTCGAACGACGCGGTGACGGTGAAGGTCTGGCCGTGCACCGGGTCGCCGGCGGCGTTGAACGAGACGCCCGCGGCGAGGCGCGTCCCCTTGCTGATCGGGGTCGCGAACGGGCCGACGAAGATCTCCGGGCCGACGTAGACGCGCTCGCGAGACCCCGTGCGGCCGCCGAGCGACGTGATGCTGTTGCCCTCCACCTGGAGGTACACGGGGAACGTCGACCCCGCGCGCGTGACGAGGACCGAGACGAGCGCCGTCGCGAGGATCTGCCGCGACGAGTCCCCGTGGACGACCGGGAGGAGGGGCGTGAGGTTCGCCTCGAGGATCAGGTGCCGGAAGTAGCGCTGCGCGGCATACGCGAACGGACCGACCCAGTAGTCCGCGCCCGTCAGCTCGCTCTTGCCGGTCGGGAACGTGCCCGTCACGCCGAGCGAGACCATGGCGTCGAGCGCGACCGATCCGGCCGCGAGGTACTGCACGAGCGCCTGCGCGTCGCCGAATCCGGTCGGCTGCTCGTCGACGCCCATCTGGAAGGGCACCGTCGCGACTAGCCCGACGCGCGGCGTCGCGATGTACGCGACCTCGACCGCCGGGACGTTCGCCACGCCGTCGCGTCCGAGGAACGTGCTGTCGAAGAGCTGCACCTGCTGCTCGAGCTGTGGGGGCGCGCCGACGATGGGGAACGGGAAGAAGAGCTGCTCCCACTTCGCGGGCTCCTCCGTCTGTGCGGAAGCCGCGCGTTCGAGCAGCAGGACGTACGCGATCGCGGCGACGATCGTGCCCCCCTTCATCACGGAGACGAGGCGGGCAGGCGGCGTGCCCGCGACCGATCACTGCGGACGCCAGGCGCCGTACAGCGATCGCGCGTCCTCGCCGATCGCGAGCTTCACCAGCGGCAGCGGAGGCGGGACGAGGGGCAAGCGGAGGCGCTCGTACGTGGCGGCGCTCGAGAGCCCGAAGGGCTCCGCGTCCGCGTTGTCGAACGCGTAGTAGACCGCGTCGATGCGCGCGACCACGAGCGCCGCGAGGCACATCGGACACGGATGACCGCTCGCGTAGACGACGCAGCCGCTCAGCTCGGTGCGGCGGAGCGCGCGGCTCGCCGCCCGGACCGCCTCGAGCTCGGCATGAGCGGTCGGATCGCTGCTCTCGACGACGTCGTTCACCCCGGTCGCCACGATCCGTCCGCCCGAGGCGAGCACGGCGCCGAACGGGCGGCCGCCGCGGCCGAGGTTCTCGCGCGCGAGGCGCACCGCTTCTCGCAGGAGGGCGTCATGGTCGAGCATGCGGCCCATCTTATCGGAACGGCCGAGCTCCCTGCGGACACCTGCGGACACGGGCGTGACGGCCGACCCTTTCGTTCGCCTTCGGGGCCTGCTAAGCGGAGCGCCCGAAGAAGGGTCTCGTGCCGCGCAGAGACGACATCCACAAGATTCTGATCATCGGGGCGGGCCCCATCGTCATCGGGCAGGCCTGCGAGTTCGACTATTCCGGCACGCAGGGCGCGAAGGCGCTCCGGCAGGAGGGGTACGAGGTCGTCCTCGTCAACTCGAACCCGGCGACGATCATGACCGACCCCGAGCTCGCGGCGCGGACCTACGTCGAGCCGCTCGAGCCGCGGACGCTCGAGGCGATCATCGCGCGGGAGCGGCCCGATGCGGTGCTGCCGACGCTCGGCGGGCAGACCGCGCTGAACCTCGCGCTGTCGCTCCACGAGAAGGGCATCCTCGCCAAGTACGGCGTCGAGATGCTCGGCGCGCGGCCCGACTCGATCGCGAAGGCCGAGGACCGCTCGCTGTTCAAGGCGGCGATGGAGAAGATCGGGCTGTCCTGCCCGCGGGCCGGCACCGCGCACTCGGTCGAAGAGGCGTGGGCGATCGTGAAGGACACGGGCTTCCCCGCCATCCTCCGGCCGTCGTTCACCCTCGGCGGCACCGGCGGCGGCATCGCGAAGGACGAGAGCGAGTTCGAGACGAAGGTCGCCTGGGCGCTCGCCCAGTCGCCCACGCGCGAGGTGCTCATCGAGGAGAGCGTCCTCGGCTGGAAGGAGTACGAGCTCGAGGTCGTCCGCGATCGCGCCGACAACTTCATCGTCGTCTGCACGATCGAGAACATCGATCCGATGGGCGTCCACACCGGCGACTCGATCACCGTCGCGCCGTCGATGACCCTCACGGACAAGGAGTACCAGCGCCTCCGCGACGCGGCGCGCGCGGTCATGACCGAGATCGGCGTCGAGTCCGGCGGCTCGAACGTCCAGTTCTCGGTCAGCCCGTACGACGGCACGTTCCACGTCATCGAGATGAACCCGCGCGTGTCGCGGTCGAGCGCGCTCGCGTCGAAGGCCACGGGCTATCCGATCGCGAAGATCGCCGCGAAGCTCGCCGTCGGTTACACGCTCGACGAGCTGAAGAACGACATCACGGGGACGAGCGCCGCGTTCGAGCCGGTCATCGACTACGTGGTCGTGAAGTGGCCGCGCTTCGCGTTCGAGAAGTTCCCCGGCGCCGACAACACGCTCGGCACGCAGATGAAGTCCGTCGGCGAGGTCATGAGCATCGGCCGCACGTTCTGCGAGTCGCTGCAGAAGGCGGCGCGCTCGCTCGAGACGGCGCGCGACGGCCTCGTCACGCTGGAGGGGCGCGTCGACTATCGCCTCCTCGCCGAGCCGCGGAAGCAGCGTGACCTCGCGATGGAGGCGGCGGAGATCGAGCCGCCGCGGAGCCTGCCTCCCGCGTCGCTCGAGGAGAAGCTGCGGGCGCTCCGTGCGGTCGTGCCGATCCCCACCGCCGACCGCCTCTTCTACGTGGCCGACGCGATGCGCGCCGGGATCACGACCTCCGAGCTGTTCGACCTCACGAAGATCGACCCCTGGTTTCTCTCGCAGATCGAGCGCATCGTCCAGGCCGAGGAGCGCATCGCCGAGAGCAACCTGTCCGACCTCGGGGCGGCGGAGCTCCGCGGGATCAAGCGGCTCGGGTTCTCCGACGCGCAGATCGCGCGCCTCCTCCCCGGCAACGTCACCGAGGCCGAGGTGCGCGCGATGCGCAAGGCGAAGCAGACCACGCCGGTCTACGCGCGCGTCGACACGTGCGCCGCCGAGTTCGTCGCGCACACGCCGTACCTCTACTCGACGTACG
>JBDHVD010000154.1:0-17071 GCA_039809525.1 Labilithrix sp. | reverse complement strand
GTCGCCCCGCAAGCCGCCCCCCGGCGCGAGCCGCGCGCAACGCGCGCGACGCCAGCGACGCGCGCGACGGGCGCGACGGGCGCAACGCGCGCGACGCGACGCGACGCGACGCACGGCGATCAGCGCGCGAAGCCGCGGAGCACGCGCCCGGTGCCATCGGGCAGGACCTCGCCGATGGCGACGAGACGGCCGCTCGCGTCGATCCACGCGGACGGCACCTCGTGGGGATCGGCGATCTCGCTCGCCGGTATGCGCTTGCCGTGGCCGGCGGCGACGACGCCCGCGTCGGTGAGCCGGCTCACCGGGAGCGCGCGCGTCGCCGCGTCGGCGACGGAGAGCAGCGAGCCCGTGGCGTCCGCGAGCGTGAACGCGCCCGACCGGGTGCGACGGAGGGACGTGAGATGGCCCACGGTGCCGAGCGCGGCGGCGAGATCGCGCGCGAGCGAACGAACGAAGTAGCCCTTCGCCACCTCGGCGACGAGCCGTAGCTCGCTGGGCGAGACGACCGACGCCGAGAGCGATCGCACGGCGACCTCGCGCGGCGCGAGCTCCGGCGCCTCGCCCTTGCGCGCGAGCTCGTGGGCGCGCTGGCCGCCGATCTTGATCGCCGAGTACGCGGGAGGGACCTGCGCGGTGCGCGCGCGCTCGGACGCGAGGGCGCCCTCGAGGCGCGCGTCGAGGTCGGCGGGCACCGGCGCGCGCGCGACCTCGCGGCCCTCGGCGTCGAGCGTGTCCGTCTCGATGCCGAGGAGGAGCGTCGCCTCGTAGGCCTTGTCGTCGGCCGTGAGGTAGGGGACGAGCTTGGTGGCCTCGCCGACGGCGACGACGAGGACGCCCGTCGCCATCGGATCGAGCGTGCCCGCGTGCCCGACGTGACGGGTCTTCAGCTGCTTGCGGACGCGCGCGACGACGTCGTGGCTCGTCGGCCCGCGCTCCTTGTCGACGATCAGGACTCCGTGGACGTCGCTCACCCGAAGAAGACGCTCTTCCTCGCCCCCACGCCGCGGTCGAGCATGCCCTGGATGGTCGCGCGCACGCGCTCGGCGAGGCGCCCGACGAGGAGCTCGTCGTCGGCGGCCTCCGGGCCATGCCCGGAGAAGTCGAGCGGCTCGCCGAACTCGATCGTCCACTTCGTCGGCGCGGGCAGGAGGCCGAGCGGACCGAGCAGCGGGAACGTCGGGGTGACGGGGACGTAGGGAAGGCCGAGCGCCTTCGAGAGGTACTCGAACCGGAAGAGCAGGGGGTTCGTCTCCTCCGCGCCGACCACCGCGACCGGCACGATCGGCGTCCCCGTGCGGAGGCACAGCTTGATGAAGCCGCCGCGGCCGAAGCGCTGGAGGCGGTAGCGCTCGGAGAAGAGCTTGCCGATCCCCTTCACGCCCTCGGGGAACACCGCGACGAGCTGCTCCTTCGCGAGGAGGCGCTCGGCGTTCTCCTGGCAGGCCCGCACGCCGCCGAGCCGGTTCATCATCGAGCCCAGATAGGGCATGTGATAGATGAAGTCCTCCGTCAGCCAGCGGAGATCGCGCCCGGAGGGGTGCTCGAGCTTCACGGCGGTCTTCAGCATCACGCCGTCGAGGGGCACGGTGCCCGAGTGGTTCGCCACCAGGACGCAGCGCCCCTGCGCGGGCACGCGATCGATGCCGGTCGTCTGCACGCGGAAGTAGCGCGAGTAGAGGAACTCGAGCACGCCGCGGAGCTTCGACTCGTAGATCGGATCGAAGCCGAAGTCGTCGACCTCCTCGGATCGCCCGCGCATCGCGAGGCGGCCCCACTTGCGGAGGTAGAAGTCCGTCGAGAGCAGCTCGCGCGCCGTGTCGAAGACCGTCGCCTCGCTCGGCGGAGCGAGATCACGGAGCGACGGACGCGGCTCGGGCACGATCGGGCGGCTCTCGACGGCGGCGCGGAGCGATCCGGGCAGCGCGTCGCGCGTGACCTCGAGGTCCTCGTCGATGATCCGCTCCGAGGACGTCGGCGCGTCGTCGTCGTCGTCCGGCTCGGGGTCGAGCGCCGAGACGTCGCGGCGCGAGGCCTCGTCGATCAGGCGATCGAGCTGCGCTTCGAGCTCGCGGATCTGCGCGACGACCGCCGGCGGCGGCGTGAGGACGCCGGACGGACGCGGCAGGGCGACGCGCGTCGTCTCGATGTCGTCGTCCTCGTCCGCGTCGCCGCCCTTCGCCTTGGCGCGCGCCTTCGCGTTGGCTCGCGCGGCCTCCGCGACGACCGCGGCGCGCCGCGAGACCGGCATCGGCTCCTCGACGGGCGGCGGCGCCGCGGGGCGACGCGGCGGCGGCGGCGGTGCGGGGCGCTTCTTCGCCGGGGCCGCCTTCTTGCCGGCGGCGCTCGTCTTCTTCGCACGCGACGACGACGTCTTCTTCGGTCCGTTCATGCCGCGTTCTCCTGGAGGAGCTTCACGTCCCTGAGGCGCTGCGCGCTCGTGTAGTCGATGACCGCCTCGCGCGTGGTGTACGCCGGACGGAAGCCCATCTTCTGCTTCGCCTTCGCGCCGTCGGCCACGCAGAGGAAGCGGAGGAAGTGGAGGAACGACGGCGGCCCCTCGACGACCTGCGCGAGCCAGAGCGCGGCTCCGACGGCGTTCGCGAGGGGGTGGGGGACGGGGAGCGCGAGCCGTCCGGCCAGCTTGATCACCGTCGAGAGTGGAAGCACGCCGTCGCCGACGATGTTGAACACGCCGGGGATGTCGCGGTCGATCGCGAGCTTGAACGCAGCGATCGCGTCGACCTCGTGGAGGAACTGCACGAGCGGGTCGAAGCCCATCGCGACCGGGACGATGCGTCGCGCGAGGAAGCGGGTGACGAAGTTGTGCACCGTGGGCCCGAGGATCGGCGCGGTGCGGAGGACGGTGACGACCGCGTTCGGCATCTTCTCGGCGAAGCGGCCGACCTCCACCTCCGCCTCGAGCTTGTCGGCGAAGAACGGCTCGCTCGTCGGCGCCCGGAGGGGATGGCGCTCGGTGAGGAAGTTCGGATTCGACGGATGGGCTCCGTAGAGGAGCGTCTGCGACCACATCACCACCTTGCGGACGTTCGCATGCCGCGCGGCGACGAGGACGTGGCGCGTCCCGACGCTCTCGAGCTCGTGCGCGAGGGCGGTCGCATGCGACGGAGACGAGAGGAAGGCGAGGTGGACCAGCGTGTCGGTCCGCTCGGCGGCGAAGATCTCCGAGAGCCGGGCCTCGGCCGTAGGCTGCGTGAAATCGACCTCGTAGAAGCGGCTCTTCCGTCCGGCGGTGACCGGCGGCTTGATGTCGATCGCGACGATCCGCGCCACCCGGTCGTCCTCCTCGAGCAAACCGACGAGGTTGGCCCCGAGGAACGAGGCCGCCCCGGTGACCGTGACGACACGCCCGCCCGGGTTCGCGAGCGAGCTCCCGGGGGCGCCCGACCGCGACGAGGCCGGCGCGGCCAGGGTGCCCGGCGTTAACGACGACCTACGCTTCGGCAGGACCATGCGGTACGCTTTCTACCGCCGATGAGCGCGTCGATCCATCCGGCCCCGCTCATGCTGGGCCCTTACGAGCTCACGCAGCGCATCGCGACGGGCGGCATGGCGGAAGTGTACCTGGCCCGCCGCGCCGGTCCGCACGGGTTCCAGAAGGTCGTGGCGGTGAAGCGGATCCTGCCCCAGCTGGCGCAGGACTCGGACTTCGTGGCGATGTTCATCGACGAGGCCCGGGTCTGCGCCCGGCTCGCGCATCCGAACATCGTACAGGTGTTCGACTTCGCGGAGCACGACGGAGAGCTCTACATGGCGATGGAGTACGTGGACGGCACGACCGCCGCCCGCCTCGTCCGCGCCGCCGCCGCCCGGGGCGAGGACGTGCCCATCGAGGCCGCGCTCTACATCGCGCTCTCCGTCCTCCGCGGCCTCGACTACGCGCACAACGCCCGCGACGACGACGGCAAGCCGCTCGATCTCGTCCACCGCGACGTCTCGCCGGGAAACGTGCTCATCGACCGCTCGGGCGCGGTGAAGCTCACCGACTTCGGCATCGCCCGCGCGGCGGAGATCGAGCGGCGCACCGACGCCGGCCAGCTGAAGGGCAAGCTCGGGTACATGTCGCCCGAGCAGGTGATCGGCAAGGAGCTCGACGCGCGCTCCGACCTGTTCACCACGGGCATCGTGCTCGCCGAGCTCGTGATGCTGCGGCCGCTCTTCTCCGGCCCGAGCGAGATCGACGTCCTCATGCGGATCCGCGACGGCGACCTCGGCGTCATCGACCGCGCCGGCTCGCGCGTGCCCGACGACATCCGCGCGATCCTCTTCCGGGCGCTCGCGCGCGATCGGCACCTGCGTTACGCGTCCGCGGCCGCCTTCGCCGAGGCGATCGAGGAGGTGCTGCGCCGCCGCCGCCTCCAGGTCGGCCCGGGCAAGCTCGCCGCGTGGATCGAGAAGCTCGGGCTCGTCTCGACCGACACGAGCGAGCCGAGCGGCGAGACCGGCACGCGCCGCACCGCCGATCTCGGGACGCCGTCGCGCGAGCCGTCGCGTCCGAGCGCGCCTCCGCCGCCGACGCCGCGCCAGCAGCCCACCCATCGGCCGAGCGAGCCGAAGGACGTCGCGCCGTCGATCTACCGCGTGAAGACGCCGGGCGGACCGGCGGTCGGTCCGCTCAGCTATCCGCGCCTCGTCGAGATGTGGGTCACCGGGCAGATCGACCATCGCGCGCTCGTGTCGCGCGAGTCGTCCCCGTTCCGTGATGCGTCGAGCTACCCGGAGCTCGCGCGCTTCGTGCAGAGCCCGGCGCTGCGCTGGGACGAGGGCGTCTTCACCGAGGCGAACGGCGTCTCCCTCATCGATCGCGTGCTCTTGCCCACGCGCCTGTTCCGGATCGCGTTCGAGCGCGACACCGGCGCGCTGTACTTCAAGGACGGCGCGAAGAAGAAGAAGATCTACCTCGTCGAGGGCGTGCCCGAGTTCGTCGTCTCGACGGAGAAGCGCGAGCTCTTCGGCGAGCACCTCGTCGCCCGCGGCCAGGTCCTCCGCATGGAGGTCGAGATGGCCCTCGCGATGCTGCCCCGGTACAACGGGCGCATCGGCGACGCGCTCTGCGGTCTCGGCGTGCTGCGCCCGATCGAGCTGTTTCGCGCGATCAACCAGCAGATGCAGGACCGCTACATCGAGGTCTTCCACTGGCGGAAGGGCGAGGTCGCCTTCGTGCGCGGCGCGCGCTCGCACGAGGAGACGTTCCCGCTCGGCGTCGATCCGTTCGAGCTCGTGCTCCGCGGGGTGCGCGACGCCTATCCGGCCGAGGAGCTCGAGGCGATCCTCGGGCCGCTCGAGGAGGACGTCGTCGAGCCGGTGCGGCCGCTGCCGGTGCGCATCGAGGCGTTCCGCTTCCCCGAGGCCGAGGAGCACGTCCTCAAGTCGATCGCGAAGCCGATGATGATCGGCGACATCCTGAAGGGCACGCGGCGCTACGCGACCCGCGAGGAGACCCTGCGCGCGATCTTCGTGGGTCTCTCGTCGGAGATCCTCACCTCGTCGCGCTGGCACGACTTCACCGCGGTGCCCACGCTCGGCAGCGATCCGAAGATCCCCATCAAGTAGGACGCGCGAGCGCCGCGAGGCACTCCTCGGCCGCGCGCCGCGTCTCCGGGTCCTCGACGCCGGCGCGCGGGAACGTCACCACCGTGCGGGCGAGCCCGAGCTTCACGAGCTCCTCGGCGTTCGTGCCCGTCGAGCGGTCGGGGACGGCCGGCGCGGACAGCACGATGCCCGCGACGGTCAGACCGTCGCCCCGTGCCGCGCGCAGCGTCGCGCCGACGTCGTGGAGCACGCCGATGCGGTCCGGCGCGACGAGGAGGAGCTTCGCCGCCGCGCCGAACGCCCGGGCGATGTCGGCGTTCGTCTCGCGGACCGAGACCGGCGAGTAGAGCCCGCCCGCGCTCTCGACGAGGTAGCGCTCGTGCGCCTTCGCCCGCTCGATCGCCTCGCGCGCGATCGCGCTCGCGTCGATGACCACGCCGTCGATGCGCGCCGCGAGGTGAGGGGAGAGCGGCTCGGACAGGGCGAACATCGGCGGCGCCGCCTCGAGCCGCACCACGTCGTCGAGCCCGCCGCTCGTCACCGGCTTCCACGCCGGCGCCCGCGCCGCCAGCGAGAGCGCGCGCGTCACGTGCGTCTTTCCCACGTCCGTACCAGTCCCGACCACGAAGACGATCTCGGCCACGGGCGAACCATAGTAGAGAGAGGCCGCCGCATGAAACGGATCGGCGATGCCATGCCCCTCGAGCCCGGCGGCAAGCCGCGCGTCGAGGTCCTCGATCCCGGCGGGTTCGCGAACGTGGAGGTCCGCGTCGACGGACAGCCGGTCCACGTGTTCTCCGACGTCGTGGCGATGAAGGCCGGCTGGGCGGGCGAGGTCGGCGAGGACCGCCTGGAGGTCGCATTCCGCCGGCGCTACGGCTCGATCCTCCCGCGCGTCGACGTCCGCGCGAACGGGCGGGCGCTCCCTCGATCCGGGTGGGACCCGGAGCGGATGGTGGTCACCGGCTCGAACCTCCTCCTCGCGCTCGGCGCCTGGCCGCTGCTCGAGCTCGCGACCGCCACCGACGCGGCGGTCCGCACCTTCCTGTTCGTGCAAGCCGTCGTCCTCGCCGGCCTCGGCGCCCTCGCGCGCACGCGGATCCGCGGGCTGGTGATCGCCGCGCTCATCGCGGGCGTCGTCGCCCTCGTCGGCCGCGCGGTGCTGGTCCTCGCGGCGGACGTCGGCGCCGGCTGGAAGGTCCTGAGCGTGCTCTTCGTCGCCTGGCTCCTCCGCGACGCGCGCGCCTCGTTCGATCTCCGTCCGCGCTGATCGCTCGGGTCAGGCCATCTGCAGGACGGCGCTCAGCCTCGCGCGCGTCACGCCTTCGCTCCGCTGGATGCGCGCCTTGAGCGCGCGGACGCCCTCGTTGCGATCGAGCACGAGCAGCGCCCGCGCCATCGCCTCGATGACCACCAGGCTCTCGTCGGTGCCGCCGTCGCCGCGCAGGATCGCGACGAAGCCGCGCTTGCCCTCCACGCCCTTCGCCAGGAGCGCGATCGCGCGCGTGCGGAGCGGCGGGCTCACGTCCGCGAGGGCCGCGGCGACCGCCGCCCGGAGCTCCTCGCTCGCGCTGCCCCGCATGGTGAGGAGGCGCTCGATCACGTTCACCACCTGCTCGTCGATCGCGCGCATCCGCCGCAGCTCGGTGACCGCCACGATCCGCGCCGGCTCCTCGGCGAACTCGAGCGCGTCGAGGAGCGGCTTGCGTGCGCGCTCGCCCCAGAGCGGGACGATCGCCGCGAGCGCCGCGGGACGCAGCCGCGGGTGAGCGAGGAACTTCGCCACCGCCTCGCCGAGCACGGGATCGGGACGCTCGGGCATCGCGCGGATCAGGTCCTCGACCAGCGCGAGCTCGGCGTCGTCGCGCACCTCGAGCCTCGGGAGCACCGCGGTCAGCAGCGACCACCCGGCGGGGCCCGTGTCCTTGAACACCTTCACGAAGATCGGCCGAGCGCTCGCGTCGGTGAGCCCCTCGCGCGCGATGTAGAGCGCGGACACGCCCGCGCTGCCCGCGAGGACGAGCAGCTGGCGGGCGGCCTCGCGCTGGTGCGCCGGCCCCACGAGGAGCGCGTTCGCGATCGGCACGAGCCGCTGCCGGTCGATCATCGACTTCATCGTCCGGAGCGCATGCGCCTCGCGCTCGCCCGGCTTCCCCGCCGTCTTCGCATGACGCGCGAGCGTGCTGATCACGGCGAGGAGCGCCCCCGCCTCGGCGCGCCGCGCGAGCACGCTCATCGCGGCCTCGAGCGTGGCGAGCTCGCGTCCGTACGCGTCCGGCTCGCCGATCATGTCGAGCGTGCGGAGGAACTGGGACGGCTCGCGCACGAGCGCGTCGGCGAGCGCCCCCGCGCGGATGGTCTCGCGGAGGTCGCGCGGGACGTCCGCGTCGGTCACGATCGATCGCTTGTACAGCTCCGTGACCGCGGCGTCGGACTTCGGAGAGCGCTCCGCGAGCAGCCGCGTCGAGAACATCCGGAGCTGCGCCTTCAACGCCGGGCTGTCGTCGCCGCCGTCGAAGTCGGCGACGAGGAGCATCGCCGCCTCGGCGCAGGGCTCGTGGAGGATGCGTTCGAGGGCGAGCGGCGCGAGCTGGAACGACGAGAAGCCGCGGAGGTTGGCGACCGCCTCCTCGACGAGATCGACGTTCTGGAGGAACTGCTTCACCTCGTCGCCGCGCGTCAGGAGGCGAGCGACGCCGCCGACGAGGTCCTCGCGGACCTCGCGCATCTTCTTGAGGCTGATGCCGCGGACGTTCGACAGCGCGGTCAGGTCGCGCGCGAGCCGCGCCGCGCACAGACCGACCTTCCAGGAGAGCTTGCGATCGCGGCCGAGCACGTCGGACACGAAGAGGATCGAGACGTAGCGCAGCGGCTTGGTGAACAGCTCCTTGCGCAGCTCTTCGTGGGCGTGCGGCCCGATGAGCATCTCGATCACGTACTGCAGCTCGGTGTCGGGGACGCCCTCGCGCAGGGTCATCGCCGCGATGCCCTTCTTCACGACGTACTCGATGAAGGGCTGGCCGAAGCTCCCGTACAGCTGCGAGCCGAGCAGCCGCTTGAGGTCGACGATCTCCGCCGTGCCGCTCATCACGCAGAAGCCGATCTGCTTCTGCTGGGGCGAGTCGCGGCGGGCGAACGTGAGCTCCCCGCGCCCGCGGAGCGCGGTCTTCGTCGATCGGAGCAGCTCCTTCATCGCCTGCGCCGCCTCGGGGTGCCCGCGCTCGAACCGCCCGAAGCGGAGGAGCGCGCTCGAGAAGCCGATGAAGAAGCCGGCGAAGCCCGACGCCGGATCGTCGAGGACCGGGACGTTCTCGACGATGCTCCGCTCGTCGTCGTCGTCGGCCGCCCCGTGGTCGCCCGGATCGATGAGCTCCTTCAGCTCGACGCGCAGCTCGCGCGCGGACTGGGGCCGCTTCGCCGGATCCTTCTGGATCGCGCGGAGGATCACCTCCTCGAGCAGCGGATCGAGGCCCTTCGAGAGCTGCGACGGCGGCTTCGGCGGCTCCTCGAGCTGCTTGATCAGGATCTCCCCCGCGTGGTCGCCGAGGAACGGGGGCCGGCCGGTGACGAGCTCGTAGAGGCAGATGCCCGCCGCGTACACGTCCGAGCGCGCGTCGATCTCGATGCCCCGCGCCTGCTCGGGCGACATGTACTCGGGCGTGCCCGCGATGACCGCCTCGGCGACGCCGAAGTCCGAGTCCTCCGCGCGCGGGTTCTGGAGCGCCGCGATGCCGAAGTCGCAGACCTTGACCAGCTCGAAGGTGCCGCCTTCGTCGTTGCGGCTCGGCACGAGCATGATGTTGTCCGGCTTGATGTCGCGATGGATGATCCCGTGGTCGTGCGCGACGCTGAGCGCGGCGCAGACCTGGATCATGATCTCGACGGCGCGATCGGGCGGGAGCCGGCGCTCCTCGTCGAGGAGGCTCTGGAGCGTGCGCCCCGAGAGGAACTCCATCACGATGTAGACGAGACCGTCCGGCTCCTGACCGAAGTCGAGGACGCGCATGACGTTCGGATGGTCGAGCTGGCTCGCGGCGAGCGCCTCGCCACGGAAGCTCTTCATGAAGTGCGGGTCCTCCTGGTAGTGCGGGTGGAGGACCTTGATCGCCACCGTCCGTCGCAGCTCGCGATGCGTGGCCTTGTACACCGCGCCCGCGGCGCCCGAGCCGATCAGCGCGTCGATGACGTACTTGCCGTCGGCGATGCGGCGGCCTTCGATCGGATCGTGGTCCGACTTGCTGCCGCGACGGCTCGAGCCGGGCTCGTCGACCGGGAAGCCGACGCGCCCCTGCGTCTCGGCATCGGCATCGACGTCCTGTCCCTCGTCGATCCGGTGACGGGAGCGCTTCTCCGGGCCCTTGCCGCGGCGCGTGGTCTTCTTCTTCCGGCCGCGGCCGCCGGCCGGGAGCTCCTGCGCGGTCGGCGTGAAGTCCTCGGCGGTCGAGGTCGGCGGAGGGACCATCGGGCGTCCGGCGGCGGGGAGCACCGCCGCGGGGACCTGCCCCGAGGAGCTCGGGCTCGGCGCCCGGATCAGCGTCTCGAAGTCGTCGTCGTCGTCGTCCGAGAGCGGCCCCTCGATGTCGGCCGAGAGCACCGGCGCCTCGCTCGACGCGAACGCGTCGTCCGTCTCGTCGAGCGTGAACGCCGGCAGGTTCGCGAGCGCGTCGTCGAAGAACGGCTCCTCGGCGATGGTGGCGGGCGCCGCGCTCGACGGCGGCGGCTCGCGCGAGACCTCCGTCGCCGGGCTGACGTCGGGCTCGAACACGACGCTCACGCTGATGCTCGGCGCCTCGTCGTCGGCGGGGGCGCGCATCATGTCCGGCTCGAACACCACGCTCACGCTGAGCGACGGATCGTTCGCGTCCGCCTCGGACCAGGACGCGCTCGGCGACGTGCGGCGCGGATCGTCCGATGCCGGCTTCCAGCCCGTCCGCATCGGATCGGTCTTCGTCTGGAGCGGATCGGTGCGCGTGGGGCCGCTCCGCATCGGATCGGTCGGCGTGTGGAGCGGCGCGATCGGCGGCGGCGCCGAGCCGGACATCTGGCGCGCGATCGGCGCCGAGTCCGGCTCGAGCGAGACCGGGCTGCCGTACGCGAGCGTCGCGGGCGCGGGCGAGTCCGGTTTCGCCGATTCCACCGCCGGCGCCGGCGAGCCGTCGCTGCCGTTCTCCGCCTCGAGCAGCGCGTAGAGCTCGGCCGCCTGCGCGCGGTTCACCGGACGGAGCCGGAGCGGGAAGTGGCCGTTCTGGGGCGCGCCCACGGGCTCGGCGAGGAGGCTCAACGCCGATCGCTCGGCCACGCGCAGATCGAGCGTGTGCGGCTGCACCTTGCGCGGTCCTTCGCTCAGCGCGACCTGCGCGACCTCGTGACGGAGCGCCGCGCGCACGAGCCTCGCGAGCGCGGCCCGATCCGGCAACCGTGTCACGAGCATGGGCAAGCTCGTATCCACTACGGCCCAGTGTACCCGAGCCGGCAGGCGCGCAGAAACAACCGATCGGCCGGCGCTCAGCCGGCGAGCACTTTTCGGTACACGGGGTAGGGCGCTTCACCGGCGACATGCGCGAACCCTCGCGCAACGAAGATCGCCTCCGGTCCCTGCCACGCCTCCTCGTCGTGCAGCGGCTCGCTCGACCGCCGCGGGTAGCCCTCGATCGCACGCGCGCCACGCGCACGCGCGACCTCCTCTGCGCCCGCGAGCAGCGCCTCGGCCACGCCGCGACGCCGGTGCGCCGGGTGCACGAGGAAGCAGCCCACGCTGAGCGTGGCGCCGTCGTCGCCGAGATCGAGGCCGCGGTAGACGGGCAGGCCGCGCAGCTTCGGGACCGCCGACCGCCATGCGAGCTTCATCCAGCCGATCACCGCGCCGTCCTCGATCGCGACGACGCCGCCCCCGTCGTCGCGCCCGCCGGCGATCGCCGCCTCGAGCTCGGCCGCGTTCTCCTCCGGCCGGTTCGCGCAGCGGTCGAGCCACTCGTTCTTGTTCCCCGTGAAGTGCCAGTAGCGGCAGAAGCACGGCGACGACGCGGCCTCGAACAGCGCGCGAAGCGACGCGACGTGCTCCTCCGCTACCGCGACGACGCGCACGCCGCCTCCCATGCCGAGGCGAGCGCGAACGCGGTCGTCTCCTTCAGCGCCGGCGCGATGATCTGCAGGCCGACGGGGAGGCCGGCCTTCGTCGGCGCGCACGGGACGCTGATCGCCGGCAGCCCGGCGAGGCTCGCGGGCAGCGTGTAGACGTCGGACAGGTACATCGCGAGCGGATCGGAGGTCTTCTCGCCGAGCCGGAACGCAGGGGTCGGCGACGTCGGGCACACGATGGCGTCCACCTCGCGAAACGCGTCCTCGAAGTCGCGCCGGATCAGCGTGCGGACCTTCTGCGCCTTCAGGTAGTAGGCGTCGTAGTAGCCGGCCGAGAGCACGAACGTCCCGAGCAGGATGCGCCGCTTCACCTCGGGACCGAACCCCGCGTCGCGCGTCGCGCCGTACATCTCGCGGAGCTTGTCGCGCCGCTCGCGCAGGCCGTAGCGGACGCCGTCGTAGCGCGCGAGGTTGCTCGACGCCTCCGCCGTGGCGAGCACGTAGTACGTGGCGACCGCGTGCCTGGTATGTGCAAGATGCACCTTTTGCACCTTGCAGCCGTCTGCCTCGAGCCGCGCGATCGCCGCGCGGACGCTCTCGGCCACTTCGGGGTCGAGCCCCTCGGCGAAGTACTCCTCGGGCACCCCGAGCCGCAGGCCCTTCACGCTCGCCCCGCATGCGCCCTCGAAGTCGTCGAGCGGGTCGGGCAGGGAGGTCATGTCGCGCGGGTCCTTGCCCGCGATGACCGAGAGCACGCGCGCGGCGCCGCGGACGTCGCTCGCGAACGGGCCGATCTGGTCGAGGCTCGAGGCGAACGCGACGAGGCCGAAGCGCGACACGCGACCGTAGGTGGGCTTGAAGCCGACGACCCCGGTGAGCGCCGCCGGCTGGCGAATCGAGCCGCCGGTGTCCGA
Source organism: Labilithrix sp. (assembly GCA_039809525.1). Taxonomy (GTDB): domain Bacteria; phylum Myxococcota_A; class Polyangia; order Polyangiales; family Polyangiaceae; genus Labilithrix. Next base: position 4,529 of record JBDHVD010000154.1, on the reverse strand, counting down.
GCCGAGCGACGCCGGCGTCATCTCCGCCGCCACCGCGACCGCGCTCCCGCCCGACGAGCCGCCGGGCGTGCGCGAGGGATCGCGCGGGTTCCGCGCCGGGCCGAACGCGCTGTTCTCGTTCGACGAGCCCATCGCGAACTCGTCCATGTTGGTCTTGCCCGGGAGGAGCGCGTCGGCGGCGCGGAGGCGCGCCACCACCGTCGCGTCGTACGGCGGGACCCATCCTTCGAGCATCTTCGACGCGCACGTCGTCCGGAGGCCACGCGTCGCGAGCGCGTCCTTGAGCGCGACGGGCACGCCGGCGAGCGGACCGAGGGCCTCGCCGCGCGCGCGCCGGTGGTCGATCGTGTCCGCCTGCGCGAGGACCTCGTCCCTGGCCACGGTGAGGAACGCGTTCAGCTCGCCGTTCTTCGCCTCGATGCGCGCCAGCGCGTCCTCCGCCACCGAGCGCGCCGTGCGCTCGCCCTTGCGGACGGCCTCCGCGATCGCGATCACCGTCTCCATCACGAGCCCACGAAGGTAGGGACGACGAAGCCGCCGTGACCGGTCTCGGGCGCGCCGCCGAGCGCGTCCTCGTGCGACAGGCCGGGCTGCGGCGCGTCCTCGCGCCAGCCCTCCTCGGAGCGCTTCGGGACGATCCCGCCGACGTGCGCGGTGGCCTCGACGCCGGTCGTGTCGACGGCGTCGAGCTCCTTCACGTACGCGACGATGCGGCCGATCTCGTCGGCCATGCGCTTCTCTTCCTCTTCCGTCAGCGAGAGCTCGGCGAGCTCGGCGACGTGGCGGATCTCCTTCACGTCCATGGCGGCGTCACCTTAGCAGCTCGCGCAGGAGGTCGACGCCCCGTGCGTGACCTGCTTGCTCGAGCCGCTCGACCACGCGCGCCGCCGCGACCTTCGTCGCCTTGCGCGCCGATCGCGGCAAGGCCGCCCAAGCGTCCTCGAGCGAGCCCGGCTCGCGCTCCGCGAGGACGGCGACGAGCACGGCCGCTTGCGCGACGTCCTTCGGCTTCTTGTCGCTCAGCCGGTCGCGGAGCTCGGAGACGAGCATCTTGTGACACGCCAGACGCTCCGGTCTCGGCACGTTCACCGGAACCACCGTCGAGCGACCCAGGACCACGGTCTCGATCGGCTCCTGCAGGAGGTAACGGAGATAGGGCAGCGCGGTCGCATGCCCCGCGAGATCGCGCGCCTCGAGCACCTTCACGGCGTCACCGGCGGTCGGAACGAGCAGATCGATACGCAGCCGGTCCGCCCCCGGGGGCTTGAACGACGTCGACGGCTTCTTGCGGTCGAGCTGAGGCACCGGGTGGAGGCGAAGCTTGGAGTCGGCAAGCATCTGCTCGAACGACTTCGCGTGCGGCAGCTTCAGAGCGCGGTCGCGCGCGATGTCGACGTCCTCCGTCGCGTATCCCGCCGTCCGCACGCCGAGCTCGTTGAGCAGCGCGCCGTACGCATGCGATCCGACCAGGACGCCGCCCGCCCGGAAGAGGCCGTTGTTGGCGAGCGCAGCGAGGATGGCATCGGTCCGCGCGTCGACGCGAACGTACCCCCCGCGGGCCAGGAGACGCGCCGTCGCCAGGAGAGCGTTCGCCACCTCGATCTGCTCGCGGACCGCCGCCGCGCGTGCGTCGCCCTCGGCGTCCCCGACCGGACCGAGATAGTCCGCCACCTTCCTGTCCTGCGGATCGTAGTACTGCCGGTACGCGAACGATCGCCCGTTCACGATCCGCGTGGTGACCGAGCCCGGTGTCCCGATCAGCAACGACGCCTGCTCCTGGGCTTGACGCTTCAGATCGGAGAACGCGGTCTGCAGCGACGGAGGGTGCAGCGTGAAGAGCTTTCCCATTGTTCTCTAATCCACATCTTAGAGAACAAGTCCCTCCTCATCCAGTCCACCGACGCGCCACCGGCGCGGTTCAGGGCACGGCTTCGTCGAAGTGCACGCACCAGTTGTAGAGCGCGTAGCCGTGCCGCGACGGGGTCGCGTCCGAGTCGCGGAGGTTGCCGCGCGCGCCGGTCTCCGGCCCGGACCGCGCCCCCTTCGTCCCGGTGAAGGCGTAGCGGATCCGCTTGTCCTGGGCCGTCGGCTCGGCCGACAGGGTGATCGCGACCGCGTCCGCTCCGGTGAGCTCCACCTTCACGATGCGCGGCGACGAGCCGGCCGCGTCGGTGTACTCGAAGCCGTAGCTCCCCGGATCGGTGACGCGCTCGGTGTCGAGGACGAGGGGAGGGGACGGCACGGCGAAGCCCACGGTGATGACGCGGCCTTCGCGCGCGACCGCGATCGGGCGGAGCGGCTCCCAGGTGCCGTCCTCGAGGACCACGCGGCGGTAGGCCTTCGCGTAGTCCTCGCCGAGGTGGCGATAGCCCTCGTTCGACAGGTGCACGCCGTCCTTGGCGTACGGCAGGTGGTACTTCGGACCGACGAGCACGATCTTGCCGTGGCTCGCGACGCTCGCCTCGAGCTGCGCCTGGGGGATCGCGCTCGTCGGCGTGCCCTTCATCATGCGCGTCCAGCTCGAGATCTGCGTGTGGAACATCGGCACGGGCTCGCGCTGCCCGGTGATCTCCTGGATGTCGCGCTCGTAGTCGGCCTGCCACTCGGCGAGGTCGCGCGCGTAGGTCGCCGTCTTCTCGGCGTGGTCCGACTCGCCGTGGACGTTCGTGACCGCGCGCACGACGTAGGCCCGGCCGAGCCTGTCCGCGAGCGCCTTGGCGGCGCGGACCTGGATCATGCCGGTCTCGTACGGCCGCGTGCCCTTCTTCAGCTTGAAGTAGGGGAACGCGCCCGCGCCGTGCACGCTGACGAGCATCGGGTGGCGGCCCTCGTCGCTCGCGAGGTTCGCGAACGCGCTCGACATCGTCTCGGTCGCCGCCTCGGTGCCGGGGATGAAGTCGCCTTCGACGAGCGGGACGAGCTCGTCGAGGTCCTCGCGGCCGGCCATCACGCCCGTCTTGAACATGAGGTTGCCGAACGGCTGCGCGGTCGTGAGCGGCGGCCTCCCGCCGACCCCGATCGCGAGCGACTGCCCGGTCGCGATCACGTGATCGAGCCCCGGCGCGGGCGCACCGGCATCGACGATCGCTTCGCGCGCCGCGGGCGCGGCGGCCCCGGGCAGCGAGACCTGCGGCGCGGCCGGTCCGGGCACCCCGCGCGTCGTCCCGCATGCCGCGATGGTCGCGGCCGCGACGAACGCCGCGCTGACGATCCGCCTCCGCAGCATCCGACGATTGTAGCGGTCCGCGGCGTCAGCGTGGAACGCTGGACGCGAACACCTTGGCGCTCACCGCGCGCTCGGTGAGGTCGTTCGGCGCGCGATGCACCGCGCGGAGGCAGCCCTCGGGCGTGGTCTCGTGGTCCTCGCCGCCGGCGAAGAACAGCCCCTCGACCTCGAGCGTGTCCGCGTTCAGCACCGGCGAGCCGGAGTTGCCCTGGTACGTGTCGGTGTCGATGTAGAGGAGCGTCGTGCCGAGCACCTTCACCTCGCCCGGCGCGACCTTCATCGGCAGCGCGAGCGGGTGCCCGATGACCGCGATGCGCTGATCGACGGCGACGCTGCCCGATCGCCGGAGCGGCAGCGGCGCGCGCCCGGGGACCGGACGCTCGAGCGTCACGAGCGCCCAGTCCTCGTCGTTCGGAGCGCGCGTCGCGCTCTTCGCGCGGAACACGTCCGCCTCGGCGACCGAGTCGGGCGGGCTCGCGTCCGGCGCGTCGAGCGCGAAGCCGAACGCGAACGCGAGATCATCGATCGCGACGGGCTCGACCACGTGCTTCGCCGTCGCGACGACGTCGGGCGCGACGAGGAAGCCAGTGCCGAAGCCCACCGTCGCCGACGGCTGGTCCTGGTACCGCTCGCCCGCGCAGAGCTCGAGCCGCTCGCGGATCGGCTTCGTCACGAGCGGCTGCCGCCCGTTGGCGACGGGAGGCAGCCGCGACACCTGCACCGCGAGCGCGACGCTGCGCGCGGCGTTGCGCAGCCCCTCGGGTGCGGCCGCGACCTCCATCCGGCGATCGGCGTTCGGCGCGGGCTCGTCCGAGGACGAGCCGCACGCGGCGAGCGCGATCGCGACGACGAGGAACGCGCGGCGGAGCACCCGGGCGAGGATATCAGTCGATCGAGGCGTCCGCCGCCGGAGGAGACGGCGCGGCCGGCACCGGCGCGGGCGCGACGTTCGCCGAGCCCGCCGCGGGCGCCGGAGCACCGGCCTCGAGCCACGACGGGCGCGGCGGCTCCTCGTACTCCGGCGCGGGCCCCGTCGGCATGCGCGGCGACGGGCATGCCGAGAGGAGCGCCGCGAGCACGGCGGACGACGCGAAGGTGACCGGCAGCGCCTTGATCACGGGAGCTTGCGCGCCCCGAGAGCGTACTTCCCGGTCTTGGTCGTGCCCTGCACGTCGCTCTGCACGACCGCGTAGATCTCGGTGACGCCCGGGTTCGTGACGACCTTCTGCGCCGACATCTTTCCGCCCGGATAGAAGTAGCCGAGCACCTTGCGCTGCGGAGCCGGCGTGCCCTGCGGGTCCTC
>JBDHVD010000153.1:0-17369 GCA_039809525.1 Labilithrix sp. | reverse complement strand
TCACGTCGCCCTTCAAGATCACCCGCGCGTACGCCGCGTCGCTCGTCGACGCGATGAAGGCGCAGGCGCTCGCGGCGCGGAAGCTGCCCGAGAACGAGGTCTTCGCGCTGCCGCCGGAGATGCTCTTCATGAACCGCCTCCAGTTCGGGTTCTACTCGGTGCTCGCGCGCCTCGACGTCGAGGTCGACTTCGCACGCGTGGAGCGCGAGTTCCTGCCCGCGGCGACCTGATCACTCGGTCACGACCTCCGCGGCTCCGCGCGCGCACGTCGATTGCACGTCACCTTCGTCATCCGTCGCGGGGGAAGCCGATGCGAACGATCCTCGTCCAGCTCTTCGCCGTCGCGCTGGCCGCCTCCGCCGTGCAGTGTGCGCCGGCCCGGCCGGCGACCTCGACGACGACCACCACCGCCGCGAACGTCGAGCCCGGCGCGCCGGAGGCCGTGCCGCCCGAGCGTGTGCTCGCGCCCGTCGTCGAACGCACGATCCTGCTCTCGCGCGCGACGACGTGGGCGCTCGCGCTCGACGCGAGCTACGTCTACTTCGGCGACGCGGCCACGAGCACCTTCGGCGCAGTGCCGAAGCTCGGCGGGAAGACCGAGCGCATCGGACGAGGCGCGCCCTGGGCCGTCGCGCTGACGCCGCGCGCGGTGGTGTGGATCGCCGCGCCCGGTGACGCCGTGCTCGAGCGACCACCGCCGCCGTACGTTGCGAGCGCGGCGCGGAGCGAGCCGGCCGAGGTGCTCCGGACGGGCGGCGTCTTCTCCGCGCTCGCGGCCGACGCCTCCGACGTGTACGTCGCCGAGAGCGCCGGCGACGAGAACCGCGTCGTGCGCATCCACGAGGGGCGTTCGAACACCGTCGCTTCGATCGACCGCCGCGCACGTGCGCTCGCGATCGACGATCGCCACGTCTACGTGCTGACCGACGACGCCATCCATCGCATCTCGCGGGCGGGCGGGCGGCGCGACGTGGTGGCGAAGGGCTACCACCTCGCGCGGCTCGTGGTCGACGACGGCTGGGTCTACACGACCGCGGAGATGGGGCCCACGCGTGCGCTCGCCCGCGCGCCCAAGACGGGCGGGGACCTCGCGATCGTCGAGCCCGGCGTGCGCGACGCGCCGATCGCCGCGTACGGCGACGAGATGTTCTACTTCGACATCGCGCAGCCCGAGCTGCGGCGGGTGGCGAAGGCGGGCGGCGCGTCGGCGATGGTGCTGCAGACGCCCGCGCTCGCGCGGATCGACGCGATGGCGATCGACGCGTCGGGCATCTTCGTCGGCACCGAGGGCGAAGGAGGCGGCGTCATGGCCGTCCCGCTCGCGCCGGCTCAATAGGGCGGCTTGGGGCCGTGATCGATCGCGTACCGCATCTGCTGCAGGCACGGCCCGTCGTTCAAGATCCCGCACGCCTGCATGCACACCTGGCGCTCGCAGCTCGTCGCGGTCACGCCCTTCAGGCACGTGAACGACTTCGCCCGCTCGGCTGCGCGCTTCCGATCGGCATCGGTGCGCGCGAACGTCGTCATGTCTCGCGTGTAGACGTCGCAGCGCTCCTGGGCCTTCCGCGCGAGGAGCGCGTCCCTCTCGGCGTCGTCGTTCGGCTTCGGCGCCGCGCCCGCGTCCTTCGGCGCCTGCGGAGCGCCCGCGTCCTTCACCACGACGGGCTTGATCGGCGATGCGCTCGTCGCGGTCGTCGTGGCCGTGGCCGTCGCACTCACGGTCGGCATCGTCGCGGTCGTCGTGCTCGGCGCCGCGGAGGTCGCCGCGGAGCCCGCGGCCGCGACCGCCCTCGCCTCGGCGCCCGCGCGCATCCACAGCAACGCGCCCGCCGCGCCGGCGAGCACGAGCACGACGAGGACACCGAGCACGACGAGCGGCGCCTTGCTCGCGCGCGGCGGGAACGGCTGCGCGTTCCATGCTTGCTGCGCGGTCGCCGTCCCGCGACGCGACGCGAACGGCGCGAGCGCCGCGGCGAGCGCGCCGACGTTCTGGAAGCGGCCCGCGGGGTCCTTGTGCAGGCAGCGCAGGATCACCGCCTCGAGCTCGGGCGGCGCGTGCGGGCGGCGCGCGCGGAGCGGGACGGGAGGGTCCGTCGCGATCATCGCGCACAGCGCGGAGAGGCTCGGCGCGTCGAACACCGTCGACGCGGTGAGGAGCTCGAACAGGATCGCGCCGAGCGCCCAGACGTCCGCGCGCGCGTCGACGTTCTTCAGGCTGCGCACCTGCTCGGGGGACATGTAGAGCGGCGTGCCCATCACCATGTCCGTCGCCGTGAGGTTCTGCGCGGTGTCGTCCGCGGCCTTGGAGATGCCGAAGTCGAGGACCTTCACGCACGGCGACCCGTCGGGGCGCTGCGTGAGGAAGAGGTTCTGGGGCTTGAGGTCGCGATGGACGATCCCGCGCGCATGCGCCTCGCCGAGCGCCGCGCACGTCTGGAGGACGTAGTCGACCGCCTCCTCGACCGGGAGGCCGCCGCGCCGCCGGAGCACGTCGGAGAGATCGGCGCCGCGGAGGTGCTCCATCACGATGAACGGCGCGCCGAGCGCGGTCTCGCCGACCTCGTAGACGCGCACGACGTGCTCGCTCTGGATCTGCGCAGCCGCGCGCGCCTCGCGGAGGAAGCGTTCGCGCGCTCCCTCGCGCGCGAGCTTGTGCGGTGACAGGAACTTGATCGCCACGGCCCGGCCGAGCGTCACGTCGGTCGCGCCCATCACGACGCCCATGCCTCCGGTGCCGATGACCGACTCGATCCGGTACTTCGCCGCGATCACCTCGCCCGGCCGCGGGAGCCCGGCCTCGATCGCGCCAGCGCCGTTCATCCGCCTCGAAGGGTAGCAACCGGGGTGGAGGCGCGAAACACCGGAGGCCTGCCGTCTGGTATACGCCGTGGGGGCATTCCGCCTTCCCGCATGAAGAGCTCGCGCAAGAGCACCGCCGCCGCGATCGCCGTCCTCGTCGCGGCGTCGTACCTGTTCCGGCTGCCCCCGCTGCTCAACGCGCGCTCGACGAACTCGGACGCGGCGATCGTCGGGCTCCAGGCGATGCACGTCCTCCGCGGCGAGCACGCCGCGTTCCTGTGGGGAAGCGGCTACCAGACCTCGGTCGATGCGTACGTGGCCGCGGCCTTCTTCGCCGTCATGGGCGCGAAGCCGATCGCGCTCATGCTCTCCGCGCTCACGCTCCACGTGGTCGCGACGCTGCTCGTGTTCCTCATGCTGCGGCGGCACTTCTCGCCGTGGGCGGCGCTGCTGCTCGCGATGCCGCTCGTCGTGAGCCCGAGCTCGGTGCACACCTACGCGCTGTATCCGCCGCGGCAGGCGTCGCTGACGCTCGCGCTCGCGACGTTCTGGGCGATCGACGCCGCGGGCGCGGCGCTCCTCCACGCAGGCGACCGCTACGCGCAGGAGCGGAGGGCGCGCGCGTGGCTCCTCTTCGCCGGGCTCCTCTCGACGCTCGCGATCGCAGCAGACCCCTACCCGATGCTGCTCCTGCCGCTCGCGCTGTCGTTCGCCGCGCTCGTCGCGAAGTCGGACGCCGATCTGCGCACCGCGAGCGTCCGCTTCGTCTTCGCGCTGGCCGGCGCGGCGGCCGGGCTCGTGCCGTTCGTGCTGCTGCACCGTCTCGCGGGGGCGAAGAGCGGTCCGATGGGGCTGACGACGAGCGCGCTCGCGCACCACTTCGATCTGCTGGTGAACGAGTGCCTGCCGTGGGCGCTCTCCTACAAGGTGTATTTTGCACACAACGTGATGGACTACCGCCCGTGGGATGCGCCGCTCGCGGTGCGCGCGATCCAGTACGCGGGCGCTCTCTCGGTCCTCGTGGTGGTGGTCTACGCGTTCGCCGCCCTGCCCCTGCGATCGATCGCGTGGCCGATCCGCCGGCTCGGCCTCGTCGGCGCGCTGGTGTTCCCGCTCGCGCTCGCGGGGTTCCTCACCTCGGTCATGGTGATGGACCACTTCTCGATGCGCTACCTCGCGGTCCTCACGCTCTTGCTCCCGCTCGCGGCCGCGCCGATGGCGCGCGGGCTCGGACCGAAGCGGTTCGCGCTCGTCTTCGTTCCGCACCTCGTCGCGTCGGCGATCGGCGGATGGGTCGGCTACGGGCCGTTCGTGCGCGGGCCCGTGCCGGTGCGCGAGACGCCGGAGCTCGCGGACGACTACACGCTGTTCCACCTGCTCCGCGGGCGAGGCATCACCTACGCGACCGCCGACTACTGGGCGAGCTACCGCCTGACGTTGCTCTTCGGCGAGCAGATCGTGGTCGTGCCGAAGAACGCCTCCGAGGATCGCTACGCGCCCTACCGCCGCGCGTTCGAGCAGGCGCCCGTGTTCGCGTACGTCTTCGATCCCGGTCGGTCGCGCGAGGACCTCGGCGAAGCGGAGAAGACCCTGATGGCGACGTACCCGTCGGTCGAGAAGCTCCACGCGGGCGGTCACACCGTCTTCGTCGTCACGCGCTAGTCCTCGGGTAGACTCGAGCGATGCGTCGTCGTGCATGGCTCGCGCTCGTGGCGTCCCTCGCCCTCGGGGCGTGCGGCACGTTCGGCGACGGCGATCCTCCGGCGGCCAGCGACGCGGGGACCTCCGACGCCGCCGCGGTCGACGGGGGGCCGCCGGTCGACGCTGCGCCTGCGGTCGACGGAGCGGTGGATGCGTCGTCGGGCAAGCTCGTCGTGTTCGTCACGAGCAGCAGCTACGAGAACGTCGCCACGCCGTACGATGCGGACGCGAAGTGTCGGGCCGAGGCCGACGGCCGCCTGCCCGGGAAGTTCGTCGCCTGGTTCTCGGCGTTCGATCCGCCGACTCCGGCGCCGGCGCGCCTGGTCACGTCGAAGAACGTCGCGGTCGACGGACCGTGGTACCGCGTCGACGGCAAGCGCGTGGTGGCGGACCGCGCGGCGTTGAGCGAGGCGGCGAAGACGCCGCTCGAGAACCCGATCGATCAGACGGCCACCGGCGCTCCGAAGACGGGGTCCGCTTGGACCGCGACCCGCGCCGACGGCGGCGCCGGTCAGATCTGCTCCGACGCCGATCCGACGAAGGGCCTCGTCACCGCGACCGATGCGCGCTGGACCGAAGAGGGCGACTTCACCGCAGGATGCTCGTCGTCGCTGTCGCTCTACTGCTTCCAGGTCGAGTAAGCCTGCGGCTCGTGCGCAGCTCGATCTGCGGAATCGACGCGCAACGAGCCTACGGGCCGGCGCTCGATCTCCTGGTGGAGCGGATGACTCCGGTCCTCGCGAAGTGATGGATGCTGTCGACAGCAGCGCCGGTCAGTCGGTGCAGGGGACGTCCGCGTACGGGTCGCGCTCGCTCGGCGCGGCCTGACGCGCGACGGCGGCCTGGAGGCGCGGCTCGCTCGCGTGACGGGCCTCTTTCGCGGCCTTGCCGTGGCGCTCACCCGACGCATTGCGCTGATGGGCAACGGGGATGTGACGCGCCGCGGCTTCGCTACGATCTGCACTGCTCATGTCGATCTCCGGACGAGCAAGGTACGTGCCCTTGCTCGAGATGGCCCAATCTCCAGAGTTTCGCGGCCCACCTGCGCAGCGACATTCGCACTCTGCCGTGTAATCTGCATCGCGCGAAAACGAGCCGCTAGGCTCGTCCGACGCGGTTCGTCATGGCGGGTCCTCCGAAACAGCTCGGCGAGTACCATCGCAAGCGAAGCCCAGCCGCGACCAACGAGCCCTTCGGCGACGAGGCTCCGCTCGAGCCTCGCGCGGGCACGCTCTCGGGCGCGTACGTCGTCCACCTGCACGACGCCACGCGACGTCACTACGACCTCCGCCTCGAGGTCGGCGGCGTGCTCGCGAGCTTCGCCGTCCCGCGCGGACCGAGCCTCGATCCCGACGAGAAGGGCCTCGCGGTTAAGACCGAGGATCACCCCATCGAGTACCTCGAGTTCGAGGACGTGATCCCCGATAAGCAGTACGGCGCAGGTCCGATGATCGCGTGGGACCGCGGGAGCGTGGAGTACCTCGAAGGGCCCGCCGAGGAGGAGATCGCGCGCGGCAAGCTCGATCTGCGCCTCCGCGGGATGAAGCTGCGCGGGCGCTGGGCGCTCGTGAAGCTGAAGAAGAGCGCGAAGGGCGACGAGTGGCTCCTCTTCAAGAAGAAGGACGACTTCTCGAGCAAGGAGCGCAGCCTCGTCGACGAGCTCCCGCGCTCGGTGCTCTCGGGCCTCACCGTCGAGGAGCTCGCAGACCGGGAGAAGCGCGCGCGTGCGCTCGCGAAGGAGGCGCTCGCAATCGGCAAAGCGACATCGCGCCTCGACGAGCTGTTCGCACCGAAGCGCTCACCGCTCGTGGTCGCCGCGAGCGGAAGCCCATCGGGGCGCGGCTTCATCCATGACGCGGACCTCGAGGGCGTGCGCGTGCTCGCGACGCGGGACGGCGACGTCGTCTCTCTCTTGCGCTTCGACGCGAGCGGGGCGCCCGAGAGCATCGAGGCGTTCTACCCCGACGTCGTCCGCGCGCTTCGTGCTCTGCCGCTGACGCGCATCGTCATCGACGGCGACCTCGTCGCGTTCGACGACGCCGGTCATCCGAGCGCGAAGCTCCTCGCCGAGCGCGCCGCGCGGATCGCACGCGGCGACCTGCATCGCGCGGTGACCGCCACGCCCGTCGTGCTCGTCGCGACCGATCTCCTCCTCGCCGGCGACGCCGACGTGCGCCCCGCGCCGATCGAGGCGCGTCGCGCGCTGCTCGCGAAGATGCTCCCACCGGTCGGCTTCCTCCGCGCCGCGCCGCCGCTCGAGGGATCGCTCGCGCACGTGCTCGCGTCGGTCGAGGCGCTCGGCCTCTCCGGCGTGATCGCGAAGAAGAAAGGATCGCCCTACGCGCCGCGCGAGAAGAAGCCGAGCTGGCTCCACGTGTCGACCGGCGCGCCGCGCGCGCGCGTCACCGTCGATCATCGCTCGCGCGAAGCCAGCGCCGCGCTCCGCAAGGTGACGGTGTCGAACCGCGCGAAGGTCTTCTGGCCCGACGAGGGCCTCACCAAGGGCGACCTCTGCGACTACTACGCGGCGATCGCCGATGCGATCCTGCCCTACCTCGCCGACCGGCCCGTCATCCTCGTCCGCTACCCGGACGGCATCGCGGGCAAGAGCTTCTACCAGTGGAACGTGCCGGCCGGCATGCCGCCCTGGGTCCGCACCATGTCGCTGGTCGACGAGGAGGATCAGCCGAAGCGCGGCTTCCTCGTCGACGACGCGTCCACGCTCCTCTACATCGCGAACCTCGCCTGCATCCCGCTGCACATCCTCGCGTGCCGCGTGCCCGATCTCTCGCAGGCCGACTTCTTCACCATCGACTTCGACGTGAAGCAGTCGGAGCTCCGTCACGCGATCACGCTCGCGCGCACGCTCCGCGAGCTGCTCGACGCGATCGGCCTGCCCGGCTTCCCCAAGACCTCCGGGCAGTCCGGGCTCCACGTGCTCGTGCCGCTCGGCAAGGGACAGACGTTCGCGACCGCCTGCGCGCTCGCCGATCTGCTCGGCAAGCTCCTCGTCGAGCGCCACCCCGACATCGCGACGATGGAGCGGATCGTGAAGCGCCGCGGCCCGAAGGTCTACGTCGACACCGGCCAGACCGGACCGACGCGCGCGATCGTCGCGCCGTACTCCGTGCGCGCCGTCGCCGGCGCGCGCGTGTCGACGCCGCTCTCGTGGGACGAGGTCTCGCCGAAGCTCGACCCCGCCCGCTTCACCATGAAGACGGTGCCCGCGCGCCTCGCGAAGCTCGGCGATCCGATGCGCGATCTCCTGCGGCTCCGGCCCGACGTCCCCGGCGCGGTGGCGAAGCTCGGCGAGCTCGTCGCGGCGACGCGCTGAGCGCCTCGACTCGCGTTCACAAGTAGCGGGTGATCTCCGGCGCGCGATCCTGGCGTTCGCGCCGCCCGTCCTCGTAGATCACCGGCGCGGCCGCGAGCTGCTCCTCGGTGACGTCGTCGAGGCAGGCGACGTTGACCGCCCAGAAGTGTCCGCCCATCTCCTTCTCGAGGTAGCCCCGCGAGAACGGGTGCGCGCCGCAGCGCGGGCAGTAATAGTGGTTCACGTGGCCGGGCGGCCAGTGCGAGGGCTCGGGGAGGTACTCGCTCATCGTCTCCTTCCCGCGCGTGACGCGAAGCGCGTCGAAGGGGACGAGCGATTTGCGATACCCGAGCTTCCAGCAGAAGCTGCAGTTGCACTTCCGGATGCCCTGGTCGAGGTCGACGTCGGCCTCGAACGCGATCGCCCCGCAGTGACACGTGCCATGGAATGTCGTCTTCATGAGGATCTCCTTCCGCCAGGACGAACGAGCCGCGCCCGATCCGACATCCGACGCGTCGATGCGCAGCGCGCGATGGTACCTTCGCGCGCGATGACACACGCGATCGTCCGCGAGGTCCGCGCGGCCCTCGCGGCGCATGCCGATCCCGAGCGCGCGCCTCGGATGCAGGCTTACATGAAGTCGGCGATGCCCTTCCGCGGCGTGCCCTCCACGGTGCAGAAGCGACTCTACCGCGAGATCTTCGCCGAGCACCGCGCAATGACATGCGAGGAGAGACGCGCGGTCGCGCGCGAGCTCTTCACGAAGGCGAAGTTCCGCGAGGAGCGCTACGCCGCGCTCGCGCTCACCGATCAGCGCCGCCACGTGACGTGCCAATCGATGGAGGCGATGCCGCTCTACGAGGAGATGATCGTCCTCGGTGCATGGTGGGACATCGTCGATTGGGTCGCCGGCCATCACCTCGGCGACGTGCTGCGGAACGAGCCCGCCCCGATGACCCGGCGGATGAAGCGGTGGGCGAAGGATCCGCACCTGTGGAAGCGGCGCGCCGCGATCCTCTGCCAGCTCCGGATGAAGGAGGACACCGATCTCGATCTGCTCTACGCGTGCATCGCGCCGAACGTCGCGAACGAGGACTTCTTCATGCGCAAAGCGATCGGCTGGGCGCTCCGGCAGTACGCGTGGACCGATCCGCGCGAGGTGAAGCGCTGGGTGACGGCGCACCGCGCCGAGCTGAGCCCGCTCAGCGTACGCGAGGCGTTGAAGCACGTCGGCTGAGCACCTTCGAGCGTCGGCGGACGACATCCGCCTTCGCCAGATCGACGCCTCGCAGACGACGACAAGGCAAAGGTCGCGCGGGTCCTTGCCCTCGTGGCTCATCAGGTCGTCTTCGGCCTGTTCACGGTCGTAGATGGGGCGAGAACGATCGAGGGAGAGCCTGGACCCAAAGGTCGCTTCGAGCTTCGCCACGTCTCGCCGTCGGGAGAAGTGACGACGATCGCTGGCGACGGAATGGCTCCGCTCCACGAGTTACTCTGACGCAGGGAGGGCCGCGCGGGGGCTCGCGCGCGGGGAGCTCTTCGATCTGCTGGAAGCGCCGACAGAGGTGGGCTCGATCGTCTTCGGGCCAACGAGCTCGTCGACGAACACGCCGAGGGCGTCAGCGCGAAGGGAGAGGACGTGGCAAACAGAGGAGCGGCGCGGCTCCGGAGGAACGGCCGTACTCGAGGTGGCTCGCCGCAGAGGCGTGCACTGAATGACGAGAACGCCCGCGCCCGCCAGCTGCTCGATGAGCTCTTGCAGATGTCGGCGGAGGACCGCGCGCTCATCGCCGCCGAGCTCGAGGGCGAGCCTCGATGAAGGCGCGAAACAGGCCAAGCGCGCGCGCTTCGAAGCCGCGGTCGAGCGCGTGGTGAAGGTCCACGAAGAGATCTTGTCCGAGCTCGCGAAGTGAAGCTCGCAGACGTCGTCTTCCTCGACGTCGAAGAGGTGGAGGTCGCGCATGCCGCGGTGCTCGCTGCCCATGGCGGACAAGACGGCGTCCGGCGCTCGTCGTGGCGCTGGCGTTCCTCGAGCTGAATGGCCACGTCTTGAAGGTCGGCTTCGCATGGGCGGGGCACATCGAGCGACTCGCCGCCGGCGAGCTGACTCGCGACGAGCTCGTCGCGCTCTTCGCCGCAGAGATGGGCGACGCCGTCGCGCTCGAAGCGTGAGCTCGCGCGGCGATGCGCTCGACGACAGCCTCGCTCACCTCGAGCTCGTGGCGCTCGCACACTCGGGGAAGCTCTCATCGAGCGGACGCCGCCCGCGTCGCTCAGCGGGCGCGGGGCTGCGAGCGACGGCGGCCGAGGAGCGCGAGGCCGATCAGCGCGAAGAGGCCCGCGCCGGGCGCGGTGCTCGGCGAGGAGGACATCGCGCAGCCGCCGGCCTTCGGCGCGGGGGCGGGCTCGGGCGGCGCGGGATCGGCGCTCGCCTTCGGCGTCGCGGCGACGTCCTCGGGCGGCGTGTTCGCCTCGACGATCGGGCGGTCGCCGGCGGCGGTGAACGCGCGCGTGAAGAGGTCCTCGAAGCCGGCGGTCGACGTGTAGACGTGACCGAAGTCGTCGCCGCACGGCCCGCCGCGCGAGACGACGCCGATGACCGCGCCGGTGAGCTCGCTGATCGCCGGGCCGCCGGAGTCGCCCTCGCAGATCGACTTGCCGACCTCGAACTCGCGCGGGCCGAGCCGCGTCTTGCTCGGCGAGATGCCCTTGCCGATCGCGAGCACGGGGACGTTCTCGCGGCGGAAGCGCGTGCCCATCGGGGTCTTCGCGTCGTTCTTGCCGTAGCCGACCGCGCGGATCTCCTCGCCGAGGCGGGCCTGCGCCGCGAAGCGCACGGCGAGCGGCGTGACCCCCTCGAGGTTCCGATCGAGGACGAGGAGCGCGATGTCCGAGTCGCAGAGCGCGTCGCCCTCGGGCGCGACGATCGTCTTCACGAGCGCGCTCGGCGTGCGCGAGAAGCTCGGCGTCGCGCCGACGAACACGGCGACGTCCTCGGGGGCCTGATCGCCGGCGAGCTGCGGGCCGCTCGCGGATCGGCCGTTCTCGTCGCACGAGATCGCGTCGCTCACCGTCCGCGCCACGCAGTGACGCGCGGTGAGGACGACGTTCGGCGCGATCACCGCGCCCGAGCAGAGATCGAAGGTGCCGCCGTTGCCGACGCGGAGCGCCACGACGTTCGACCCGCCCCGGCCGTCGTCGTCGCGGACGCCCCCGAAGATGGCGTCCTCGGAGGCCTCCCCCGATCCGTCGTCCGCGGACGGGGCGCAGCCGGCGGTCGCCACGGTGACCGTGGTGCCGGCGATCCACACGATCCAGGCGGCCAGCGCGGAAGTACGGGAATTTCGAGGGGTGGTCCGGACCACGGCGGGAGGACCTTCACGGAGTGTGCCGAGAGGTGGGAGCCGCTTGACACCCTCGCCGCCCCGCGCCATTCACTGGCGCGCCGTGGCAGCCAGCTATTTCGACGTCGACGGGACCCTCGTTCGCACGAACCTGATCCACCCGACCCTCTACTACTTGATGCACCAGCGCACCCCGATGCGGAGCCTGCAGAAGCTCGCGCGCGCGGCGCTGAACAGCCCGCGGATGGTCTGGGCGGAGATGCAGGACCGCCGGATGTTCAACGAGGTCCTCTTCTCCTCGTACGAGGGCACAAGCGAGGACCGCCTGCGCGTGCTCGCCGACGACGCGTTCGAGTCGGTGCTGAAGAAGGCGATCTTCCCCTCGGCGAAGGACCTCGTCTCGCGGTGCCGCGACGAAGGGCACGACGTCGTGCTCGTGTCGGGCGCGCTCGACTTCCTGATGAAGCGCCTCGCCGATCACCTCGGCGCCACGCACGTCATCGCGAACCGCCTCGAGATCAAGGACAACTTCGCGACGGGCCGCTTGCTCCGTCCCGTCGTCGCCGGTCCGGAGAAGGCGCGCCTCGTCCGCGAGCACGCGCGCGAGCACGGCCACGATCTCGACGAGTGCTTCGCGTACTCGGACAGCTACTCCGACGTCCCGATGCTCAGCGTCGTCGGGCACCCGGCGGTGGTGAACCCGGACGGCAAGCTCGAGCGCCTCGCGCGCACGTACGGCTGGCCGGTCCTCACGCTCGACAAGAAGTCGGTCAACTGACCGGCCGCGCGCCCGCGCTCAGTGCACCGGCGGCAGCGGCGGCGCCGGCGGCTTCGTGTCGTCCTGCACGCACGACGACAGATCGAAGAAGAGGAACGCGAGCGCCTTCTCCTCCGGCGTGAGCTCCGTCCCGCACGTGGCCGGGAAGCCGTCGTTCGGCAGCGCGGTCGCCGGATCCTGCACGTCGCCGCCCCACAGGTGCATGTCGGCGAACACGAACTTCCCGCACTGATCGTCGACCGGCTTGCCGACGGGCGTGTTCACGCTCAGGTACTTCGTCGATCGCGGCATCGTCGAGTCGGCGGTGTTGCGATAGACCCAGCTCTGCGTCGGCGAGACGACCGCGCCGACGTTCTCACGCGGCTGGCTGATGGGCATCTCGCCCGCCTTGCTCGACGCGCCGACCTTCACCAGCCACGACGCGAGGGCAGCGCCCTTCGGGAACGTGGTGTCGATGAGGTAGGGGCCCGGCGGGTTCTCCGGGTTGTTCGGGCTGCCCCTCCAGTCCGCGGCGGTCGCGAGCGGACCGGTGTCCGCCCAGGTGTAGTGGAAGTGCGAGGCGAAGATGCGCCCGCCCGCGCTCGCGAAGTCGTAGAGCGCCTGCTTCGCCGCCGGAGGCTTCGTCTCGTCGTGCTCGCCGCACTCGCACGAGAGCATGACCATGTCGTACTTCTTCAGCGTCGCGAGGCTGCCGGTGAGGGCCGTCGCGTCGAGCGATCCGGTGGGCGCGGGCGCGGGGACGGGGTTGCTCGTCGGATGCGCGGCGCCGCGATAGACGTGCAGGCGCCCCGGGCCCGAGCTCGCGGTGAACTCCGACGCATCTAGCCCGAGCTTCGGCAAGAGGCACGCGAGCTGATCGCAGCGCCCGGTGGTGACCGCGATCTGCGGGATGTCCCCCTCCGCCTTGTTCTTCGGCAGACGCGTGAGCGTGCTCGTCACCGGGTTCGCCACGCACTTGTCGACCTTCGGCACCGTCACCTTGCGCCGCCACTTGCCGACCTGCACGACGAGCGGGATGTCGTCGCCGACCGGCACGTTCTTCAGCTCGAACCGGCCCTCGACGTCGGTGATCGCGGAGACGAGCGGCTTGCCCGAGACGTTCCCGCAGCGGTCGCACGAGGCGCCGTTCGCGATCGGCTCGAGCGGCGCGTTGGGCACGTAGACGATCACGTTGTAGAGCGGCAGCGTCCCGTTCGGCGCGGTGACCACGCCGGTGAGCGTCGTCGTCGCGCCGCCGCCGCAATCGACCTGCTGGCACGCGAGGCCCTCGCAGCCGGGCGTCGCTCCGCCGTCCTCGCTCGGGCCGCCGAAGGTGCCCGAGGTGGTCGCGCCGCCCGCGCCGTTCGCGCCCTCGGCGAACGTGCTGTCCTCGGCCTCGCTCCCGCACGCCGTGAAGACGGCGACGGTCGAGATGGCGAGCATGAGGCCGAGCCCGAGCTTCGTACGACGGTGCATGGCGGCACCAAGTACCGCCGCCGCGCAGCGGGACGCGCAACGAAGCGAACGCGTGACCCTACCGAGACGATCCAGGATCAAGCGCGCACCAGGCTCGCGACCCGATCAGTACTTGCAGCAGCGGATGCCGTTGTTGCCGGCGTTGTCGTTGCGCGACGTCGTGAGCGCGGTGGTGCAGCGGACCTCGCCCTCGCCGCGTGTCACCGAGCCGCCGCGAAGACGGCAGGTCGCGTTCGGACCGCCGGGGTCGCAGCTGTCGTCCCACTCCCAGGCGTTGCCGCTCATGTCGAAGATGCCGGGATAGCCGCCCTCGCACTTGACGAACGATCCGACCTTCACCGGCTCGCCGATGATGTCGTCGGTGTTGCACGCCGTGCCGTCGTAGGTCGCTCCGTAGGGATAGGCGCGCGCGCCTCCCGCGCTGCATGCCCACGTCCACGCGCTCGCCTGCGCGTCGGCGACCTCGGCCGCCGGCGTCCGCTTGCCGTCGAGCGTCCCGCAGAGGCGCTTGCCCGCCCAGCGGCAGAACATCCACGCGTCGCAGAAGTCGACCGCGTGCACCGGCAGGTCTTCCTGTCCTGCGGGATGGGTCGGCGGCGTGCCCGACCACGTCGAAGGGACATAGCCCGTCTTCCACTCGCAGAACGAGGGGACGTCGCCCGCGTCCGCTCCTCCGTCGAGCGACGCGAGGAACGGCGCGTACTGCGCGTTCGTGACCTCGGTGGTGTCGATGCAGAAGCCCGCGTCGACGCGGACCATCGCGGGCCCGCCCTTCGCGGCGCACGGATCGACCGGCCCCGCGTCGGCATCCCCTCCGCCTCCATCGGCCTCGCCCGCCTCGACGTCGTCGGCCCGCGCGTCGGGCAGCGCCGACGGAGGAAGGCCTCCGTTCGCGTCGACGCCGTCGTCGTGCGCGAGACCGACCGCGTCGAGACCGCATGCGCCGGCGAGCACGAGCCCGGCGAGGCTCGCGGCGGCCATCATCGCGTGGAGCGCGCGTCGTCCGATCACCTGACCGACTCCAGACGGAAACGCTAACACCGATCGTCCCGAAGACGAGGATCATGACGGGTGCGACATCGACGGTCCGAGGTCGAACACGGCGAGCTCGGGACGCGCCCGGCCGGCCCGCAGGGCCGCGTGACCGAGCCCGGCGTTCACGTAGAGATCGGTGCGCGGGCCCACGCGGTAGAACCCGTGCAGGTAGCGGTGGCCGACGAGCCGCGCGACCGCCTCGGTGACGCGGGGGAAGTGCAGCTGGCCCGCGTGCGTGTGACCCGAGAGGACCAGCGGTGCACCGGCCCGCGCGATCTCCTCCGCGGTCCGCGGGAAGTGCGTGAGCACGAGCGCCTCCTCCGGCCGCGTCACCCGCGCGAACGCGCGCTCGACGTCGGCGTGCCCGGAGCGCCCGTCGTCGACGCCGACGACGGAGAGCGCGTCGATCGACAGCGACTCGTTCCGGAGCACGTGCGCGCCGCCGCGCTCGAGCGCCTTCGACACGCGCCGCGCGTCGGTCCAGTGATCGTGGTTGCCGAGCGTGGCGATGCACGGCCTCGGCAGCGCGCGAACGAGCTCGGTGATGCGTTCGAGGTGCACGAGCGACGCGTTGACGTAGTCCCCGGTCAGCACGACGAGGTCGGGCTCGAGGGAAGAGGCGACGTCGGCGACCTCGCCGAGGAAGCGGCGCGGGGTCGTCGGTCCGACGTGGACGTCGGTGAGGTGGACGACGCGCATCCGCCGCTCGCGACGCCAGGGCACCTGATGCTTCGTGACGGAGAGCCGGGGCATGGCGAGCACCGTGAGACCGCGCGGTCGTCCGCGCTCGGGTGGCAGCGCTCGATTCACCGGCTTTTCACGCGGGTGCGTTCTTCGGAGCCGTGCTATTCGCCCCGCCGATGCGCGCGTCGATCCTGTTCGCCTCGATCGCCGTGGTCTCGTGCGCCAGCGATCCGGCGGAGTTCCGCCCCGCGAAGGGTGCGAGCGACATGCCGGCGGTCAAGGAGGCGTATCGCGTGAAGTCCGTCGCCCCCGAGTGCACCCCGCTCGGGGTCGTGCATGCCGAGGGCGACGGCGCGATCGACGACATCGCGGTCACCGCCGCACGTCACGGCGCGACGAGCTACATCGTGCGCGGCGAAGACCGCGACGAGCGCGTCACCACACGCGAGCCAGACAGGCTCGTCACGCGCACGAATCGGAAGCTCTGGGCCGAGGTCTATCGCTGCCCGACGTCCGACGATCCCCCGAGGTGACGGCGACGGTCGGATACGTCGTCGCCGACGCCAAGAGCGGCGCGGTCCTGTTCGACGCGGTCATCGGCTCGACCCGCCTCCGGCTCGCGAACGAGGGCGCGGCCCGCAGGAACATCGCCAGCTTCATCGAGAAGGCGACCGCGACCAAGCTCCAGCGCCGCGAGGGAGGTGCGAAGACCGCGTCGCGGTGACCGCGACCCGGATTCGGGGGGAATCAGGGGGATTTCACGTCGCGGCGGGGCCGTGGTACAGCCGCCGCCGCGATGTCTCATCCGCTCGTCGTCACCCTCGATCGCAAGAGCGCTCCGCGCACCCTCTTCTCCGGCGACCGCCTCGTCGAGGTGGACCTGCCGCCCGGCACGCGTTGCATCTATCCGAAGCCGCCGCTCGCGCCGCTCAAGGACGTCGAGGCGGCGATCCGCTACGCGATCAACCATCCGTACAACTCCGAGCCGCTGCACGCGAAGCTGCGCCCGGGGATGAAGGTGGTCATCGGCATCGACGACATCTCGCTGCCGCTCCCGCCGATGCGCCGCCCGGACGTGCGCGAGCGCGTCCTCACCGTCGTCCTCCAGACGCTCGCCGATCACGGCGTCGAGGACGTCACGATGATCATCGCGACGAGCGTGCACCGCCGGATGACCGGCGAGGAGATCCGGCACGTCGTGGGCGACAGGATCTACAACGCGTACTACCCGCACCGCCTCTACAACCACGACGCCGAAGACCTGAAGAACATGGTCGAGATCGGCACGACGGAGGAGGGCGAGGTCGTCGAGCTGAACCGCCAGGCGGTGGAGGCCGATCTCGTCATCTACGTGAACTTGAACCTCGTCCCGATGGACGGCGGGCACAAGTCGGTGGCCGTCGGCTTCTGCGGGTACAAGAGCCTCCGCGCGCATCACAACCCGAAGACGATGCGCGACTGCCACTCGTACATGGATCCGTCGAGCTCCGCGCTCGCGACCAGCGTCGAGCGGATGGGCAAGCTCGCGAACAAGAAGCTGAACGTCTTCACCATCGAGACGACGATCAACAACCGGATGTTCGATCGCCCGCTCGAGTTCCTCGCGAAGAACGAGGACGACCTGTCGGGCATGGAGAAGGCGGCGCTCAAGGCGCTGAACGTCACCCTCTCGAAGGTCCCGCAGCCGGCGCGCCAGGCGATCTTCCAGAAGGTGCCCTCGCCCTACGGCGTCACGGGCGTCTTCGCCGGCGAGACCGAGGCGGTGCACGAGCAGACGCTCGCGCGCTGCTACGAGCAGTACCTCGTGCCGGTGAAGGGCCAGGCCGACATCGTGGTGTGCGGCGTGCCGTACATCAGCCCGTACAACGTGAACTCGTTCCTCAACCCGCTCCTCGTGCAGGTGATGGTGAACGGGTACCTGTTCAACATGTACAAGGGCAAGCCGCTCCTCAAGAAGGGCGGCACGATGATCGTCACGCATCCGTGCACCGATCAGTTCGACAAGGAGCACCACGCTCCGTACATCGAGTTCGTGCACAACCTCCTGCCCGAGACGCGCGACGCGCTCGAGCTGCACAAGCGTTACGAGGCGAAGTTCGCCTCGAACCCGGCGTACATCCAGGCGTACCGCACGGGCCACGCGTACCATCCGGCGCACCCGTTCTTCATGTGGTACTGGGGCGAGGCGGGCCGCCAGCACACCGGCCGCGTGATCGTCGTCGGCGCCGACAACGAGTACATCCCGAAGCTGATGGGGTGG
>JBDHVD010000152.1:0-17443 GCA_039809525.1 Labilithrix sp. | reverse complement strand
GCGACGCTCCGCGCGCTGCGCAAGGACACGCCGCCTCCGAACGCGATCCCGATGGAAGACGTGAAGAAGTTCTACGAGGAGAACCGGTCGCGGTTCGACTCTCCCGAACGCGTCAACCTCTGGCGGATCCTGTGCAAGACGCGCGAGGAGGCCGAGACGGTCCTCGCGGCGGCGAAGCGCGAGCCGACGATTGCAAAGTACAATGATCTGGCGCGCGAGCACAGCATCGACAAAGCGACCAACTTCCGCGGCGGCAACCTCGGTTTCCTCGCGGCCGACGGCACGAGCAACGAGGCGGGACTGAAGGTCGATCCGGCCCTCGTCCAGGCGGCGGGCGCGGTGAAGGATGGCGAATTCGTCCCGCAGCCGGTCCCCGAGGCGGGCGCGTTCGCCGTCGTGTGGCGCCGCGCGACCGTGCCGGCGAACAAGCGGACGCTCGAGGAGTCGGCCGCGCAGATCCGCACCACGATCTATCGCGAGCGCACCGAGGGCGCCGAGAAGCAGCTCATGACGGACCTCCGCGCGAGGAACGTCAAGGAGGTGAACTACGACCTCCTGAAGATCATCGAGCTCGGAGCGACGGACGCCGGCCTCACGATCCCGCGTTCGACTCCGAAGTCGCCGCTTCGGTCGTCGGACTCGGGGAAGTGAGCGCCGCCATCGCCGCGGCGCGCTCCGCGACGCGCTTCGAGCGCCCCTCGCCGACGCCGACGACGTCCTCACCGACCAGCACCTCGACCTCGAACGTCGGATCGTGCTGCGGGCCGCGCATGCCCTTCACGCGGTAGGTCGGCGCGGGCAGGCCGCGCGCCTGCACCTGCTCCTGGAGGAGGCTCTTCGGATCGCGCGATCCGAGCCGCTCGACCTCCTGCATCGGCTCCTTCACCACCTGCTCGACGAGCTTGCGCGCGCCCTTGAGCCCGTGCGCCTCGTACACGCAGGCGACGAGCGCCTCGACGGCGTCGGCAAGCACGTTCGTCTGCTCGCGTTCGGTGCCCGCGCGCGCGCCGCGCCCGAGGGCGATCGCCTCGCCGATGTTCTCCGCCCGCGCCCAGCGCGCGAGCGCCTCGGCGTTGACGAGGCCGCTCCGCATGCGCGTCAGCGTGCCCTCGTCGGCCTCGGGGCGCGTGCGCGCGAGCAGCTCGCTCACGCAGAGACCGAGGACCGCGTCGCCGAGGAACTCGAGCCGCTGGTTGTCCGGCTCGCTCGACTCGTTCGCGTAGCTCGGATGGGTCAGGGCTTCGGCGAAGCGCGGCATGTCCCCGTCGCCGACGATCGCCTTGATGCGACCCTCGACGCGCTTGCGCGCTTCCTGGAGGAGCTTCTCTTCGTTCATGACCTCGAGAGGGAGTCGGTGGCCTCGGCGAGCTCCAGGTCGAGACGCGTGATGCCCTTCGCGTCGTGTGTCGTCCACACCACGCGAGCCTTGCCCCAGCCTATGAGGACGTCGGGATGGTGGTCGCGCTTCTCGGCGACCATCCCGAGCCGGACCGCAAAGGCGAGCGCGGATGCGAAGTCCGGCAGATCGAACCGCTTGGCGATCGCGTCCTCGCCCTCGCGCGTCCAGCCGGGGTGCGCGGCGAGCCACGCGTCGACGTCGCCACGCTCGAGCTTGGAGGGTCGTGCCATGTGCCGCATTCTCCTCCTCGCGCGGGAACCCGCAAAGCCTTTCGCCTGTCCCATCGAGAGATGGTCGCCTCGGTCCGGTCTGCCTATGCTCGTCGCGTGGCGCTCCTCGCCTGCCCCTTCTGCCGTGAAATGTTCGAGGAGGGCGAGGCGAAGGCCTGCCCGGTGTGCGGCATGGAGCTCGCGCAGCTCCACAAGCTGCCGCCCTCCATCGACGCGATGCACGACGAGGCGGGCGTCCCGACAGCCCCCGAGATGGAGCTCCTGCCGTGGACCTATGCGGGCCGCGGGCGCGCGGCGCTCGTGGTGCTCGCCGTCGCCGGCATCGTGCTGTTCTTCCTGCCGTGGGTGCGGCTGACGATGCCCTACATCGACGCCAAGTCCGGCTTCACCCTCGCGCACGAGCGAATCGGATGGCTCTGGGCGGCCTTCGTCGGGTGGAGCGTCCTCATCCCGACCGTCCTCAGCCGCCGGACGATCATGCACCTGCGCGGGGCGCGAGTCGCGGCAGCATTCCTCAGCGCGATCCCGGCGATCTCGGTCGGCATCCTCCTGTCGAAGCCCCCGCGGGGCGGCATCGTGCCCGTCCGGTACACGTGGGACTGGCCGATCTACGGCGTGCTCGCGGTGTCGATCCTCGCGGTGCTCGTGTCCTTCCGGCTCGGCGGACGGATCGACGACATCAAGGTCGCGCGGGGTACCTCGAAGGGCCAGCCGGTCCACTGATCGCTCGCGCGGCGACGTCGCGAGCGTCGTCGCTCGATCGTCGATCGCCCCGCGCGTTCCCTCGTCCGCGCCGCGCGATCGGTCGTCGCCCGGCGCTCGGGAGCGGCCGAAGGCCGGGGCAGCAGCTGGCCCGTGCCAGGGGAAAAGTGGCCGGGCCATAGGGTCACGCCCCGCAGGTGCGCGAGATCACTCGATCGCGATCCTGGCGCGTGTCGTGCTCATGCGTGGGGCATCGTCATCCGCAGCGCGCGGCGGACGGCGACGGCGAACACCAAGCGGATAGGGAGTGCGGGGCGCCACACGGCGCCTGGGTCCAGGAAGCCGATCGTGTGGTGCTCCGCACTCGGTTCCGAACCAGCCAGAAAGGAGGTGAGGCGATGGAGAAGTAAGGGAGAAACGGCCGAACCCGATCGAACCGCGTCGCACGCGGCGCCGACCTTTCGGCGTCGGCGCCGTCGTGCGCGCATTGGCGCGGCGTCGAGGATGGAGGCATGCTCCGGAGAGGATGGCACCGCTCCGCCGACGACGAACGCGCGAGGAGTCGCTCGAGGAACGCCTCGATCGCGAGCTCGTCGACGTCCCGGCGGCGGTCGTCTGCGCACTTTGCGACGATCCCGACTGCACAGGCTGCGAGCACGAGCAGTCTCGCTCGGGCATCGTGGCGATCGTCGCGTGGGAGCGGCCCGCGGGCCCCGCCCTCGCCCGCCTCTGGTCCACCGCGCGCTCGACGACCCGCGACGCCGAGTCGTTCTTCGAGGCGCTCCCGGACGGGCCGGTGATGCCCGCCCTGCGTTTCGCGGCGCTCTGCGAGCTGTTCGCCGCCGCGTCGATGCTGGCGCTCCTCGTCCCGGTCGCGGCCGTGGTCGCGCCCGAGTGGCTCACCCACGTCGTCATGGATGCGCCCGCGCGATCGCTCGCGCTCCGCGTGATCGTGCTGGGCCTTCCCGCCTTCGCCGGGCTGCTCGTCCTGGCCCACGCGGCCCACGGCCTGTCGATCGATCGCGGCGCGACGAAGAACGGCGCGCCTTCGCGGAAGACCCGCGCGCTCCGCTTCGGTCTCTATGCGTGCGGATGGGATCTCGTCATCGGGCCGCTCGGCGCGCTGGTCGTCGGCGTCAAGGAGGGCGCGAAGCACACGCTCGAGATCCTCCAGCTCGGCTCGGGCCTTCCGACCCGCGCGACGAAGGCGTTCCTGCGCGGCTGCTATCGCCTCGAGGGCGCCGCCGCCAAGCGCGCGCTCGGCACGTCGTACGTCGGTGCGGCGGTCGCGACGATCGTCGGCGCGCTCGTCATCTTCGCCGCGCTCGCCGCGCTCATCCTCATCTGACGATCCTCGTCTGACGAGCCGACGCGAGCCGGCGCCAGCCGACGCGCGCCGGCGCGCGCCGGCGCCAGCCGACGGCCGGGCCCATGCGCGGTGACGCGCGCTGACAGCAGGCATCAGGGGGCGCGCGGCAACGTGAACGACACGCGCGTGCCCTCGCTGCCGCTCGCGACGTCGATCGCGCCGCCATGCGCCTCGACGATGCCGCGGGTGATGAACAGCCCGAGCCCCGTCCCGCGTGCGCTGTCGGCCCGCCGCCCGTAGCGCGTGAAGAGATCGGCGCGCACCTCCTCGGGGATGCCCGGTCCGTCGTCGGCGACGGTGAAGCGCACCGCGCGGTCGCCCTCGGGGCTCGCGAGGACGCTCACGGTCCGTCCGGGAGGCGTGTGCTTCACGGAGTTGCCCACGAGGTTCGAGAGGACCTGAACGATGCGATCGGCGTCGCAGACGACGGCGAGCCCGTCCGAGGGCGGCGAGACCAGGATCGCGTGGCCGTCCTTCCGCGCGACGTCCTCGATCTCCTTCACGTGCTCGAGCAGCGACGACACCGGCACCGGACGCGGCGACACCGAGAAGACGCCGGCCTCCAGCCGGCCGTAGTCGACGAGCTGCGCGATCAGCCGCTCCATCCGGACGCCCGCCCGGTGCACCGCGCCGGCGTGCTTCTGCACGCGCTGCCCGATCTCGGTGTCCGCGGGCACGCGCAGCAGCAGCGACGCGCCCATCATCATCGCGTTCAGGGGATTGCGGATGTCGTGCGCGACGATCCGGAGCATGTCGGACTGCGCCTGCTGGATCCGCTCGGCGCGCTCGCGCGCTTCGCGCTCCGCCGAGATCAGCGTCACGCGATCCACCGCGACGGAGACCGCGTCGGCGAGGACCTGGAGCAGCTCGATCTCGCGAATCGACGCTTCGTGCCTCGATGCCCAGTACGTCCCGATGGCGCCCATCGGATCGTGCTGGCGAATCGGCACGATCAGCATGCTCTTCACGAAGGTGGGCTCGTAGACCACCGAAGGGATGCGCGGATCGGCGAAGACGTCCGCGATGGCGATCGCTTCGCCGCGCTCCATGCACCACCCGGAGACGCACTCCGCGACCGGGAAGGTGCGGCCCTTCCAGAGCGGAGCGATCGCGTCCTCGTCCGCGTAGAGCACCGAGTCACCTCGGCGGAGCACGAAGGTCGCCCCGTCCGCCCCCGTCAGCGCGCGCGCCGTCGTCCGGACGATGCGCATCACCGCGTCGAGCTCGTTCGCGCCGCTCAGCTGGCGGAGCGCATCGAGGACGTGGTGACAATCCCTGGAACTGAACGCATCGGCGCCGCCTCCTTGCATGCGGTTGAACCGAAATGCAAGGCGTGCGCCCGCATCCGTACCAGCTGCGCTCACGCGATCACGCGGCGGTGTGCCGTCCACCTGGCGCGTCTCGTCACAGTCGGCGGCTCGACCGAGGCAGACGACCACGCCCGCCGGTCGGTCTCAGTCGACGATCGGGAAGAGGCCGTCCATCGGAGCGTCGTCGTGGCAGCCGGCGCACGACGCGACGACACCGTCCCTCACGAGCTGTCCCTGCGAACCGACGACCGCCCAGCGCCAGTCGCCGTGCTCGGGGGCGTAGCCCTTCTCGCGCTTCTCCATCACCATCACCGGTCCGGCGGCGTTGTCCGTGCGCTCGTAGTGCTCCTGCACGACGACCGCGCCGACCGGCACCTCGAGCGCGCGAGCGGCGAGCGCCTTCTGCGCCGCCTCGTTCGCGTAGACGTCGACCTCCCAGCGGCCGGTGGCGTGCCCCTGGGAGACGAAGCGCGCGCGGTTCACCTTCGTGAACGTCGTCCGGTACCCCGCCGGGAGCGAGCCGGCGCCGTCGACGAGGCCGGCGTCACGCACGTCCTTCGCTCCGCCCCCGGCGGGCACGCGGTCGCTCGTGCCGATCGGCGCACCGCTGCCTGCGCCGCGCACGCACGCGGCCGCGAACGTCGCCCCGAGGGCGACGCTCAGAAGAAGACGCCGCCTTCGAACGAGAGGGTCCACTGCCGGTTTCCGACGATGTTCGGGTTCTCGTCTTTCGGTTCGTTGAGATCCGCCGCGAACTGCCCGCCGAGCCATACGAGCTCGTAGCGGTAGTGGAGCCCGACCATCCCCTTGTTGCGGTGTACACGCACCTTCTCGAAGGTGAAGTTGTTGCCGAAGTCGGCGCTCGCCGGCTCGCCGTTCGCGTAGCGGTTGCGGCACAGCGGCGCGCCGTTCTGCGGGCTCGGCCCCTCGTAGCCGCACTGCTGCTGCGCATCGACGTTGGGCGTCGCGTCGACGACGTTCGAGTCGCCGAAGATGATCACGCGCTGGTAGCCGAGCGACGGGATGAGCTGCGCGCTGTCGGCGAGCGGGATCGGCTTCGAGATCTTCACGTCGAGCGCGGCGGTCGTCAGGTAGAGCTTCGACGTCCCGGTCAGCGTGCGCACGCCTCCGCCGACGGAGATGTCCGGCAGCAGGCCGAGCGCGCCGTTGCGGAAGCCCTCGAGGATCGACCAGCGGAGATCGCCGCCGCCGACCCACAGCGTCGAGTTCGCCACGTACCCGATCGAACCGGCGATCTCGAACCCGAGAGGCAGGCCCTTGCGCGCCTTCAGCGCGTAGACCTGGATGAGCGAGTCGGGCGAGTCGTTGATGATCGAGAACTGCTTCGTGTTCGGATCCTGCGCGCCGCGCGTGCCGAGCTTCCAGAACGGCGTGAGCGTCCCGTCCGGGTTCTGCGTCGTGCGCGTCGCCGAGATGCGCGTGTAGCTCGCCTCGAGCGTGAGCGAGAAGCCGCCCATGCCGGTCGTGCGCGCCGGGGTGAACGCCGTCGGCGCGATCGCGAAGCCGAGCTCGGACACCATGTTGGCGAACGCGACGTTGTTCGGTCGGCAGGTGACGTCCTGAGGACGCGAGACGAGCCCCGGATTCGCCGCGACGCTCTGGCAGGTCTGGCCCGGAGGCAGCCCCGGCGGCTGCGTGACGAGCCGCTCCGGCGTCGGATCCATGTTGCCCGCGCGCGCGAGCGGCGTCGCCGTCACGACGGCGAGCGCACAGGCGGCTGCGGCGAAGGTCCCGCGGCGCGCGAAGGCGATCACGCGGCGAGGCTACGGTCCTGCGCTCGCGTGCGTCAAGGACGGTGAGCCTCAGTTGCAGCCGGCGTTGTCCGTGTACCAGGGATCTTCGGCGCGGATCACGTCGCAGAACGACTTGCACCCGTTCGGGTTCGCCCCGCACGGACGCCGGTTACCGGTGAGCGGCGGGCAGCTCGGCGGGAGGCCCCAGCACTTGCCGGACTCCGTGAGCCCCGGGCAGAGGAGCCCGTTGCCGTTGCCGAGATCGCGGTTGCAGAACCGCTTGTCCGGGCACTTGCTCACGCCGTTGCACGCCTTGCCGGTCGGACAGACGCCCGCGGCCTTCGCCGAGACGCCGAACGAGGCCATGATGCCGTCGTTCCAGTACGTGACGTCGTCACAGCCGCAGACCGGGACGAAGTCCTGCGAGACGGCGGTCGGCTTCTTCGTGCACGTTCCACCCGTCGCCTGCCCGCACGACGAGACCTTGCAGTACTCGTTGGTCGCGCAGTCGGCCGCGACCGCCGGCCGGCATCCCTTCGGTCCCGCATCGACTTCGCCCGAGGAGCCCGACGCCCCCGAGCTCCCGCTCGACGACGTGTTCCCGCTCGAGCTGCCGCCGCTCGACGTCGAGGTGCTCGACGTCGATCCGCTCGACGTCGATCCGCCCGAGGTCGAGCCGCTCGACGACGTGGAGCTCGTGGTGTCGCCCCCCGAGGAGCCGAAGAGATCGGTGTCGCTGGATCCACCGCACGCGCCGATCGTGCTGATCCCGACGAATCCCCAACAAGCGAAGAACCAAGCCTTGCGCACGGGTCGCCTCCGGTCGAAAGTCCAACTACGAAAGTTACCGTAGCGATGCCCCGAACGTCGAACACCACCCCACGACTCCGCGCGCGATGGACGAGCGGGTCCGACAGCCCTGGTCACTCGCCTTTCCACGTCGTCCTCGTCGAGCCCGAGATCCCGCCGAACACCGGGAGCGTGGCGCGGCTCTGCGCGGCGACCGCGTCGCCCCTCCATCTCGTCGGCCCGCTCGGGTTCCGCATCGACGAGCACAGTGTGCGACGCGCGGGCGTCGACTACTGGCACCTCGTCGACGTGCGCCGTCATCTCGATTTCGCCCACTTCATGCACGCCTTCGAGAAGGAGTCTCCCGGCGGCAAGCTCCACCTCTTCAGCGCGGTGACGTCGAAGAGCTACCTCGACGCCGGCTTCGCGAAGGGCGATGCGCTCGTCTTCGGCAAGGAGAGCGTCGGGCTGCCGGACGATCTCCTCGAGAAGTACGCCGATCGGATCGTGGGGATCCCCACGATCGGCCCCGTGCGTTCGCTGAACCTGGCGAACGCCGTCGGCATCGCCCTCTTCGAGGCGCTCCGCCAGTCGGGCGTGCTCGCCGACACGTTCGTCGGCTAGCCGTTCGCGCTCGACGGCGGCTTGCTCGGAGGCTTGCTCGGGGGCTTCGACTGGTGCAGCAGCGTGGCCGCCGCCTCCGCGCCCTTGGCCACGATCTCCGGCGGGATGGCCCCGTCCAGCTCGAGGGCGACGCGGTAGCGCCACGCCTCCTCCGGGGGCGTCTCGACGACGCGCACGACACGCGCCGTGGCGCGGATCGGCCCGCCCGGGTCGTGGATCACGATCTCGATCCGATCCCCGGGCGAGAAGCTGGAACGCGTCGCGATCAGCAGCCCTCGCTCGCTGACGTCGCGGGTGACCCCATAACGTTCGTCGTCACCGAGCTGCACGAGAACGAGCGCTTCGACGCGCTCCGACGTGCGGCGGTCATCGGCCGAGCTCCCCAAGGCTCTCACCTCCGAGGATCAATCGTACGCGGCAATGCCCGTGATGTCCTGCCCGAGAATGAGGGTGTGGATGTCGTGCGTCCCCTCGTACGTGAAGACCGTCTCGAGGTTGCACATGTGGCGCATGATCGGATACTCGAGCGTGATCCCGTTGCCGCCGAGGATGTCTCGGCACGTACGGGCCACGTCGAGCGCCATCTTCACGTTGTTGCGCTTGATCATGCTCACGTGCTGAGGGCGCAGCTTCTTCTCGTCCTTCAGCCGCGAGACCTCGAGCGCCATCAGCTGCGCGCTCGTGATCTGCGTGAGCATCTCGGCGAACTTCGCCTGGACCAGCTGGTGCGCCGCGATCGGCTTGCCCGCGAACTGGACCCGGTGCTTCGCGTAGTCGAGCGCGCTGTCGAAGCAGGCGGTCGCCGCGCCGATGACGCCCCACGCGATGCCGAAGCGCGCGGCGGTGAGGCACGAGAGCGGGCCCTTCATCCCCTTCACGTTGGGGAGGACCGCGTCCTTCGGGATGCGCACGTCCTCGAGGATCAGCTCGCTCGTCACGCTCGCCCGCAGGCTCATCTTCTTGTGGATGAGGCGCGCCTCGAAGCCCTTCTTGTCCGTGGGGACGAGGAACCCTCGGACCTCGCCGTCCTGGCCGCCGACCTTCGCCCAGACCAGCGCCACCTGCGCGAGGTTGCCGTTCGTGATCCAGCGCTTGGTCCCGTTGAGCACCCAGCTGTCGCCGTCGTCGACGGCCGTGGTCCGCATGCCGGCCGGGTTCGAGCCGTGATCGGGCTCGGTGAGGCCGAAGCAGCCGATGATCTCGCCCTTCGCCATGCCGGGCAGGTAACGCTCCTTCTGCGCGTCGGAGCCGTACGACCAGATCGGGTACATCACCAGGCTGCCCTGCACGCTCGCGAAGCTGCGGATGCCGGAGTCGCCGCGCTCGAGCTCCTGCATCGCCAGGCCGTAGCCGACCTCGGAGAGTCCGGCGCAGCCGTATCCGTGCAGATTGCAACCGAGGAGGCCCATCTTCGCGATCTCGGGGATGAGGTCGGTCGGGAACGTCCCCTTCTCGAAGTGATCGCCGACGACGGGCAGCACGCGCGCGTCGACGAACTGGCGCACCGACGTCTGGATGGCGCGCTCTTCCGCGGTGAGATGACGGCTGATGTCGAAGAAATCGGGCATGGCTTCCGCCGCCAAGTAGCACGGCGTAAAGGCTGCGCCCAGTCAGCTCGGCGGGACGCTGCTGCGCCTGCCGAAGCGCTCGCGCGCGAGGGCCACGCCGGTCTCCAGCTGACGCCCCATCGCCTCGTAGTCCGGCCGTTCGCCGAGCAGGAGGAACACGGCGCCCACGGCGATCGCCCGGTCCTCGAGCATGTCGAGCGCGTCCGGTCCGAGCGCCACCGAGGCGACGACCATCTGGGGCAGCGCCCTCGGGATGCGCTCGCACGCGGCCACGAGGCCGGTGCGCATGACGTCGACGCGCAGCCCGGCCTCGCCCATGACCTCGTGGCACAGGGCCACGTGCTCGTCGGGCAGTCCGACGACGAGTGCATGCGGCTCGATGATGATCTGGTGCGTCGTCGCCATCGCGCGGCGAGTCTACCGCGCGGCTCGGTTCGAACCGAGCGTGAAGTGCGCCTCGATGCGGTCGGCCCGGAGCGCGTCGTCGAGCGCGTTCACGCCGGGTTCAGAGCGTCCGCAGGAACGCGGCGAGCGCGCTGCGATCGTCGGCGGAGAGCTGCCGCGTAGTGCCCATCTCGCCGTCGCACTTCTCGATCAGCTCCTCGAGCGTCGCATACCGCCCGTCGTGGAAGTACGGCGCGGTCTGTCCGACGAACGCGAGCGACGGCGTGGCGAAGGCGCTCCGCGATGCACCGAGCGCATGCGCCTCGTTGTCGGTGAAGCGCGTGCGTCCGTCGTGGCACGTCGCGCAGCCGGTCTCGCTCGACTCGAAGATCGCCTTGCCGTGCGCCACGGTCGCGTCGGCCTGCACGCGGCGAGGCGGCGCCTTCATGCTCGCGACGTAGTCCGCGAGCGCGGCGATCTCCGCGGGAGGGAGGCCCTTCCCTCCGAGGTTCTTCAGCGTGCTCTCGATGTGGATCGCGAGCGTGGCGTGCTCGCCGTTCCATCCGTAGGGCGCCGTGTCGGCGATGCGCCCGGCCAGCATCGGCGTCTGCCGCTTGCCCTTCGGCGTGGGCCACACGAGCGCGTCCTCGCGCCCGTCGACATGACAGCTCGCGCATGCGCGGCCGTCTCGCGCGATCCGCGGGTCGTTGCTCGTGTGGAACAGGCGACGGCCGAGCACCACGGACGCGGAGGGCTCCACCGCACGCGGAGCGAGCGCGATCGTCGCCGGCTCCGCGCCCCCGTCGAGCCGCGCGACGGTCAGCGAGCGCGTCATCGAGGAGAACGCGACGACGGTGCCGTCCGCGGGATCGATCGCGACGCCCGACGGCTGATCGACGTGGATCCGCGTGCGTGCCGCGAGCGCCTTCGTGCAGCCGGGCGCGTGCTCGACGTCGCTCTTCGGATCGACGATCGCGATCTCGCCCGAGTCGAGGCAGGCGACCGCGAGGACCTTGCCGTCGGTGGCGGCCGCGCGCGGCAAGAGGCAGCGCGGCGCCCGCTCGAAGCACACGCGATCGTCCGGCCCGCTGAACGCGCCGTTCTGGAGCGCCTGCGACGCGGCGTCGACGCGGGCGACGAACGGGACGTGCGTGCCGAGCGTCGATTGCTCGATCGAGCCGTAGCCCGTCGGGATCTGCGCGCTGTCCGACGTCATCACGAGGCTCTCGGGGAGCAGGATCTCGTCGCCGATCGAGGCGAGCGCAAACCCCTGCGTCGCCGTGCGCTTCATCGTGATCCGGACGCGCGACGGATGGGCCATCTTCATCGACGACGACTTGGGCTTCAGCGAGCGCTCGAGATCGAAGTCGCGCCGCCGCTCGCGCGCGTCGAGCGCCACGCGCGACGCCGTCCGGGTCGCGAGATCGACCGACGACAGCACCGATCCGGTCGCGTGCGTGACGAAGGCGCGGCTACCGTCCGGCCCGACCGCGACGCTTCGTGGATCGCGCGGCAGCGCGGTGGCCCAGCGGGGCGCGAGATCGGCGGCGGAGAACGCCTCGAGCCGCGCCGCCCCGACGGTCGTGACGAGCACCGTCGTTCGATCCGCCGTGAGCGCGAGCCCCCAGGGCTCGTCGCCGGTGTCCTGGCGCGCGACCTCCACCAGCTCGTGGTCCTCGCGCACGTCGAACGCGACGACGCGCGCCCGATCGCGCAGGGCGATGAACACGCGTCCGTCCGGCGCGACGAGGAGCTGGCCGGGCGCGCCCTCGAGCGAGCGCGTCTTGATGACCGACCGCGCACCGAGATCGACGAGCGCGATCGCGTGCTCGTCCTCGTCCGCGACGATCGCGGTGCGGAGCCCGTCGACGTCGGCGAGCGCGACGCTCGTGCCCGACGAGGACGAGAGCGGACGAACGACCGCGTTCTTCGACGCAGGCGTAGCGGCGGCGGCGGGGAGCACGTGCGGTCGCGGGGGCTCCGACCCGCGTCGATGGCAGGCGGCGACGCAGACGACGGCGAGGGCGAGCAGGTGCTTGCGTGCGCGGCTCACTCCCCGGCGTCGCGCGGGGCCCCGATTGTGTGACGAGCTCAGCGCTGCGCGATGTCGACGGTGCCGCGCAGGCGCACGGTGGCGGCGAGATCGTCGCCGCGGGCGTAGGCCGCGAGCGGCTTCGCCTCCTTGATCGTCGCCTTCACGTCGACCGTCGGATCGGAGAGCGACGACGCGAGCTGCGGGACCACGTCGCGCAGCGCGTCCGGGGAGAGCGCCGGCGTGAGCGGCGGAGCGGCCGCGAGGTCCGGGCTGGTGAAGCGGATCGCCTTGCCGTCGTCCGTCCACGCGAGCGGCGTCCGGGTGGCGAGATCGCCGCACGCTTCGCCCCGGAGCGAGAGATCGACATCGAGGGCCGCGCCCGCCGACACGGCCGTCGCTCTCGTGATCCGCACGCGCGAGCCGTCGAGGTCGAAGGGCTCGCTCGGCGCGAGCGACGCCATGGCGTTCGCGATCGGCGACACCATCGCGACGACGAGATCGTCCTCGGCGGGCAAGCGCGGGTCGTGCGCGAGCGGGGGCAGCGGGACCGCCGCCGGAGGATCGCCGCAACGGGTGCGCAGCTCGGGCGAGGCGACGAGCCCGAAGCGGACGCGCAGCGAGGAGCCGAGGCCGGTGACCGGCCCCTGCACGATCCCGCGCGGGTTGACGACCACGCACGATCCGAGCGGCAGCGAGCGCGGCGCGGACAGCTCCTTCCACAGGCGCTCGGCCTGGGGGCGCGGCTGCGGGAGGCGCGCGTCGATCTCCTTCTCCACGTTGCGCAGCGCCGGCCCGAGCTGGCCCTCGATCGTCGGCGTCACGTCGACGCGCACGAAGCCGCCGAGCGCGCGCACCTGACAGCCGCGCGTGAAGGCGACGCTCACCCGTGACGGCGCGAAGCGCCACTCGGGCGTCAGGCGGAGCGGCACCGCGGCCGTCGCGACCGCGACGGGATCGCACGAGGCGTAGCAGCGCCCGTTCGCGCACGCCTCGGCGTGACCGCGGAGCTCCGTCCGGACGAGCATCGCGTCGCCCTCGATCGCGATCGCGAAGGGCCCACGATCGACGGTGTAGTTCAGGTGGCCGGCCATGCCGATCCCGCGGTTGCGCTCGTCGGCGACGCGGCGCGGGACGCGCGCATCGAGCTCCTGCGCGATCGGCGCGAGGCGCATGTCGACGTGCGCGATCAATCGCGATGGCGGCACCGGCGGCACCGGCGGCGCGGGCGGACGCTCGGCGTTCTTCGGCACCACCGTCGTGCGGCACGTCTCTTCGATCGCCGACGCAGACGCCGACGCCGGCTGCCGCTCGCGCGGACCGCACGCCGCGAGCCATCCGATGACGAGGACGAGCGAGCGCCGCACTAGCGCTGGATCCGGACCATGGGCGTCGCGCCGGTGAACTCTGCGCGGACGGTCACGCGCTCGTTCGCCTTCACGCTGAAGCGCTCGCCGCGGCTCTCGCCCGTCGGCTCGAAGACGAAGCGGACCTCGTGCTGCCCCGGCTCGAGCGTCATGCGCACCGGACAGGCGCCGCGCGACACGCCGTCGATCGACACGCGCGTGCCCGGGTCGCCGAGGAACGACACGGTGGCGCGTCCCGTGACGGTCGCGGACGACGAGGACCCGGTCGGGACGGGCGGCGCCGTCGTGCCGTGCGGCGGAGGCACCGGGCTCGCGGTCACGACCGGGAGCGCGCTCGGGACGGGGACGATCGCCGAAGGCACCGGCGCCGTCTCCTTCGCCGTGGGCGCGGACACGGTGGCCGTCGCGCTCGCCTCGGCCGGCGCGCGGCGCGCGGACTCGGTCGTCGTCGTGCTCCGCGTCTGCCACACCGCGACCCCCGCCACGATCGCGAGGGCCGCCGCCGCGAAGGGCGCGATCGAGCGCTTCGGCTTCGCGGGCGCAGCGCTCGCGCGCGAAGGCGTCTCGAGCGGACGCGTGGCGATCGTCTCGAGCTTGTCGAGATCGACCGGCTCGACCATGAGCGGCGTCGGGATCGACATCGCGGGATCGTTCTTCGCCGCGGGCGTCGCCTCCGCGAGCTTCCGCGTGCTCGGCACGTCCGGCGGCACCGCGCTGCTCGGCGGCGGCGTCGACCACTGGAGCGCCTCGTGGCGTGCGGCGAACGTCTTGGTCCCGATCTCGCCGTGGCTCGGCTGCACGGTGCGCGGCGAGCCCTTCGCCGACGACGGCGGCGGGAGCGACTGCGCGGTGCGCTGATCGCGGACGCGATCGCCGAGCGTGCGCGCGAGGTCGCTCGGGTCGAGACCGGCGAGGAACTTGCGGAGCGCGCGACCGAGCTCGCTCGCCTGCTGCTGCCGCTCGCGCGGATCGAGGCGCATCGCTCGTCCGATCGCCTCGTCGAGCGGCGCGAGCCGTGGATCGAAGTCGCTCGGCTTCGGGTGCGGCTCGCGCATCGCCGCGTCGCACTCCTCCGGCGTCGCACGACGGAACGGCGCCACGCCCGTCCACGCCTCCATCAGGAGCACCGCGACGGCGAAAATATCGGTGGCCGGGCCGAGCGCCTTTCCCTCGACCTGCTCGGGGGGCATGTGCCCGGGCGAGCCGAGGATCTCGTGGCCCGCGACGCGCGCCGGCGCCGCGATCCCGAAGTCGATGAGCTTCACCTGGCCCTCTTCGTCGAGCATCACGTTCCTCGGCGTGATGTCGCGATGGACCACCTTCATCCGGCGATGCGCGTACTCGAGCGCGCGGCACACCTCCATGCCGAGGTATGCGCCCTCCTCGGGCGTGAGCACGCGCCTCTTGCCGTCCTCGTCCTTGTCGCGGAGGAGCTCGGCGATGCTGAGGCCCTCGACGAGCTCCATCGCGAGGAAGTACGTGCCCGCCTCGACGCCCAGCTCGTAGACCGGGACGATGTTCGGATGCGAGAGGGCGACGGTCGTCTTCGCCTCCTCGACGAAGCGGCGCACGAACTGCTGGTCGTACGCCAGCTCGTCGCGGATCTGCTTCACGACGAGGCGCTTCTCGAACCCGCCGGCCCCGCGAAGCGTCGCGAGCAGCACACGCGCCATCCCTCCACGCGAGAGCTCGCGCTCGAGGACGTACTTGCCGAAGACCTGCGGGTACAAGTCGAGCGGATCGTATCATGGGGGCCCGGGCCGCCCGATGCCGTACACTGTGCGCCGGACGATGAGGCAGAAGGCGCTGCCGCTGATCGTACTGCTCGCGGCTTGCTCGCGGGATCCGCGCATCGAGGAGCGCTCGGTGGTCGTGTACTCGCCCCGGTCCTGCCCGGTCTCGCAGGACGCCGCGTACACCGTCATGTACGCGGCGGGCGACTTCGAGCCGGCCGAGGACCGACCGGCGACCTCCGCCCTGTTCCTCCGGGACGTCGGCACGACGCTCGGCGAGTTCCCGAGCGCCACCCGGTCGGTCATCGTCGACGTCTCGCAGCCGGGGCGCGACGTCGACTGGCGCGGCTACCGCGAGTCGATCCCGAAGAGCGGTCCGGTCGACGTCCTCGTGTGGCCGGGCGGCGAGTCGTGCCGCCTCTCGCGCAACGTCGAGCGGCGCGACGAGACGACGCTCGGCGTGTTCGATCACCACTTCCTCGTCGCGGGGGGCACGCTGATCGACGGCGCGCAGGTGCCTCACACGTTCGTCGGCGATCTCACCACCGGCGTCGTCGAGCGGCTCGAGCTCGGCCTCGCGACGCGCCGTTCGCGGCCCTCGGTCACCGGGTTCACGATGCCCGGCGAGGACGTCACCGGCGCGCTCGTCGCGGGCGGCAAGGACCCCGACTCCGGCGCCGCGCTCGACACCGCGGAGGTCTACGTGTCGAAGCCGGGCGGCGCGATCGGCGACTTCGATCGCACGCGCATCAACCTCTCCGAGCCGCGGGCCCAGCACGGCGCGGTCGTCCTCGCGACCGGCGAGACGCTGCTCGTCGGCGGCGTGGGCGACGGCAAGCTCGTCAACACGATGGAGATCGTCGATCCGCGGACGAAGCGCGCGCGGATCGACGGCGTGGCGCTCCTCTCGGTGCCGCGCGTCCGTCCGACGGTGCTACGCCTCGCGTCGGGCGAGATCTTCGTCGCCGGCGGGCTCGATGCGCGCGGCAATCCGGTCTCGACGCTGGAGTGGTTCGCGCCCGATGCGAGCCGCCCGACGAAGCGCCCCGTCGAGCTCGTCAGCGGCAAGGAGCGCGCGTTCGTGCCGCTCGCCGCGGGGGGCGCGCTCGCGGTGATCATCCCCGAGACGCCGGCGCCCGACTTCAAGACGGTGTGGATCGTCTCCGCGGCCGGGAGCCTCGAGCCCGCCATCCCGATCGATCCCGCGACGCTCGACACGGTGCGCCTCTTCGAGGGCGCGGAGAACGCACCCATCCTCTGGACGGGCAAGCGGTGGATGCGCTGGCAGCCGTGGTTCGGCGCGTTCCAGACCGTGGCCGACGCGCCGGACGGGGGGCCCGCGGGCGACGTGCTGGCGAACGGCGACAGCGGCCTCGCGCTCTGGCTCGAGGATCGCGCCGAGGCCGGCATGTACGTCACCGGCTTCCGCTTCGCCACGCGGAGCCGCTACGGCGCGGTCCCGAAGCCCCTCCTCGTCGACGGGCCCGGGCAGCTCGCCCCCGATCGGCTCGCGGGCATTGCTGGCAGCTCGATCCGCTTCGATCGCGATCAGGGCCTCGTGATGGGACCGGGCGCGAGCGCGTTCCTCACCGACGTGTCGTTCGCCGACTTCACGCTCGACGTCGACGTGACCGCCGCCGCGCCGAGCATCGTCCTCCGCGAGGAGAGCGGCCGCGAGCTCGAGATCGGCGGCGCCGGATGCGCCTTCGCGCAGGGCGCGCAGCGCCACGTCTTCGTGCGCCGTTCGGGCCGCTCGGTGTTCGTCCGCGCCGACGAGGGCGAGGAGCGCACGTGCCCGACCGAGCTCGACCCGAGCGCGCGCGTCGCGATCGGCGTGCGCGGCGGGCTCGGCACCGGGCTCAGCGGGGCGCGCAACCTGATCGTCAGCCGGCGCGGATCGCCCTGATTTCACGGCGCGGGCGGCGGGGCCCCGTTGCCGCCTTGACGGAACTTGGAATTTACTAAAAAGTTAATTCCATGAGCGCGAACCTCAGCCATCCCGGTGCCCCCGAGAGTCAGGTCGTCTTGTCCGCCGGCGTCGAGCGGCTGAGCGCATCGCACGACGTCGCGTACGCGTGGGACTACGCCGCGAAGCGCCCCGAGCTCCGGACGCTCTACGAGAAGTCGAAGGACCTGATGTGGAACGCGCGGACCGATCTCGCGTGGAGCACGAACGTGGATC
>JBDHVD010000151.1:0-17476 GCA_039809525.1 Labilithrix sp. | reverse complement strand
CGCATGCGGAGGATCTTCTCCTCGCGCGGCGTGAGCGTCTTGAGGAGCTGGCGGGTCTGGTCGTTGAAGCGCATCTGCGCGTACGCCTCGTCCGGCGGGAGCGCGGAGTCGTCGGGGATGAACTCGCCGACGTGCGACTCGCCGTCGTTGCCCACGGGCGTCTCGAGGCTGATCGGCTCGCGCGCGATCTTCATCACCGCGCGGACCTTCTCGACCGGGATGCCGGTGGACTCCGAGAGCTCCTCGGGAGTCGGCTCGCGCCCGTACTCCTGGAGGAGCGAGCGGCTCATGCGCGTCAGCTTCTGGAGCGACTCGTACATGTGAACGGGCACGCGGATGGTCCGGCCCTGGTCGGCGATCGCGCGGGAGATCGACTGGCGGACCCACCACGTCGCGTACGTCGAGAACTTGTAGCCGCGCTTGTAGTCGAACTTGTCGACCGCGCGCATGAGGCCGATGTTGCCCTCCTGGATCAGGTCGAGCAGCTGGAGGCCGCGATTGACGTGCTTCTTCGCGAGCGACACCACGAGGCGGAGGTTCGCCTCGACGAGCTGCGCCTTCGCGCGGTCCGCGGTGCGACGGCCGCTCGCGATCTCCTGGAGCGTCGCGCTGGTGCCCTTCTTCGCGGCCGGCATCTCGCGCTGGATGATGCGGAGCTTCTTCTCGACGCGATCGATGATGCTCCGGTCGAGGCGCAGCTCCTCGAGGTGGGCGACGATCGCGTCTCGCGCGAGCTCGGCTTTCGTCTTTCGCGACGACTTCTTCTTCGGCGCGCCCGGCTCGGGCTTCTTGATGCCCTTGGCGCCGTGGACCTCCTTGAGCGGACGCTCGAGGAGACGCGCGATCTTCAGCATCGTCGCCTCGTCGAACGCGTCCTCGTCGTCGACGTTGCGGACCACGTCGCGGACCTTGAGGCGCCCCTTGTAGAGGAGGCGCCCGACGTGATCGAGCTCGGCGGCCGCGAAGGGCGAGTCGACGATCGCCTCGATGATCCTCCGTTCGCCCTCCTCGATGCGCCGGGCCAGCTCGACTTCACCCTCGCGGGTGAGGAGCGATACCTGCGCCATCTTGCGGAAGTACATGTCGACCGCTTCTTCGGCCTCGGCCGGCGGCGTCATGTTCGCAATCGGGGGATTGGAGAGGCGGGTCGTGG
This sequence comes from Labilithrix sp., assembly GCA_039809525.1. Classification (GTDB taxonomy): domain Bacteria; phylum Myxococcota_A; class Polyangia; order Polyangiales; family Polyangiaceae; genus Labilithrix. The sequence continues at coordinate 16,323 of JBDHVD010000151.1, read as the reverse complement.
GCTCGGACTTCTTCAAGGCTGGCTCCGCGTGCAACACTTCGTTAAGCACGTTCGACGAGCGCATCCGATCTCCGGGATCGCCGCGCCCCTCTTCGATGGGCACGCCGGATCGCCGTACTGTCGGGTGCCGATGGAAAGCTTGGCACGTCCAGCACGAACGGGCCAAAGTCGGAGCTTGCCTTACATGCGCATGCGGCGATCCGGCGCACTCCCTCCACCTTCTTGTCGACGCGTGCTCCTCCGCTCGGTTGCGGAGGTCGTGTAGATCGTTCGGCTTCGTCTCGCGAGCTCAGCCGAGGCGGTTTTGTCGTGCATCCTCGCATCCTTCCCGCAGCGCTCGTCGCGGCCGCGCTCGTCCCGTCCGTGGCCGGCGCGCAGCACACGAAGGCCGCGTCCAGGTTCTCCCCTTACGAGCAGGAGACGATCGACCGCGTCGTCGCCGGCGAGATCGATCCCGCGCCCGAGGGGAAGACGATCGAGGCCATCGAGGTCGTTCCCCTCGTCGTGATCGAGGACCGCGACCCCGCGCCCCGCATCCTCAACGTGCTGCACGCGCGGACGCGCGAGAGCGTCATCCGCCGCGAGATCCTCGTTCGCGAGGGAGAGCCGTACCGGCAGTACCGCGTCGACGAGACCGTGCGCGTGCTCCGTAGCTTCCAGCAGCTCTCGCTCGTCCTCGGGGTCCCGGTGCGCGGGACGACGCCGGATCGCGTGAAGCTCGTCGTCGTGACGAAGGACGTCTGGAGCCTGCGCGCGCAGTTCGACATCAAGCTCGGTGCGGGCGGGCTCGACGTGCTCCGCTTCGAGCCGACGGAGCGCAACATCGCCGGCACGCTGAGCTCGGCGGTGACGCGTTTCGAGCTCTTTCCCGAGAGCGTCACGCTCGGCGGCGCGTTCATCGTCCCGCGCGTCGGCGGGCGGCGCCTCTACCTCGTCACCGAGGGCAACGCGATCGTCAACCGGCGCACCGGGGCCGCGGAGGGTACCTACGGTCAGGTCTTCGTCTCGACGCCGCAGGTCTCGGCGAACCAGCAGTGGGTGTGGGGGACCGGCGTGAGCTGGCGCAACGAGATCGTCCGGCGCTACGTGGGCGGCGAGCTCGCGACCTACGACGCGCCGGGCACGCCGGAGGTCGAGCGGATCCCGGATCTGTACCGCGCGCGCAGCCTCGTGCAGACGTCGTCGGTGGGCCGCTCGTTCGGGCTCGCGCACAAGCGCGACGTCACGCTCGGCCTCGAGCTCAACGTGAAGCAGTACGCCGGCATCGACGCCGAGCGCCTCGACCCGCGCGTCGTCGACGAGTACCTCGGCAGCCGCGTTCCGCGCAGCGACACGCGCGTCGCCCCGTTCGTGCAGGGGCGCTTCTACGAGAGCACGTTCCTCCGCGTGCACGATCTCGACACGCTCGGCCTGCAGGAGGACTACCGCATCGGCTACGACGCGTGGGTTCGCGCGTATCCCGTCGTACGCGCGCTCGGCTCGTCGCGCGACTTCCTCGGCGCCGACGCGTTCGCGCAGTACGTGCTGCCGATCCGCGACGGGCTCGCGCGCGTCGCCGCCGAGTCGCTGCTCGAGCTGGCGCCCGGCGAGATCCCCACCGCCGCGTTCGCGGTGGACACGATGATCGCGAGCCCGCGGTTCTTCCTCGGCCGGCTGGTCGTCGACGGCCTGATGATCGCGCGGCCCGAGAACTTCCCGAACCGCCGCTCGACGCTCGGCGGCGAGAGCCGCCTGCGCGGCTACCCGAGCGCGGCGCTCATCGGCCAGAACGTGGTGGCCTACAACGCGGAGCTCCGCACGCGCCCCGTCGAGATCCTCTCCTGCCAGATCGGCGGCGCGCTGTTCTTCGTCGTCGGCGACGCGTTCGACGGACCGGACCCGGCGCTCAAGAGCTCGGCCGGCCTCGGCGTGCGCGGGCTGTTCCCGCAGCTCGACCGCAAGGTGTTCCGCATCGACGTCGCGTTCCCGATGGTGCGCGAGAACGGCGCGGGCCCGGTCGGCTTCTACGTGGCCTTCGAGCAGGCGTTCCCCGCGACGGTCACGACCGTGCCGGGCGCCGGCGCCGCGCAAGGCATGCTGGTGAACGCGCCCGGCTCCGGTGCTCTCGGTCAGTGACGGGGCGCCCGGAGGATCCGGATCGTCGCCGCGTTCGCGACGACGATCGCCGAGGCGAGCGCCGCGAACATCTGCGCGGCAGGGCCGAGGAGCATCCACCCGAACGCCTGCGAGCCGAAGCTCTGCCCGGTCGAACGGATCGTGACGAGCGCGAGCGATGGCCCGACGACGATCGAGAGCGCCTCGATCGCGGCGGCGACGAGCGCCGTCCGCGCGTGAACGCCCGTCCGCGCGACCACCGCGAGGACGACGGCGGACGCGAGCGCGAGCACGCCGGCGAGAGCGGCGACGACGCAGGCGAACAGATCGCTCGAACGGAGGAGATCCACGCGGAGCGCCTTCTATCACGCGGTGCACGCGACGTGCAGGAGCGGCACGCCCATGAGTGTCCGGACGGTCACGGGAATGATGGTTGCCGCAGCGATCGCCGTCGCGTGCGGCGTCGGGACGAAGCAGGAGGTCGCGAAGACGACGCTCACGAGCATGAGCGACTCCGAGCGGCGCGAGACGTTCGAGGCGACCGCGCGCGTGCTCGACGAGCATCCAGAGCTCGTCGACGAGCTCTACGCGGTGACGAGGCGGCACGAGGCGACGATGCGTCGGTTCCTCGCGAACACCTCGCGCGACCTCCACGACCCGGGCCTCGCGACGGCGACGGCCGAGCTGCTCGCCGAGCACCCCGACTCCGTCGAGCAGACGATGGTGCGGACGACCGACGCCGTCGCGAAGAACGAGGCGTCACGGCATGCGATGAGCCGAGCGATCGCCAGCCGTGCGGACGAGACGGTCGACATCCTCACCGACGATCCCGAAGCGCTGTCGCGCGTGCTCACCGCCTCGCTCGAGACGCTGGAGAAGAAGCCGAAGGCGCGGGGCGCGGCCCTCGTCGCGGTCCGGAAGAACCGCAGGCGCATCGTGGCGTTCGTGAAGAACGATCCGGCGCTCGCGAAGGAGATGACCGAGGAGCTCCTGCGCGCGCTGGTCGAAGACGAACCTGCGCTGGCGAAGGCGCTCGAGGCCATCGGCGTCATCGACGATCGCGGGAAGCGCTGACCCGCCGCCGGCGCACGAGCGCGATCGCGACGAGCCCGAAGGGCACGAGCGTGCCGGCGCCCGCTCCTGCCGTGCTCGCCGCGCAGGACGAGCCCGAGGACGAGCTCGAGGACGCCGGCGGCTGCGCCTGCGCGGCCGGCCCCGCATCGCCTCCGCTCGGCGCGGCTGCGCAGGAGAAGTCGACGTCCGTCTCGGCGGCGAGCGGCGTGTCGAGGCCGGCGACGAACGCGCGGAAGCCGATCTCGTGCGGCCCCGGCGAGATGCCCGTGTCGACCGACGGATCGCACGAGGCGATGAGGATGTTGCCGGGCCCCGTCGTCGCGCGCTGCGCCCACGGTGCCTCGTCGATCGCGACGCCGTCGACGGTCATCACCGTGTGCGCCACGTCCGCGTACGGAGCGAGGGTGGGATCGCTCTCGAGCTTCGGCGCGACGGCGACCTCGGTGAACGCCTTTGGATTCGCGTCGCAGGAGCTCGCCGCACGCGTCTGCACGTACGGCCCTTTGACGCTCACCGCGCCGAGCATCGCCGGCAGCGGAGCGGCCGCGGGGATGGTGACGCCGACCTCGGCGCCTGCTGCCTTCTGTGCATCGACCGCGGTCGACGACTTCAGCGCCTCCGGCGAGCACGGCGCATCCCAGCGGAGCGTGTAGACGTCGCCGGCGGCCACGGGGGACTTCGGCTTCACGAGGAAGCGCCCGGGGGACGTTCGTCCGGTGGAGGACGGGCGTGGCCCACACCGGCTGGTTCGTGGCGTCGAGCGTCCTCGCGCTCTCGAACACGATGGTCCGCGTGTTCGCGGGCCCGGCGAGCGCACGCGCGCCGCTACAGACGTAGCCGAGCGGTCCAGTGCAGGCGTCGGCCTCCGTCACCGGATGCGAGACCGACGAATCCGGGAATCTCGATCGCTCGTCAGGCGAGGCGCGGCGACTGCGACACCGCCTCGCGCAGGCGCGCGAGGTAGTCGCGGCGTGGGATCTCGATGCAGCCGAGCGACTCGAGGTGCGGGTTCTGCACCTGCACGTCGAAGATCGAGAAGCCCGAGGCCTTGAGCTTCGTCGCGAGCGTGGCGAAGGCGATCTTCGAGCAGTCGGTGCGGAGGTGGAACATGGACTCGCCGGCGAACGCTCCGCCGACGGCGACGCCGTAGATGCCGCCGACGAGCGTGCGTCCTCCCCGTGCGTCCTTCTCCCAGACCTCGACGCTGTGCGCCCACCCGAGCTCGTGAAGCTTCACGTAGCCCTCGACGAGCTCGGGGATGATCCACGTCGCGTTCGCTCGTGTCGCGCCGCACATGCGAATCACCTGCGCGAAGTCCTCGTCGAGCGTGACCTCGTACGGATGGATGCGCAGCGTGCGCCGCAGGCTGCGCGACCAGTGCAGCTCGCCTTCGAGTGGGAAGATGCAGCGCGGATCGGGCGAGAACCACAGGACGAGCGGCTTGCCCTCGTGCTGCTCGTCACCGTGCGGCCAGGGGAAGATGCCGCTGCGATACGCGAGCAGCAGCGTTCCCGGTGTGAAGTCGCAGCCGATCGCGACCACCTCGGGCGAGCGGGTCCGCCCCGGATCGGGGAACCGCACGCGCGACGGCGGCGGCTCGACGGGCGGGAAGGGGACGCGCGGCACGCGCGAAGGATAGCGCGCCGCCACGAGCTCGGGCGCGACGGATGCAGAAGGCGACGCCGAGCACGAGGAGCGCGAGCGCGGGCGCGCTCGACGACGACCGGCGCGCAACGGAGCAGCCGCCGTCGTCGGAGCTCGGCTCGGCCTCGGTCGGGTTCGGCTGACCCTCGAGCCACGGCTCCTGTCCGGCGCGCGCGTACGCGGAGCGGATCAGCGAGTCGAAGGCCGCGGCCGCCGTGTAGACGGAGGTGGTGTTCGTGCAGCCGTCGACGTCGCCGCGGGAGAGCACACCGATGACCGCGCCGCTGTCCGAGAGCGCAGGCCCTCCGCTGTCGCCTTCGCACGGGCCTTCACCGACGATGAACTCGGCGGGCGACTCGATGGCGACGATCGGCACGTCCTCGCGCTGCTGCTTCACGTCGGGCAGATCCGTTCCACCCGTCGAGCCCCACCCGACGAGCGTGACGAGCTCGCCTTCGCGCGGCTGCGACGCGAGGCGGACGGGCGCGATCGTCGCGTTCGCCACGGCGCGGTCGAGGAGCACGAGCGCGAGATCGTCGTCGCAGAGCGTGGGCGACGGCTCGAACAGGAGCTCCTTCCCGCGCGCGGCGTTCGCGACGTCGTTCGACGTCGGTCGCGTCCGTCCACCGAACACCAGGATCGACGACGGCTCGAACGGAGTCGACGGCGAGCCTCCTCCGCGGCTGCAGTCGACGATCGACGCCGTCTCGACGACGCAATGACGCGCCGTGAGCACGAGGTTCGGAGCGAGCATCGTCCCGCTGCACTCGGTGGCGCGGCTGCCACCGAGCGGATGAACGAGCATGACGACGGCGTCGCCGCGCTCGTCCGACGGAACGCCACCGACGATCGCCGGCGACGACGATGCCGCACCGTCGTCCGCGGCTGCTGCCGTCGCGGACGAACCGAGCCACAAACCGAGCGCGAGCAGCTTGCGCCAGCCTCCGATCATGAGCCCCCCTCGAACGAAGAGCCGATCGTCGGTGCACCGCCCGTGCCCGCGCGGGCGGTCAGCTCTTGCCGAAGCCGGACAGGTCCTTCGTGAAGCCGACCATGAGCGAGCCCGACTCCTCGAGCACCTTCACGCTCGAGACGAGGCCCTTCTTCACCAGATCGAGGTGCGCGACGACCTTCGGGTTCGTGATCGCGGTCGGCGCCGACGCGACGAGCGCCTGACCGGCCTGCACCAGCTTGCCGAGCTTGCCCACGATTTGCGGCACGATCTGCGCGAGCGACTGGGCCATCTCGTTCATCGATCGCAGGCTCGCCACCAGCTTCCCGTCGGCCTCGGCGCGAAGCGCCTTGTCGACGTCTCCGCGAAGGTTCGCTCCGCCCTCGACCTTCGCGTCGAGGACCTTGCCCGCGAGCTGCTTCATCTGCGAGACGACCTGCGTCGTCTGATAGACGAGCGCGTAGATCTCCTGCGTCGTCTTGAAGAAGTCGTCGAACTCCGCCTGCCCGAGGCGCACGTACTCGAACGTGATCGGGTCGCCGTTCGCGTCCTTCGCCGTCGTGAGGAAGTCGGCGCCGCGCTGTCCCTGGTACTTCGCGAAGTCCGGCGACAGGTCCTTCAGCTCCACCTTGCCCGGCGGGGGCACGTCGGTGAGCTCCTTCGCCATCTTCGCGGTGGCCTCGCCGAGCTCCGTGCCGGCCTTCCCGAGCTGCGCGGGCAGCTGATCGAGCGTGCCTTGCCAGTCGCTCGACTTGTGCTCGACCGTCCCGTCGGCGTGCTGGACATGTGACTCCGTGTGCAGCTGAACGGGGATCGACGCGCAGCCGGCGGCGCCGAGGGCGAGGAGGGCGACGGGCAAGAGGGCGAGCTTCATTCGTCCCCATCGTACGGCGCTCCCTGCGGTCAGCTTCCCGCGATCTCGATCGGCAGGAGGAGGGCGACGGTGGTGCCGTCCTCGCTCGACGCGAGCTCCACGTCTCCCCCGTGGCTCTCGGCGATGCCCTTGACCACGCTCAGGCCGAGGCCGGTACCGGTCGCCTTGGTGGTGAAGAACGGCTCGAAGACGCGCGGCGCGATCGCGGGAGGGATCCCCGGTCCGGTGTCGACCACCGCGATGCGTACGTACGGCCGTCCGTCCCGCTTGACCAGCGACGCGTGGACGGTCACGTCGCCGCCCTCGCCCGTGGCCTGGAGCGCGTTCACCAGGAGGTTGACGAGGGCGCGGCGGATCATCGAGGCGTCCACGCGAACGGCGGGGACGTCGGGGGCCAGCTCGATGCAGATGCCCGGGCGCTCGGAGGCGATCTCGCGCGATGCGGCGAGGGCCGCGCTGCGGATGATGGCGTCGACGGACTCGGTGTCGAACGACGGCGCCCTCGGCCGCGAGAAGTCGAGGAGCTCGCGCACGAGGCGCTCGAGCCGCCGCGTCTCCTCGCCCATGATCGAGAGCAGCATCGCGGTGTCGCCCTCCGCCGGAACGAGCTTCGAGAGCGAGCCGAGCGAGTTGAAGAGCACGGCGAGCGGGTTGCGCACCTCGTGCGCCATGATCGCCGCGAGCTCGCCGAGGGCGGCGAGACGCTCACGCTTGATCAGCTCGCGCTGCGCGCGTTCGAGCTCGACGCTGCGCGCGCGCACCTCGCTGAAGAGCCGCGCGTTGGCGATGCCCGCCGCGATGCTGCCCGCGATGAGCTCCGCGCGCGCGATCTCCGAGCGGCTCCACTGGCGCGAGGCCCGCGTGTCGTCGATCACCACCGCACCGACCGGGAGGCCCTGCTCGAGAAGCGGCAGCGCGAGCATGGAACGATCGGAGTACGTGCTCCCGAACGTCGCGCGCTCCTCGTCCGGCATCGTCGGGTCGAGGACCACCGCCCGGCGCGTCTTCACCGCCTCGCCGGCCGGGGTGACGTACGTCAGCGGGACCCTCAGCGCGCGGAACTCCTTGCGGATGGCGGGGTTCGAGATCGCCGCGCCGGTGAGCGTCGTGCCGTCCTCGCCGAGCAGCATGATGAAGGCGTTCGTCGCCTCGAGCATCCTCGCGAGCACGTCGGCGGAGACGTCGAGCCGCGCCTCGAGCTCGAGCGAGGCGCCGATGGTCCGCGTCGCGTCGAGGAGCAGCCGCATCTCCTCCGCGCCGCGTCGCGCGTCGGCGTAGTGCCACGCGTTCTCGAGGTACACGACGAGCAGCTCGCCCAGCATCTCCGCCAGGGCGACCTCGCGCGGGCCGTAGCGAACGCCGCCGTAGCGGCCGAGCGCCAGCGTGCCCGCGACCTTGCCTCGCATGCTGATGGGGACGTTCGCGGTGTGCGCGATGCCGGAGGTCTTCGCCAGGGTCCCGCGCGCGCTGAACTCGTCGGCGGAGACGAGCACCGTGACCGCGTCGCGGATGACGCGTTCGTTCGGCGTGCCCTTGACCGGGATCTGCTGGTAGCCGCGCGTCAGCTCGTCCGCGCGGGGATAGCCCGAGAACAGCGCCAGCGTCTCGCGCGACTCGTCGAGCAGGAAGATCGCGGCACGATCGCTCGACGTGGCCTTCGCCACCGCGCCGAGGATGGCCTCCAGCACGACGTCGACGTCGGCATCGACGCTCGCTCGCCCGATCGCCCGGACGGCCTCGAGCACCCCCAGCAGGTCTTCGCGCGAGAGCTCGACCTCCCGTTCCGCTCCCTCCATCGAAGGCGAAAGCCTAATGCCTCCGCCGGGTCCGACGCTAGGGACGGAAGGCGTTGTCTTCGTCGCCGGTGACCACGACGAAGCCCGACTGGTCGAAGTGCGAGAGCAGCTCGCCGTACTTCACCGGAGCCTCGACCTTCAGCAAATCGCGGACGAGGCTCATCGTGTTGTTCGGGAGCGAGTCCCAGTTCGGGGGCATGGAGTTGGTGATGATCTCCATGTACTTCGTGCCCGTCGGATCGTCGGGGTTGAGGCGTGCGCGCGTCTGCGCGAGGGTCCCGTCGACGTAGGCGAACGTGTCGCAGCCGTTCATGTAGACGATCTGGTACTTGCCCGGCTCGAACGTCCCCATCCGCGCGAGCGCGCGGACGTTCTGCCCCAGCCCGGCGTGCCCGTTGTAGACGATGACGTCGGCGTCGCCCGAGAGCTCGTTGTAGCGGCGCTCGAACGCGGGACCGCCCTCGCGCACGTTGTCGACGAGGAAGCTCGTGAGCTTCACCTTCTTGCCGTTCGGCAGCGTGCTCTCGATGGTGACGTCCGGGAACTGGACGCCCGGCCGCTCGGGGACGTTCGCGGGCGTGACGTGCGCGTTCGGCAGCTCGCGGCGCATCGTGCTCACGAAGTGGCTGTGGCTCCAGATCCCGCGATCGGCCTCGGTGGTCGTGCCGTCCTCGACCTTGCCGAAGATGGCCACCACGTTCAACGTGCCGTCGGACCAGAGCCGGTCGTACTCCGGATAGGTGTTCGTCTGGTTCTCGGGGCTGATGCGGACGCTCGCGCGCGCCTTCACCACGTCGGCGTCGTCGATCGTGCAGCCCTGCTGCTCGGGCCGGTAGTAGTACCAGAAGATGCCGGTCTCGAGGTCGTGGGCTCCCCAGTCCACGCACCCGCCGCCGTGGCCACCATTGTTGTACTTTGCATAGAACGCCTCCTGGCCGGTCCAGTCGGCGCGCTTCGGCAGCTGCAGCGTGTAGCTCCGGCCGAAGCGGGTGCTCTTCGACATCGAGACGGGGAGCTTCGCGTGATAGGTCACGCGCGTCAGCTCGCCCTGGCGCTCGCTCCTCACGTTCGAGAGTGTGAGCTTGTCGAGGCGGCCGACGCCGGTGCGCCCGTTGAGCTGGCCGATGGTGAAGAGCATCTGATCGCGGATCGTCTGCTCCGGATCGCCGCCCGCGGTCAGGACCTCGCCGTCGAAGTCGAAGTCGAGCAGGCGCGCCGACGCGCTCGTGTACGCGTCCTCGCCCTCGGCCGCGTCGTCGTCGGGCGCCGCGGGCGCGGCGCACGCGAAGGCGAGGGCGGGAAGGAACGCGGCGAAGGGGAAGACGAACGCGCGGAGCTTCATGGCTATGCTTCGGTGTAGCTCGACCCTGCCCACCTGCAACCACATGTGCCGACACTGGAAACGTCCATGAAAGCCGCCGCGCGCGTCCCGCTCCTCCTCTTGTTGGCGTCGTCGTCGTGCGGCGCGCCGCCGGCGCCTGCGGCAGCCCCCGCCGCGACGGCGTCGCCGAAGACCGTCGCGAAGCCCGCGCCCGGTCCGCAGCGATGTCCGGCGAGCGTCGACGCGCGCGATCTCCTCGAGCGTCACGCGAAGGCGTTCGGCGCGCCCGACGTGATCACGCGCGCGCTGCCGCTCGCCGTTCGGGGCGACGTCGACGTCGACGGCAAGACCGGGGCGATCGATGTCGTGCTCGCGAAGGACGGCTTCCGTTCGACGACCGCGATCGGCGGCGTCGCCGCGGGCATCGGGATCGACGCCGGAGGATCGTGGCAGCTGCCGATGGGCGCGGGCGTCGTCGAGCGGCTGACCGGCCCGGGCGAGGACGCCGAGGCGCACTTCGAGGGATGGCTGCTCCGGCGCGGCTACGTGAAGGCGAGCCCCGATCGCGCGACGTGCGCCGACGAGGCCGCCGGAGCGCGCGTCGATCTCGTCTTCGGCGTCGAGGCGCTCGCCTCTCCGACGCTCTCGTTCGATCTCGCGAGCGCGTCGCTCGTCGCCGTCTCGCACCGGCAGCCCGACGGACGCATCGAGCGCGTGACGTACGAGGCGTGGAGCAGCGCGGACGCACGCGGCCTGCGCTGGCCGAAGAAGGTGACGACGCACCCCGCGACCGGCAGCCCCGTCACCGTCACGTACGGCGCGCCGCGGCCGGCGAGCTGCGGCGACGAGTGCGTGCGTGCGCCGAAGAGCCCGCTGTCGCTCGCGTGGCCGAACGCGGGGCGCGTGCGGATCCCGCTCGCGTTCGTGCGCCGATCGCTCCTCGTGCGCGCGAGCATCGGCGGACGCGAGCTCGTCGCGGACCTCGACTCCGGCGCGAGCATCACCGTCGTCGATGCGACCACGCCCGCGGGTCAGGCGTTCGTCCCGGCGTTCAGCGTCGACGGCGCGAGCGCCACGCAGAAGATCAGGGTGGGCGTCGGGACGCTGCCGGCGATCGCGCTGGGCGCCCTGACGGCGAGCGACGTGCCGACCGCGAGCGTGCCCATCCCCGCGCTCGACGCGATGGGCAAGCAGCGGCCGGAGGTGATCCTCGGCTACTCGTTCTTCGCCTCGAGCGTCGTGCGCATCGACTACCGGAGAGGCGAGATCGTCCTGGCGCCGCCCGGGACGGCGCTGCACGCGCGGGACGCACGCTCGATCCCGCTGCGCGTCGCCGGAGGCAAGCTGCTCGCCGAGGCGTCGATCGAGGACAAGCCCGCGTGGTTCGAGATCGACACGGGCAACACCGGCGCGCTCGATCTCTACCGCAAGTGGGAGAACGCCAGCGGCATCCCCGGCGATCGCCCGATGACCTCCGTGACCGGACGCTTCGGCGCGGGCACGCAGGAGACCTCCGCGCGCTTCTTCCGGCTGAAGCGCGCGTCGCTCGGACCGATCACCGTCGACGCCGCGCTCGTGCACGACGCCGATCCGCCGGATCCGGGCGCGATCGCCGGGCTCGCCGGCAACAGCCTCTTCGCGCGCTGCGACGCCGTCGTGATCGACCACCACGCGCGCACGCTGTACTTCGAGGGCACCTGCGATCGCCGCGTCCCCGAGGACCTCATGATGTGGAGGTTCGCGAAGAGGCCCGACCCCGCGCACCCGCAGAGCCCGTGGGTCGTCGATCTCGTCGTGCCCGGGTCGTCGGTCGACCGCGCGAAGATCGCGAAGGGCGATCGCGTGGTGTCGGTCGGGGGCAAGGCGGTCGGCGACGATCCGACGGTGCTCGAGCCGATCGAGACGCAGCCCGAGGGCACGAAGGTCCCCGTCGTCCTCCTGCGCGACGGGAAGGAGCTGCGCATCGTCGTCGAGCTCCGGCCGATCCTCCGCTGAACGCGGCTGACGCGAACGTCAGTCGAGCTTCACCGAGTAGACGAAGCTCGCCTTCGGGGCGCGCGTCATGCGCTCGGTGATGACCTCGTGCACCTTCTTCTTGTCGCCGCTCACGTCGACGAACTCCTTGATGAGCGCCTCGGCCCGGGCCTTGTCGCCCTTGCCCTTGACCTGCGCGACGTCGCCCATCAGCGTCTTGATCGCCGCGGGCATCTTCGCCGGCGTGATCGAGAAGCAGCCCTTGTCCTTGCCGTTGGCCGCGTCCTCGTCCGCCTTCCAGGCGATCGCGCCGGCCTTCATGAACGAGCCGAGCTGGATCGCGGCGAGCTGCGAGTACTCCTTCGGCTTGTGCTCGTCGGTGTACATGCCGCGCGAGATGTGGCCGAACGCCCAGTAGATGTCGCGCACGTGGGCCTTGTCCGCCTCCTCGCGCGAGATCTGCTTCTTGTCGACGAGCCAGTCGGTGAAGAACAGCGCCGACGTCTGCGCCTTCAGCTCCTCGAGCATGCCGGCGAGCGGTCCGCCGAAGACGGCGCGATCGACCTTGCCGTTCACCTCGTACTCGTGCGCCGGCCCGAGGTTGTGCGCCGCCTCGTGCAGCACCGTGCTCATCAGCTGCGGCTCGGGGCTCGTGGTGTAGAGCGCCATCGTGTCCTTGCAGAACATCGACTCGGCGAGCTCCTTCGCCGAGGCCGCGCTGTCGGGGTCGGTGTAGAGGTTGGTCATCACCACGGTGCGCCCGCCCTTCTTCGCGGTCGGGCCCACGTTCGGCAGCGACTGGCCGAGCGTGCCGCCCGTCGGATGGCGCGAGTCGCCGGAGTTGACGATCACGTCGATGAAGTCGGGCAGCTTGAACTTCTGGACGTCGCGCGCCTTGTACGGCGGGCCGGCCATGTCCGCGAGCGCCTTCTCCATCTCCGTCTTCAGCGGATCGAGCTTCGTCTGCCACTCGAGCGACTTCTGGTTCTCGAGCGCGAAGCTCACGTGGAAGAGCGCCTTCACGCTGCAAGGCTCCTCGTACGTCTCGTCGGGCGCGATGCGGAGGTAGTACTTGGAGTTCTTCCCATCCATCTTCGCCCACGCCTCGTCGGCGGGCCACCAGTCGTTCGTCTCGAAGCTCGTCGCCGCCGCGAGGAGGTACTCCTTGAGCGCCGCCTCCTTGTCGCCGAGCGCATCGGCCGCGGCCTTCAGCTGGCCCGACACGGCCTGCATCTCCGTCTTGTAGACCTCGCTGTACGGCTTGCCCGCGAGCTCGCCCTTCTCGTTCTTCACCACGACGGTGAAGTCGTTGCCGACCGCGTCCTTCTTCCGCTTCGCGACGTCGTCGCAGAACTTCGGCTTCGCGTTGAGGAGGTCCTCCGGATAGAGGCCCGTCACCTTGCCCTTCGGGGTCTCTGCGAGCGGCAGCGCGCTGCAGCTCGGATCGCTCTGGGTGAGCGGCGAGCGGCACTTGAAGCCGTGGTTGCGGAAGAACAGCGACCTGCTCGCGGTGTCCTCGGCGGGGATCTTCGTCGCCAGCGCCTCCGTGCCGAGCTGCTTGGCGTACAGCTTGTCCACGATCTCCGCGGCCTTCATGATGAAGCCGACGAAGCGCTTCTCCTCCGCGCTCGCCTTCGAGAGATCGGTCGCGAGGAGCGTGACGCGTCCCTGCGCGAGCTCCTTCTTCACCGCCTCGAGCCGCTCGTCCTCCTTCGGAGGCGCGGCATGGCGCTTCGCGATCTTCTCGTAGGCCTCCGTCATCTTCGACGTGAAGCCGTTCTTGTCCACGTACTCCGCGAGCACCGCGCCGGGCTCGAGGCCCCAGTAGACCGCGAGCTCCTCGGGCTCGAGCGCCTTGTTGCCGTCCTTGTCGTCCGACCAGAACAGCGGCAGCGCGAGCTCCGCGGCGAGGCGGTTGAAGTCCGCGCGCGGGACCTTGTCCAGCTTCGGCGGCGCGGCCTTCGCCACCGGCGCCGCGCTGGTGACCGGCGTGGGCTGCGGCGGCGGTTCCTTCTTCTCGCACGCGGCGAGGTGGGAAACGGCGAGGACGGCGAGAACAGCGGACCCGAGGATGGCCGTGCGCTTCATCGCGCGGGTTTTTCGCCCTTCGGCGTCGCCCCGTCAACCCGCGCCGTTTCGGGTTACCCTCGGGGAGCTTGAAGCTCCCCATCGATCCCGAGGTCCAGGACCGTCTCGACCGGCTCGAGCTGCCGTTCAATTCCTTCGGCGTCGATCCGTACGGGATCTCGAAGAACACCATCGGCGTCTTCATGTCGGCGGTGAAGCCGTTCTACCGGACGTACTTCTCCTGCGAGTCGTACGGCCTCGATCACGTCCCGAAGCGCGGTCGCGCGATGCTCGTCGGCAACCACTCGGGCGGCACCGCGCTCGACGGTCTGATGGTGATCGCGTCGTGCTTCTTCGAGCTCGAGCCGCCACGCATCGCCCAGGGCATGGCGGAGAAGTTCTTGAACAAGCTGCCCTTCGCGTCGCAGATCTCGAGCCGGCTCGGCCACCTGACCGGACTGCCGGAGCACGCCGAGCGTCTCCTCGCGGACGAGCGCCTCCTCATGGTCTTCCCCGAGGGCGCGCGCGGCACGGCGAAGCTCTTCAAGGAGCGCTACTCGCTCGTGCACTTCGGGAGCGGCTTCATGCGCCTGGCGATGAAGATGAAGGCGCCGATCGTCCCGTTCGCGTTCCTCGGCGGAGGCGAGGCCATCCCGACGATCGCGAACGCGTACACGCTCGGTCGCCTCCTCGGCGTGCCGTACATCCCGGTCACGCCGTGGCTCGTCGCGCTGCCGATCCCGGCGAAGCTCGAGGTGCACTACTCGGAGCCGATGTTCTTCGAGGGCACCGGCGCGGAGGAGGACGAGGTGGTGTACGCGAACGTCGAGCGGGTGAAGGACCGCATCGCCGGCTTGATCGAGCTCGGTCGCAAGCGCCGCAAGGGGGAGCTCTGAGATGAAGGTCCTCGTCCCCGGTCTCGGCGGCCGTCTCGGGCGGATGCTCGCGGAGCGGCTCGTGACGCTCGGTCACGACGTCATCGGCATCGATCGGAGGCCCTTCCGTGACGTGCCTGCCGGCGTCGAGGTGCACGAGCTCGACATCCGCAAGCGCGCCGCCGAGGACGTGTTCCGGCGCGTCCGCCCCGATGCCGTCATCCACATGGCGACGGTCACGCATCTCGTCGTGCAGAGCGAGGACCGCTACCGCATCAACCTCGGCGGCACGCGCGCGGTGTTCGAGCACTCGAAGGCGTACGGCGTGAAGCACGTGATCTTCGTCGGCCGCCACACGTATTACGGCGCGGCCCCCGACTCGCCGCTCTTCCACGTCGAGGACGAGCCGCCGATGGGGCTCTCGTCCTTCCCCGAGCTCGCCGACCTCGTCGCGGCGGACCTCTACGCGGGCTCCGCGCTGTGGCGTTATCCGGAGTTCACCACCAGCGTCCTCCGCTTCGTCTACACGCTCGGCAGCACCGGTCACGGCACGCTCGCGACGTTCCTCCGTGGGGCGCGCGTCCCGACGATCCTCGGCTACGACCCGCTCTTCCACTTCATGCACGAGGAGGACCACGTCGCGGCGCTCACGCTCGCCCTCGACAAGCGTCCGCGCGGCGTCTTCAACGTGGCGGGTCCGCAGCCCGTGCCGCTCTCGGTGGTGATCCGCGAGACCGGACGCACGAACATCCCGCTGCCCGAGATCGTGTTTCACGCGGCGCTCGGCCGCTTCGGGCTGCCGCGCCTTCCGCCGGGCGCGCTCGAGCACATCAAGTATCCCGTCACGGTCGACGATGCGGCGTTCCGCGCGGCTACCGGATTCGCGCACGCGATCGACGAGAAGGGGGCGATGCGGGCCTACCGCGATGCGTTCCCCCGCCCGCACGCCTGAGCGATCGCGGCTCGGCAGCATCACTCGGCCCGGTGGATCGCCGGACCCCCAAGCGCCGGCTGCGCGCTCGTGATGACGAGGGAAATCCCGCCTGGTCGGGGGTCCGTCCGTGCTCCGGAGGCTGGCCCGCGTTTCGCAACGAGGATGGGCCAAGCCCGAGGAGCGCACCACGTGCAGCCGTTCTCCAAGCGTCCGCCCTACCAGCCCCGTCCCGTCTTCCACCGCCAGGAAGCGATCGGCCACGCGTCCTATACGCCGGGCGGGTACTCGTACCCGCCGCCCGCGCCGAGCTCGCTCGCGCCGGTCGCGATGGGTCAGTACGCGGAGCGCAGCCACCCGACGAACCGCGGCGTGGCCAACACCGTGCACACGCGGGCCGAGCGTCCGACGTGGCGCACGGGCGCGATGATCCTCCTCGCCGGCGTGTTCGTCGGCGGGACGTTCGGCGTCGGCGTGCAGGCGCGCCGGAACGCGATGGACGCGCGCGCCGACGTCGCCGCGGCGGCCGTGGCGCCGGCGCAGCCCGTTCAGCCCGTTCAGGCCGTGCAGCCCGCGATGCAGGCGACCGCGCCCGGTCCGACGGCGCTCCAGCCGACGCCGCAGGCGCCTCCGCAGGCGTACGCGCACGCTCCGGCCGCCGCGGGGCTCCCGCCCGGCGCGATCGTGATCCCGCCGCAGCCGGGCGTCACCGTCGTCCCCG
>JBDHVD010000150.1:0-17494 GCA_039809525.1 Labilithrix sp. | reverse complement strand
CGCGCTCCAGGTCGCGACGCGCATCATGCAGGAGGTCGTCGCCATCGCGCACAAGTACCCGCCGTACGGGCGTGGCACCGTCGGCTTCGTGCAGGTGTTCCCGAACAGCCGCAACGTGATCCCCGGCCAGGTGAAGTTCTCGATCGACCTCCGCAACGTCGACGCCGAGCGCCTCGACGCGATGGACGCCGAGATCCGCGCGTTCATCGACAAGACGGCGAAGGAGTCGGGGCTCGGCATCACCGTCGAGCAGGTCTCGCACTTCCCGCCGTGCCCCTTCGAGAAGGGCTGCGTGCAGGCCGTCGAGGCGGGCGCGAAGGCGTTCGGCTACTCGTACATGGACGCGGTCTCGGGCGCGGGCCACGACGCGGTGTACATGGCGCGCCTCGCGCCGGCCGGGATGGTCTTCGTGCCGTGCAAGGACGGCATCAGCCACAACGAGATCGAGGACGCGAAGCCCGAGCACCTCGAGGCGGGCTGCAACGTTCTCCTGCACGCGATGCTCGATCGCGCCCGCGCCCGCTGACGCTCGGTCACGCGTGGAAGAGCGGATCGCGGAGCGCGAGGAAGCGCCGGATCCGCTCTTCGTCCGCGAGGGGCAGGCGCTCGAACTCGACGCCGATGCCGGGCCAGTGGTCGGCGGTCGCCTCGCGCACCCAGCGCACGACGCCGGGGATGCGCATGGTGGTGCCGTCGTGCATCTCGAGGGCGACCTCGACCTTCGAGTCGATCGGCTGGAGGGCGTACGTCGCGACGAACACGCCCGCCGGTGACATGTTCTCGGTGAAGCCGACGTAGAAGTTCGACTCGCTCGCGACGCCGACCTCGAGATCGATCACCTGGCGCGGCGGTGGAGGCGGAGGCTCGGAGCGATCGATCTCGACGTGCGCGACGATCTGGTAGCGGCCGGTCGCGAGCTCGTCGCGTCGCTTGGCGCGCCGGTTCGCCGCGACGAGCGCGAGCGGGGGGAAGCGGCGATCGGGCGCGGATGCGCACGCGCGCTCGTACGCGGGGACGAACAGCGTCCAGAGGCGGCCGAGCGCGGCGCGTGCGTCCTCCTCCTTCGCCGTCTCCTTCGCGCGGAGCGCGAACTCGATCGCGTCGGCCGCGGCGTCGAGGATCCCGGGGAGCGGGGCGAGCGCGTGTCCGAGCGCGAACGGACGCGATGCGAAGAGCTGCGCGAGCGTGCGGAGGTCGTACACGAGATCGACCGCGCCCTCGCCACGCTTCACCGCCTCGAGCCAGGCGGCGAGATCGGCGTCGTCGGGGAGCGCGTCCTCGAGCGCGGCGATCGCCGAGCGGCGAACCTCGTGACCGCGGGCGACGATCTCGGGCGAGATGGTGGCGTCCTCGGGGAGGTAGCCTCCGCCGAGCTCGCGGAGCACGGCGAAGATCGCGCGGGCCATCTTTCCGAGCTCGGTCGCGCCGCTCGCATCCGCGACGAGGAGCGCGGTGACGGCCGCGGCCAGCGGATCGGTGTGAGGCCGCGCGATCGCCGCCTCGGGGATCGACGCGAGCTCGTGCGCGAGCGCATCGAACGCGCGACGACCCTGCGTCTCGGTGGGCAGCTTCGTGGTGGGTATCACGATCGGGATAATAGCCCGAGCGGGAGCGCGGCGACAGCACGCGTTTCGCCGCCGCGGAACCCTCCGAGAGGAGTGACGAATCCGCGCGGGAGAAACGTGACGCACGAGACGTGTCCGCTCGGTGGTAAGGACGCGCGCTTTCGGTATGCTCTCCTCATCATGGCGGAGCGCGAGATCACGACCTTCGAGGAGTTCTGGCCCTACTACGTCGGCGAGCACAAGAAGAAGGCGACGCGCATGCTCCACTTCGCGGGCACGAGCGCCGCGATCGGCTGCGTGGCCGGCGCGATCGTCTTCCGGAAGAAGTGGCTCCTCGCCGTCGCTCCGATCGCCGGATACGGGCCCGCGTGGGTCAGCCACTTCTTCATCGAGAACAACAAGCCGGCGACGTTCAAGTACCCGCTCTGGTCGCTCCAGGCCGACTTCGTCATGTGGTGGAAGACCATCAAGGGCGAGATGCAGGCCGAGGTCGACAAGGTCGTCGCCGCCGAGGAGGCGCGCGCGGCCGAGGAGCGCGACGAGCGCGAGCGGCAAGCCGCCGTCCCGAGCGACGCGGTCAACTGACGGCGACGTGGGCGGAGGGGAGGGGTGAGCCAGGGCGTCCGCTCGGGAGCGGTGATCGCCGGCCGGTGGAGGGTCGACGAGCGCATCGGCTCCGGAGGGATGGCCACCGTCTACGCCGTCACCGATCCCGACGGGCAGCGCGGCGCGCTCAAGATGCTCCACGCGCAGCTCTCGCGCGACGCGTCCACGCGCGCGCGGTTCCTCCGCGAGGGGAAGGTCGCGAACGCGATCGATCATCCGGGCGTCGTGCGCGTCGAGGACGACGGCGTGACCGGCGACGGCAGCGCGTTCCTCGTCCTCGAGCTGCTCGAGGGCGAGACGATCGAGGCGCGGCGGGTGCGGCTCGGCGGCGCGCTGCCGCTCGAGGAGGTGCTCGACACCGCCGACATGGCGCTCGACGCGCTCGCGGCGGCGCACGAGAAGCACATCGTCCATCGCGACGTGAAGCCGGAGAACTTCTTCCTCTGTCACGACGGCTCGGTGAAGCTCCTCGACTTCGGGCTGGCGCGTATGAAGGACAGCCAGGGCGAGACCACCGCCACCGGCGTCACCATCGGCACGCCGGAGTTCATGCCGCCGGAGCAGGCGATGGGACGCCGCGACGCGATCGACGCGCGCTCGGACGTGTGGGGGCTCGGCGCGACGATGTTCAACGCGATCACCGGCGAGTACGTGCATGATGCACCGACCTTGCACGAGCAGCTCATGGCCAGCGCGAGGCAGCGTGCCCGCCCGATCCGCACGCTCGCGCCGTTCGTGCCGCCGCCGATCGCCGCGGTGATCGACAAGGCGCTCGAGCTCGACATGAACGATCGGTGGCCGAGCGCGCGCGAGATGCAGAACGCGCTCCGCCGCGCGCGCCAGGAGGCGGACAGCTCGACGTTCACCGCGGACAGCTACACGTTCCCCGTGACGCCCGCGTCGATGCCGACGTCGTCGGACCGCACGGTGCTGATGGATCCGGGCGTGGGCGAGCAGACGGTGGCGCTCGAGGGGCAGCCGGTCTCCTCGATGCCGATCACGCCGACGCAGCGCATCGCTCCCGGCGTCCAGCGGACGGCGAACCCGGCGTATCTCGCGCCGCCTCACCCGCTGCCCTTCGAGCCGCCTCCCCCGTCGATGGGTGCAGGGTACATGGGCCCGATCTCGGCCGTGCCGCCGACGATCGCGGTGCCGGAGCTCGCCCTTCCGTCGTCCCGCTCGCCGGCGCGGTTCGTCCTCTTCGCGATCGGCCTGTTCTTCGTGAGCGTGGTGCTCGGCGTCTATGTCGCGTGGCACTACCTCTTTGCGCACTGACGGCTGCGCGGTGCGAGCGATCGTACGCGGACGACTATCCCGATAGTGTGTACCGGGCTTCACGGCGGTACGCTCTTCCGCGGGGTTCCGGTCGTCGCGCAGCGGCACGTGCGTTGCTCGACGGGGTCGGCTCCGGGAGGAAGGATGAACGCTCGCTCGCTCGCCGAATCGGACACCGTGGAGGTGTCGACGACGTCGAAGTCGCGGCCGCGCACCCGCGTCGATCACGACGCCGTTCCGGTGCACGCGGGCGAGAGGCTCGATCACTTCACCCTCGATCGCGAGCTCGGTCGCGGCGGCATGGGCGTCGTCTTCCTCGCGCACGACACGTCGCTCGATCGTGACGTCGCCCTCAAGGTCGTGGTGCCGAAGCGCGCCGACGACCTCGCGATCGAGCGCTTCTTCCGCGAGGCTCGCGCGCAGGCGAAGCTCGCGTCGCCGCACGTCGTGCACATCCACTTCATCGGCCGTGTGGGCGCCGGCGCGTACTTCGCGATGGAGTACGTCCAGGGCGAGTCGCTCGAGGCGGTGCTGGAGCGCGACGAGCGGCTCGATCCCGAGCGCGCGCGGCTCCTCATGATCGAGGTCGCGCGCGGGCTCGCCGAGGCGCACGCCGCCGGCTTCATCCATCGCGACATCAAGCCGTCGAACCTGCTCGTCGACAAGAACGGTCACGTGAAGATCGCCGACTTCGGTCTCGCGAAGCCGCTCTCGGACGCGGGCTCGCTCACCGGCGACGGCGTCGTGCTCGGCACGCCGATGTACATGCCGCCCGAGCAGATCCGCGGCACGTCCGTCGATCACCGCGCGGACATGTACGCGCTCGGTGCGAGCTTCTTCAACCTGATCGCGGGCGCGCCGCCGTACGACGCGGAGTCGGCCGTCGGCCTCATGGCGAAGCACATGCAGGAACCGGTGCCGTCGCTCCGCGCGAGGCGTCCCGAGGTGCCGGCGAACCTCGCGGCCATCGTCGAGCGCCTGATGCAGAAGGAGCCCGCCCAGCGCTTCGCCTCGTACGAGGAGCTGATCGGCGCGCTCGAGGCGGCGGCGCCGAACGCGATCGAGCCGGCCGGCTTCGCCATCCGCGCGGCCGCGGCGATCGTCGACCTCGGCATCGGCGCGGCGTGCGTCGCGTTCCTCGGACCGATCGGCGCAGGCGTGTACCTCGCGTCGCTCGTCGCGGCGCAGGCGTTCACCGGGCAGACCGCGGGCAAGTGGCTCGTTCGCATCCGCGCGGAGCGCCTGAACGGCGATCGCATCGGTCCTTCGCTCGCGGCGGCGCGCGTGGCGGCGGCCGCGTGGCTCCCGCTCCTCGTCGCGTCGGTGGTGCTCGCGACGAAGGGCAAGGACGACCTCTTCGCGATCGTGGCGCGCGCGGCGCAGGTCGACCAGATGCGCGGCCTGGTGACCGCGTTCGCGGTCGGCAACGCGGCGCTCTCGCTCCTCTACGGCGGGTGCCTCGCGCTCGCGGCGATCCACCCGAGCAAGCGCGCGGTGCACGACCTGCTCGTCGGGACCCGCGTGGTGCACGTGCGGAGGGTGACCCCGCAGGCGGAGGCTGCCCGGAAGTCGAAAACTCCGATATGACCGACCGATGCACCTGCGCGTCCTCGCCCTCGCGTCGCTCGCCTTCGTCCTCGCCGGCTGCCCCTCGAAGGAAGGGGAGCAGCGGGACGCGAACGCCGGCGGGCAGGTGCCGCCTCCGCAGGGCGGAGGGCAGGGCGGCGGCTCCGGTCCGCTCGCCGGGCTCGAGTCGTCGCCGTTCATGAACGAGGTGTGGAACGCGCAGGGACAGCAGACGCCGATCCTGTTCTACGCGCGCGAGAACGTGCGCGTGAGCGCGCAGTGCCGGACGCCGACCGGGCAGCTCCAGTGCGCGGCGCTCCAGCAACTGCGGAACGGCATGCCCGTCGAGATCCCACGGCGCGAGCTCGACGGCCGCGCGAGCGCGGGCGTGAAGGCCTGCACGAAGCTCGGCTTCACCATCGTGACCGCGTTCAACCAGGTCGGCGACGAGGAGAGCTTCTGCCGCTTCCCCGACGGATCGCTCCTCTCGACGGGCACGCTCGAGCGCTACGGCGTCAGAGCGCTCCAGTAGGCAGCGTCACCACGAAGCGCGTGCCCTTCTCCGGCTCGCTGTCGACGGAGATCTCGCCGTCCATCGCGTCGACGAGGTGCTTCACGATGGAGAGGCCGAGGCCGGTGCCGCCTTGCTGGCGCGTGCGCCCGGGATCGACGCGGTAGAAGCGCTCGAAGATCCGCGGCAGGTGGTCCTTCGCGATGCCCGGGCCGTCGTCGGCGACGGTGACGACCACGCGTCCGTCCTTCGCCTTCGCCGCGACGACGACCTCGCCCGACTCCTTGCCGTACTTGATCGCGTTGTCGACGAGGTTCAGGAGCGCGCGCTCGAGGCCCTCCGGATCCGCGATCGCCACCACCTCTTCCGGCACGTCGATGGTCACGCGCACGCGCCGGGACTCCGCGCGACCGCGCACCGTCTCCGCCACGTGGCGCGCGACGTCCGCGATGCGCACCGGCTCGCGGGCCACGTCGTCGCGATCGCGCGCCTCGAGCTCCGAGAGCGTGAGGAGCTGCTCGACGAGCTGGCCGATGCGCTGCGCCTGGCGGTGGACGATCTCGAGGAACTGCCGCTGCGTCGCCTCGTCCGGCGTCCCGCGGAGGAGCGTCTCCGCGTAGCCCTGGATCGACGTCACCGGCGTGCGCAGCTCGTGCGAGACGTTCGCGACGAAGTCGCGGCGCACGGTCATGAGCTTGCGGAGGGCGGTCATGTCGCGGAGCACGGCGACCACCGAGCCGGCCGCCGAAGCGGGCAGCGGTCGCACGTAGACGGCGATCGACGTCCCGCGGCGATCGACGACCTCGAGCTCGGCGCCCGTGACGTCGCCGCGCATGCACGACGCGATCAGCGTGCGCGTCTCGGCGTCGGAGACCGCCTCCGCGAGCGTCCTCCCGACGACGCTCGCCCCTGCGCCGAGGATCTTCTGCGCCGCCGGGTTCGCCACGATCACGCGCCCCGCGCCGTCGAGCACCAGCACGCCCTCGACCATGCCCGCGAGGATGGCGGTCAGGTGGTCGCGCTCCGCGACGAGGTCGCCGATGCGCGCCTTCAGCTGCTGCGCGAGCGTCCCGAGCGCGCGCCAGAGCACGCCGAACTCGTCGCCCCCGCCCTTCTCGATGGGGACGTCGAAGTCGCCGCGCGCGAGGCGCGTCGCGGTCACCGTCATCTCCGCGAGCGGACGCGACGCGACGCGCGACGCGAGGAACCCGAGGCCGAGCGCTGCGAGGATGGTGAGCGCCGATGCGAACAGCAGGCGCCGGCGCATCGCCGCGACCGTCTCGTTCACGTCGGAGAGCGGCACCGCGAGGCGGACGACGATGTCGCCGGCCCCGGCGACGGCGACGTAGTGGTACTCCTGGCCGCCGCGGGCGCGCGAGGCGTGACCGGACGGACCTCTCCGGGCGGCGGCGACCTCGGGACCGACGTCGCTCCGCGCCTCGTTCGTCGACGCACCGACGACCACGTCGTCGCGACCGAACAGCGTCACCTCGGCGTCGACGATGTGCGCGATGCGGAGCGCCACCTTGTCCGGATGGCGGCGACCGCCCTCCTCCGCCCACTCGATCGCGCCCTTCGCCTGCTCCTCGAGCCGCTGATCGAGCTGGCGAACGAGGTCGGCCGTCAGCCAGCGATCGAGCGTGAACAGCGTGATCGCGCCGATGCCGACGACGAGGGCGACGTGGCTCGCGAGCAGCTTCGTCCGGAACGAGAGCGTCATCAGCCCGGATCGCGCAGGCGATAGCCGAAGCCGTGCACCGTCTCGATCGCCTCGCTGTAGGCGCCGAGGCGCTCGCGGAGGCGGCGCACGTGCGTGTCGACGGTGCGCGTGTTCGTCTCGGGCGAGATCCCCCAGACCTCGGACAGGAGATCGGTGCGCGAGTACACCTTGCCCGGATGCTCGATGAAGATGGCGAGCAGCTTGTACTCGAGCGGCCGGAGCGTGAGCTCGCCGCCGTCGACGGTCACGCGGTGGCGCGCCGGATCGATCTCGAGGCCGCGCCAGCGAAGGCGCTTGCCCTCGTCGATCGCCCCGCGCGCGAGGCGCCGCTCGCGCGCCCGGACGGCGAGTCCCTTCACCCGCATCACGAGCTCGCGCACGCTGAACGGCTTGACCACGTAGTCGTCGGCGCCGACCTCGAAGCCGAGGACGCGGTCGTACTCGTCGCCCCGCGCGGTGAGCATGAGGATAGCGGCATCCGCGAGCTCCGGATCGGCGCGTAGCCGGCGACAGACCTCGGTGCCGGAGACATCCGGCAGCATGAGGTCGAGCACCACCACCGACGGACGCAGACGCGCGGCCGCCGTCATTGCGCCTTCTCCAGTCTCGACGGACTCGACATGGAAGCCCGCTTCGCCGAGATTGAACGAAACGAGACGACGGATATCCTCTTCGTCGTCGACGACGAGCACGACGTCGGCAGAACCGGAGGCTGCGGCGATATTGCTCATCCTCCGCGCGATCTTACCCCTTTCTTCGGGTCGCATGCGTCATGCATGCATTGACCTCCCCGCCAGCCGGATTATGTAAGCCGGACCGATCCATCTTCGTTGGACCCTCGAGACTGCCGGAGGAATCAGGATGAACAAGTACTTGGTCGCAGCGCTCCCCTTCCTCGCCCTCGCCGTCGCTTGCGGCGGTGACGAGAAGAAGCCGCCGCAGACTGCCGCGCAGCCGACGGCAACGCAGACGACGAGCGCGCCGCCGGCGAAGCCGGAGCAGATGGCGGTGAACGTCGACAGCGACATCATCAAGGCGTGCAACCTCAAGTTCACGAACGTCGAGGACGCTCCGAAGTTCGACTACGACTCCGACGAGCTCACGCCCGCGGAGAAGGACGTGCTCGGCGCCATCGCGAAGTGCCTCACCACGGGGCCGCTCAAGGGCCGCGCCGTCGACCTCGTAGGCCGCGCCGATCCGCGCGGAGAGACCGAGTACAACATGACGCTCGGCGCGCGCCGCGCGCGTCACGTGCACAACTTCATGGGCACGCTCGGCGTCCCGTCGGACAAGATGCACGACACGTCGCGCGGAGAGCTCGACGCGTCGGGCAAGGACGAGTCCGGCTGGCGCCTCGATCGCCGCGTCGACGTCAAGCTCCGCCAGTGACGGCGAGCCGGGCGACCCGCCCATAGACGTCCCGAATCCCGTCGAGTAGACCTCGGCGCGGATGATCGCCGACGACATCATCAAGCAGCACCTCGACAAGACCCTCGACCGCACGTCGTTCGAGGGTCTTGGCGCGCGGTACGAGGGAAAGGTCCGCGACAACTACAGCAAGGGCGACCGTCGCTTCATCGTCGTCACGGACCGGATCAGCGCGTTCGACCGCATCCTCGGCACCATCCCCTTCAAGGGGCAGGTGCTCAACCGTCTCGCCGCGTGGTGGTTCGAGAAGACGAAGGACGTCGCGAAGAGCCACTTCGTCGGCGTCCCCGACCCGAACGTGCTCGAGTGCGTCGAGTGCACGCCGCTGCCCGTCGAGATGGTCGTGCGCGCGTACATCACCGGCTCGACGTCGACGAGCATGTGGACGCACTACGACGCGGGCGAGCGCGTCTTCTGCGGCCACGCGCTCCCCGAGGGGCTGAAGAAGAACCAGCGCCTCGACGCGCCGCTGCTCACGCCCGCGACCAAGGCGCCGAAGGGCGAGCACGACGTCAGCGCGTCGCGCGACGAGATCCTCGCGAAGGGCGAGATCGACGCGAAGGACTTCGATGCGGCGGCCGAGATGGTGATGAAGCTCTTCGCCGCGGGCCAGAAGCTCTGCGCGGAGCGCGGGCTCATCCTGGTCGACACGAAGTACGAGCTCGGCAAGACGAAGGACGGCGAGATCGTCGTCATCGACGAGATCCACACGCCCGACTCCTCGCGCTTCTGGCTCGCCGCCACCTACGACGAGCGCTTCGCATCCGGGCTCGATCCGGAGCCGCTCGACAAGGATTTCGTGCGCCGCTACTACACCGCGCTCGGCTACCGGGGCGACGGCGACGCGCCGGAGCTCCCGCCCGAGGTGCGCGTCGGCGCCGCCAAGCGCTACGTCGAGGCGTACGAGAAGATCACCGGCGAGACGTTCGTGCCCGACACCGATCCGCCGCTCCCGCGTATCGCGAAGAACCTGGGACTATCGACCTGAGGCATCCATGAAAGCCACCGTCCTCGTCCGCTTGAAGTCCGAAGTGCTCGATCCGCAGGGTGACGCCGTGAAGCGCGCGCTCGACAAGCTCGGCTTCGACGGCGTCCGCGGCGTGCGCATCGGGAAGCTCATCGAGATCGACATCGACGAGGCCCACGCCAGCGCGCCGGACCTGAAGGAGCGCCTCGCGAAGATGGCCGACGAGATGCTCGCGAACCCGGTGATCGAAGACTACGAAGTGAAGCTCTGACTTCCGGGGGCGGGGGCGGCGCCCGCGACCTGTTTCACGAGTTCAATTGAACTGGTGAAACAACGCGCGGAGGCGGGGACCGGCCGGCGCGGCGGAGGCGGGGGGGCCGGACGCCCAACCCCGCCCGAATCCCGGAACCCCGCTTCTCACTTCTGATCGGGGCCGCCGTCGGCGGTGCCGGTCCACGTCTTGCCGAACGCGCTGCAGGCGCTCGGGCAGCTCGTCGCCGCGTCCATGCACCAGCCGTTCTTGCAGCTCCGCGAGTTGACCGGCGAGACGTTGCCGCTCGCGTCCTTGCAGTCGCAGAACCAGTAGCCGCAGTCGTCGGCGACCTGGCAGGCGACGTTGGTCGCGCCCGAGGGCTTGCCCGTCGTCGAGCCGCTCGAGGAGCTCGAGGAGCTGCTCGAGGTCGAGCCGTTCTCCTCGGTCGGATCCTCGTCCTGCGACGAGCCGCTGCTCGAGGAGGACGAGCCGCTCTTCGACGAGCCGCTGCTCCCGGAGGACGAGGACGAAGAAGACGTGGTGCCGGTGTCCGAGCCGCCGGAGCACGCGACGATCGAAGCGAGCGAGAAGACGAAGCCGGCGGCGAGGAGATGCTTGAGAGCGTTCATGGCCGCGCTCGAGTGCGAGCGGCGGGCCATGCGCGATCCGTCGGGATTTTCGGGGTCGTGGCGCAAGAGGCGCCCGCGCGTCGCGCCAGGCTGGCGCAAGCGCTGTCACATGCTGAAGGGCTCGGGCATGAACAGCAGCACGAACATCGCCAGCGTGAGGATGGCCACGGCCTTGCGCTTGCCGTCGAGCGGCTCCGCGCCGGTCGACGGGTGATCGAGCAGGTTGTTCGGCTGGAGCGCGCCGCCCTTCACCTCCATCGCGAGGAGCATCCCGAGGCCGGCGAAGAACGCGAGCGGCATGAGGAAGCCCTCGCGGTCGTGGGCGAGGCTCGCGACGACGAGCAGCCCGAACGTGGCCGCGAGGCGCGTGCGAATGGTGAGCGAGCCGGGCTTCTGCTCCTCGCCCCGGCTCCGCGCCGCGAGGATGCCGAGGATGGCGAGCAGCTGGAACCAGACGATCCACACGGTCGCGGTCGAGAGGTGGCGGCCCATGAGGCGGAGGCTCACGCCGGCGGAGAGATCGCGGAGGGTGTGCCCGGCCAGCACGACGAAGAACAGGACGAGCATCGCGCGATGCACGAGCTTCGCGTACCGGTCCTGCTTCGGTCCGAACAGCGCGTACGCGACGTGACCGCCGTCGAGCTGGCCGACCGGCAGCAGGTTGATCATCGTGACGAAGAACCCGCCCCACGCGCCGAACGCGACGGGCGAGAGCATGATGTCGGTGCCCGGGGTGATCGCCGGGCCCGCGAGCCGATCGAGCGCCTTGAGGAGGATCGACTCGCCGAGCTGCACGGTGTCGCCGTCGACGGTGACCACCTGCGAGTGGGCGATCCCCCAGAGGTAGAGCGGGATCGCGAAGACGAGCCCCGCGAGGGGCCCGGCCGCGCCGATGTCGAGGAGCGCGCGGCGCGTGGGGATGGTGCCGCGCATGCGGATCACCGCGCCCATCGTGCCGAACGGGCTGAGCATCGGGAGCGGGATGAAGAACGGCAGCGACGCGTCGACCTTGTGGATGCGCGCGGCGATGTAGTGCCCGAGCTCGTGCGCGACGAGGATGGTGAGGAGCGTGCCCGCGAACTGCGCGCCCTCGACGAGCGAGCCGCGGGTGATCGAGCCGAAGCTCCTCGCGTGCTGCCCGACGTAGGTGACGAACACGCTCGCGACCGTCGCGAGGAAGAGGACGAGGTTCCGCCGCCACGGAGGCGCGGCCGCCGCGGGGACGTCGGAGGGACGCGCGTCGAGCTCGCTCATCGCATCGCCTCGCGGAGCGCCGCGGCGAGGCGGGCGAGCTGGGGCCGGAGGCGCGCGTCGATCGATCCGAGCTCGGTGTGCACCACGAGCGATCCGCGTGCGAGCTCGCGATCGGCGTTCACCTCGGCTTCGTGGCCGACGGCCGCGAGCGCGTGGCGGAGCGCGTCGACGTCCTCGGGGCACGCGTCGATGCGGACGCGCCTCGCGCCGCGCGCCTCGGCGAGCGCGTTCGCGGCCATGTCGGCGATGCGCGCCGGATCGACGCGGAGCCCTTCGCCGACGATGCGCTCGGCGAGGAGCGTGGCGAGCTCGACGGTGCGATCGAGGTCGCGCTCGGCGCGCCTCTCGGCCTCGCGCTCGAGCGCGAGGAACGCGGCCGCCAGCCGGGCGGTCTCCGCCTCGCGGGCCTCGCGGGCGGCCTCCTCGCGGACGGTGGCGAGGATCTCGTCGGCCTTCTTCTTCGCGTCCTCGACGATCCGCGCGGCCTCTTCGCGCGCGTCGACGACCTCGCGCGGGATGCGCCGGCCGTGCAGCGCGGCGTCGTGCGCGATCGGAGCCGGGCGGGTGATCTCCGCGTCGGCGAACGTCCCCTTGATCACGCGGGCGCGCTCGAGCGTCATCGAAGGACGACCTCGTCGATCGCGAGCGCGACGTCCTTGGCGGCGTCCGCGAGGGCCGCGGCACGGATCGGCCGGCGCGGGTCGCGCAGGCGCGCGAGGACGTCCGCGGCGCGTGCGCGTCCGTCGTCACCGAGCGCGGCGGCGGCATCGTCGACGGATCCGCCCGCGAGGACGGTCATCGCGACGAAGCTTCGTTCCCACATCGCGGTCAGCCTAGCACCGCGCGGAACTTCGCGTCGGAACGGTCGCGCTCGATGCGCCCTTCGCGCTCCAGCTTCTCGAGGTGCGCCTCGAGGCTCAGCTTCGCGATCGGCCAGAGGTGCGCCGGCGTGTCGGCGTAGGCCGTCGGCACGAGGTCGATGCTCGTCGCGCCGCCGGGCCCTGCCGCGCGGACGGCGTCGAGCACCTTGTCCTCGCGCATCGCGCGGTGCGCGACGTAGCGGCGGAACAGCGCGGTGGGAGCGTCGATGGGATCGCCGTGCGCGGGGAGCGCGACGGAGCCGTCGAGCGAAGCGAGCCGTTCGAGCTGCGCGAGGTACTGCTGCATGTCGCCGTCGCCCGGCGCGATCAGGATCGTCCCGACGCTCGCCACCATGTCGCCGACGACGAGCGTGCGCGAGCGCGGCTCGTGGAGGCACACGTGGCCGGGGGCGTGTCCCGGCGTGTGGAGGACGCGCCACTCCTCGTCGCGCGGCCCGGTCAGCACGAACGTGTCGCCGTCTGCGAGGCGCCGCGTCACGAGCGCCGCCGCGTCGTCCGCGAGCCGCGCCACCGTCAGCTCGTGGGCCCAGAGCGGGACGCCGAGCTCGCGGGCGAGGAAGGCCGCGCCCCCGACGTGGTCCTCGTGATGATGCGTGACGACGATCGCGACGATCGTGCGTCCGCTCGATGCGAGGCCGCGCGCCCACTCGACCCACGCCCGTCGCTCGTCGTCGTACGGCGTCGCCGGCTCGACGAGGACCACCTCGCGCCCGCCGAGCGCGTAGCTGTTGGTGTGCGTCGCCGGCGCGAGCGTCGGCGTCCTGGCGGGGAACATCCCGAGGGACGACGACAGCTCGCGCGGACGCAGCATGCGTGGAGCGTAGTGTCAGACGCGCTCGACGACCATCGCGAGCGCTTCGCCGCCGCCGATGCAGATCGACGCCAGGCCGCGCTTCTTGTTCGCGTGCTGGAGGGCGTGGAGCAGCGTGGTGACGATGCGCGCGCCGCTCGCGCCGATCGGATGGCCGAGCGCGACCGCGCCGCCGCGCACGTTGACCTTCGACGGCTCGATCTTCGAGAGCTGCGCCGAGACCATCGCGACGACCGCGAACGCCTCGTTGATCTCGACGAGGTCGATGTCGTTCGGCGTGAGGCCGAGCTTCGCGAGCGTCCCGTCCATCGCCTTGGCCGGCGCGGTGGTGAACCACTCGGGCGCCTGCGCTGCGCCGCCGTAGCCGACGATCTTCGCCATCGGCTTGAGGCCGTGCTTCTTCACCGCCGCCTCGCTCGCGAGGACGAGCGCGCTCGCGCCGTCGTTGATCGACGAGGCGTTCGCCGCGGTGATCGTGCCGTCCTTGCCGAACGCGGGCTTGAGCGCCGCGAACTTCGACGGGTCGCCCTTCGCCGGCCCCTCGTCGAGCTTCACCTGGATGGGATCGCCCTTGCGCTGCGGGACCGCGACGGGCGCGATCTCGGCGTCGAACAGGCCTTCCTTCTGCGCCGACAGCGCGCGGCGGAAGCTCTCCTTCGCGTACTCGTCCTGCGCCTCGCGCGAGACCTTGTACTCGGCCGCGCACTTGTCGCCGCAGCTGCCCATGTGGACGTTCGCGTACGGGTCCCACAGGCCGTCGTGGATCATCCCGTCGACGAGCGTGCCGTTGCCCATGCGGTAACCGCTGCGCGCCTTGTCGAGGTAGTAGGGCACGTTCGACATCGACTCCATGCCGCCGGCCACGACGACGTCGGCGTCGCCGAGCGCGATCGTCTTGGCGCCGAAGATCAGCGCCTGCATGCCCGAGCCGCAGACCTTGCTCACCGTCGTCGCCGGGACGGCGTCGGGGAGGCCGGCGAAGCGCATCGCCTGACGCGCGGGGGCCTGACCGATGCCGGCCGAGAGGACGTTGCCCATGAAGACCTCGCCGACCTGATCGGGCGCGACCTTCGCGCGCTCGAGCGCGGCCTTGATCGCCGTCGCGCCGAGCTGAGGCGCAGTGACCGACGAGAGCGAGCCGAGGTAGGCGCCGATGGGCGTGCGGACGGCCGAGACGATGTACACGGGGGCGATGGACATGAGCTCTCTCCTTGCGGTGACGCGGCTCTCATAGCCTATTCTCGCGAGGTGCGTCCCCTGTTTGTTGCGGTGCACAAAATGATCGCTCCTCGGCTCGCGGCCGCCGGCCTGACGGGCGCCGCGCTCGCGGCGATCGGCGCCTGCACGACCGAGCCGGCGACGGACGCGCCGAACGCGGATGCGGGCATCGACGACAGCGCGGTCGCGACCGCGATCTGTCCGGTGACGGCGCCCGCCGCCGGGACGCGGTGCACGCTCCCCGAGGGCACGACCTGCGACTTCGGCAGTTGCGGCACGCGGCTCGCGCAGTGCACCGGCGGGACGTGGCGGTTCGGGAGCAACCCCGCGCCGCGGCCGCCGTGCCCGGCGCAGCCGCCGGACATCGAGGCGCCGTGCCCGGAGTGCTGGCCGTCCGACGTGACGTGCGTCTACGGCAGCCAGGACTGCTCGGCGGCGGACGCTTCGCTCAATACGTCGGTCGCTTCGTGCGTGAAGCGGAGGTGGACGCTCGACGTCCGGCCCTGCCGGGATGCCGGTGCGGATGTTCAGGGTGACGCCGCGCCCGACGCCGACTAAAGAGTCGGCCCGGAATTCCAATGGCCGACGACAACAAGCTCAAGTCCTTCCTCGACTCCAACAAGCTGAACAGCAAGCGCCTGCTCGCCGTCTCGCACAAGCTCGAGACGCTCACCCGCGACGATCGCAAGATCAAGCTCGCGAAGAAGCAGGCGAAGGGCGGCGAAGCGCCCGCCGAGGGCGAGAAGAAGGAGACGGGGAAGCCGCGCTCCGGTCGCCCGGTGACGGAGCGCGCGCTCCGCTCGGCGATGTCCGGCGGCGAGATCAGCGGCCCGACGAAGCAGCGCATCCTGCGCGCCGTGAACTACCTGCTCGAGCAGAAGAAGAAGGACAAGGTCGAGCTCAAGACCCTGTTCTGATCGGTACGACGTTCGAGCCACGTGCCGCGCGCCTCTCGCCTTCTCGGGAGAGGCGCGCTCCGTCTCGGAGCGCTACGCTCGCGGCACCCAGCGGATGAGGCGTAGTGGCGACGGCGTCGACAGCACGAGGCGTGTCAGGTCCGGCGACGCCGGTTGACGAAGTCGTGCGCGTCGAAGAGCACCACGCCGAGGACGACCGCGAGGGCCACGATTCCCATCCGGGAAGCGTCGGATTTGCCGCGGGATCGGGCCAAGTTTTGAACGCGACCGGAAGCGCTCGCAACGAAGCTTCCGTGACCGCCGCCGCCCCTCCGCTCGGCATGTTCTCCGCGGAGCGCCCCGCGCCGACACGGCCGCACCCGGCCGACGAGGATGCCCTCGTCCGACGCGCCGCGGCAGGCGAGCCCGCGGCATTCCGTGCGCTGTTCGATCGGCACAAGGCCGACGTCGCGCGCCTCGTCTGGAGGATGCTCAACGCGCCGTCGGATCTCGACGACGTGGTGCAGGAGGTCTTCGTCCAGGTCTTCCGCAGCCTGAAGGACTTCCGCGGACAGGCGAAGTTCTCGACCTGGCTCCATCGGGTGACCGTGAACGTGGTGCTGATGCACCGGCGCTCGGCGCGCAGCCGGCCCGTGCTCACCGAAGAGGCGCCGAGCGATCTCGTCGCCGACGCCGGCCAGACGCTCCCGGACGAGGACACCGAGCGCCGCGAGCGCATGCGCGCGTTCCAGCGCGTGCTCGCGCGGCTCGCAGACAAGAAGCGCGTCGTGTTCGTGCTCCACGAGCTCGAGGGACAGTCCCCGGCGGAGATCGCCGAGATCGTCGGCGCGCCGGTGCTCACCGTGCGCACGCGCCTGTTCTACGCACGGCGCGAGATCGAGGAGATGCTCCAGGAGGAGCCCTCGCTCGCTTCGCTGGCCGCGACGTTCAAGAAGGGGGGCGCGCGATGAGCGATTCACCGGAGAAGCGCGCGCTCGACGCCCTCGTCGGCGAAGCGAAGGAGGACCTCGTCCCGCGCGACGTCGACATCCACTGGGGTCGCGTCGAGGAGAAGCTGATGGCGCGCATCGCGGCCGAGGAGGCGCCGCTCGTGCGCGACGCGAAGCTCGCGTCCTCCGGGCGCGCGCGCGCGGCGCGGTACGGGGCGATCGCGCTCGCCGCGGCGGCCGCGGCCGCGATCTTCGTGCGTCGCGATCGCGACGTCTCGCTGCTCGATCCGCACGTCGCCGCGTCCGTCGAGGCGCAGACCGGCGGCGCGCTCCGCGCGACGGAGGGCTCGGGCGAGATCCGCATCGGCGGCGCCGCGGCGTCTGCCGGTCACGTGCTCCGGGCCGGCGACGTGATCGAGGCCTCGGGCGCACGCGGCATCGTCGAGCGCCCGCGGAAGGTCACGTGGCTCATCGAGCCGGACGGCGAGGGCAAGCCGGCGGCGCGCGCGACGGTGAAGTCGGCCGGCGAGTCGCTCGTGCTCGGGCTCGAGGACGGCGCGATCGAGGCGCAGGTGGTCCCGGTGCAGTCCGGCGAGGCCTTCGCCGTGGACGTCGCGAGCGGCGGAAAGCTGGTGCGCGTCGCGGTGCACGGCACGCACCTGCGCGTCACCCGTCGCGGCAATCACCTGATCGTCGATCTCAGCGAGGGCGTCGTGTCGATCGGCGTCCCGCCGCGCACCGGATCGACGTACGGCACGCTCGTCACCGCGCCGGCGCACGTCGAGCTCGACGTCGACGATCTCGATCGCTCGCTGAAGGTCGATCACACGCCCGCGGCGGTCCGCGCGCCGATCCCGCTCGGCACGCACGAGGCGCCGGTCGCCGCGCGCGCCGAGGGACCGGGCGCGGTCGCGAAGCCTTCGCCGGCTGCGCCGCCGGCCGTGCAGGCGCCGGCGCCCAGGCC
>JBDHVD010000149.1:0-17534 GCA_039809525.1 Labilithrix sp. | reverse complement strand
GGCAGCTATGGAAAGTTTCGGGTACCGTCCTCTCCTTTCCCCAAGCTTTGCTTGGCGCACCACCAGTTCAATTGAACTCGTGAAACAGCCCGCGGCGGGCGGGCCGCCGCCCGGGCGTCAGCGGCGGCGCCAGCTCTTGAAGATGTCGCGCAGCCGCGAGAGCGTGCTCGTACGCGAGGGCGCACGACCCGCGCGACCGGCGCGACCGGCGCGGATGCGCTCGGCGAGCGCACGGTTCGCCTCGTCGCTCGCGTCGAGGGCGAGCGCCTTGTCGATCGCGGCGGCGGCCTCCTCGCGCTGGCCCGCGGCGAGGAGCGCGGTGGCGAGCACCGCGAGGGTGCGCGCCGACTCGCCCTCGAGCTCGCACGCGCGGCGCGCGTGGACGAGGGCGGCCTCGTTGTCCGAGAGGGCGACGCACGCGGCGACCATCTCCATGTGCGCCGGCGTGCAGCCGGGCGACACGCGCAGCGCCTCGGAGAGCGCATCGTGCGCGGCGCGCCATCGCTCGCGGCGGCGCTCGGCGATTCCGCACGCGAAGTACGCCGCCCACGCGCCGTGCGCGGTCGCGAGCGTGCGGGCGCGCGCGGCGATCGCCTCGAGGTCCTCGGCCGGGCACTGGTAGGCGGCGCGGAGGACGGCGTCGATCTCGAGCGACGCCTGCGGCTGCTCGAGCGCGAGGCGCCCGCGCTGGGCCTCGGCCGCGAGCGACGACGCGGGCGCGAGCTGCTCGACCATCGCGAGGCGGCGAACGGCCTCCTTGCGCTCGCCGGTCTGCGCGAGCGCGCGCGCGAGGACGAGCGTGGCCCACGGATCGTTGGGGAGGCGCTCGACGAGCGCGGAGGCGAGCTTCGCGACGCGCGACGCGCGCGGGATCCCCTCGGGCTCGGCCGCGAGCGAGAGCTGCACCGCGCGGCGGAGCACGTCGGCGTGCGCATGCGACGCGAGGACGAGCGCGTCGTCGACGAGCCGCGCGGCGGCGACCGCGTCCTTCCGCTCCATCACGAGCGACGCCAGGTTCGCGTACGCCGGCGGATAGAGCGGCCGATCGTCGAGGACCATGCGCCATGCGCGCTCGGCCTCTTCGAGGTTGCCGCGCTCGGCGAGGACGATGCCGCGCTCCGTGTTGAGCAGGGGGTCGATCGCGCCGTGGAGCAGGCCGTCCTCGATCGCCTCGAGCGCGCCCGCGAGATCGCCCCGCGAACGGCGCGCCTCGGAGAGGAGCGCATAGAGACGCGCGCGGTCCGGCTCGATCAGGATGGCCTCGTTCGCGCGACGCTCGGCCTCGTCGGAGTTGCCGACGCGGAGGTGGAGCGCCGCGAGCGCCTCGACGAGGTCGGCGTCGTCGGGCGCGACCTCGATCGCGCGGTGGAGCGCGCGCAGGGCCGCGTCCGCGAGCTTGGGATCGCTCGGCGTCGCGACGGCGACGTCGAGCGCGAGGGCCGCGAGGCGCGTCGCGGGGTAGCGAGCCTCGGGCGCATCGCCGATGGCGCGTCCGAGATGGACCATCGCCGCGAGCCGATCGTGCGGTCCGCCGCGCAGGGGATCGTGGAGCGCGCACCGCTCGGCGCGGAGGACGCTCTCGAGCGCCTCCCACGGCAGATCGACGATGTCGCGCACGCTGCCGAGCTGACCGAGATCGCCGGGCAGCTGCGACCACGCCTCCTCGAGCGCGGCGATGAGGGCCTTGCCCGCGTTCTCGCCGTCGACGAGCGCCTCCACCCTCGCGTGCGTGCGCCCGTCCTTCGCGCCGAACACGAGCAGCTGGATCAGCCCGCGACCGTCGGTCGGCGGCTCGAACGCGCCGGTGACCACGAAGTGGACGTCCGGCGGAGTGGAGCCGCTGCCGGTCAGGTCCTTCCACGCATGCGGAGGCACGAACGCCTCGACGGGCGAGGCCTCGCGCTCGACGATCGGTGGAGGCACGTCGGCGTCGGCGTCGCTCTCGTCGTCGTCCTTCGTCTCGTCGGTCTTCTCTGCGCGACGCGCGAGGAGCTGCGCGAGCGCGACGCTCTCGCCGTCGATCTGCGCGAACGAGTGCACGAGCGCCGCGAGACCGAGCCCGAGCCCACGCCCGTCATCGGGAACTCCGAAGGGGATGACGACCGCTCGCGGGCTCGGCATGCACTCATGTTCATGCACCGGCGCGGGCGACGACACAAGCCGTGCGATCGTGCCATCGCGATCACCGGTGATCGATCAACGTGTCCCTTGACGCGGATTGAAATTGAGTCTCGCGACGACGACGCCGCGACCACCGGGCGGCGGCGCGAACTTCACTCCATCGAGCGCGCGCGCGGCGCACGCGAGGATCGACTGCTCGCCCGTCCACGGATCGACGTGCGTGTGCGTGACGTGGCCGTCCGCCGCCACCTGCATGATGAAGGTGCCCGTCGCGGAGAGGGGACGGAGGTTGCGTCGCGCCTCCTCGTCGCACGCATGCAGCGCGGGCCGCGCGGCGTCGAGCGTGACGAACGCCGCGGCGGTGTACGCGTCGTTCGTCGAGCCGACGGTGCGGTGAAGACCCTCGCGCGAGGTGAACGCCGCGGGGATCACGATGGTGTCCGAACCGGCGACCGGCGGAGGGAAGCGCAGGCGCGAGGCCGTGAGCTTCATGCACGCGATGGCGTCGGGATCGAGCTCGCACGCGCCGTACTCCTCGACCTTCGCCACGCGCCCGTCGCCGCCGACGCGGAGGACGATCGCGACGCGGCCTTCGGGCGACGAGCGGCGGATGAGGCTGCGCCGATAGCAGCTGCGGAACTCGCGCCGCGTGGCCTCGACCGCCATCTCTGTCGGCGTCCGTCCCTCCGTCCGCGCGACGTAGTCCTGATCGACGGCCGGCGCGCCCGCATCCGCGACCGGAGGCGCCGACCAGGGAGCGATGGGCGGGAGCCACTGCTGGCCGAGCTCTCCGGGCGGCGGGCACGTCGCGAAGCGGTCGACGCCGCTGCCGCGGATCTCGAGCTCGGCGACCTCCGCGGACGGCGGCGTCCGCTGCGAGGGCTCGGAGACCGGCTTGTCGTCCTTCGTCGCGCCACAGGCGACGAGCGCGAGCACGAACGTCGAGCGGGCGAGCGCACGGGCAGCCATCGCGGCCTCGCAGGATAGCTCGACCGGGCCTCCGCGGCGTCGTTTCTGCTAGGGTCCCGGCGTGGCGCGAACGCGTTCGACGCAGTCGGGACCGGACACGCTCTTCGCGGCCGCGGCGCGGCGCGATGCGGTGGCGACCGGCGCCGTGCCGCTCGCCGAGCGCATGCGCCCGTCGCGCATCGAGGAGTACGTGGGCCAGGCGCACCTGCTCGCGCCGGGGAAGCTGCTCGCGTCGGCGATCGAGAAGGATCGCGTCCCCTCGATGATCCTCTGGGGACCGCCCGGCGTGGGCAAGACGACGCTCGGGAAGGTGATCGCCGCACGGACGAAGTCCGTCTTCGTGCCGTTCTCGGCGGTGCTCGGCAGCATCGCCGAGCTCCGCGAGATCGTCGCCGCCGCGCGCGAGCGGCTCGACTACAAGGGCGAGCGCACGCTCGTCTTCGTCGACGAGATCCATCGCTTCAACAAGGCGCAGCAGGACGCGTTCCTCCCGCACGTCGAGGCGGGCACGATCACGCTGATCGGCGCGACGACGGAGAACCCGTCGTTCTCGGTGAACGCGGCGCTGCTCTCGCGCTGCAAGGTGTTCCGCCTCGAGGCGCTCGGCGAGGACGCGCTCGTCGCGCTGCTCGAGCGCGCGCTCTCCGATCGCGAGCGCGGCCTCGGCGCGAGCGGCATCGGCGCGGACGGCGAGACGCTCCGCACGATCGCGCGGCTCGCGCGGGGCGACGCCCGGCGGGCGCTCGCGACGCTCGAGGCGGCGAGCGAGTACGCGCGCGCGAAGGGCGACGGCGCGATCACCACCGACACCCTCGCGGCCTCGGAGGAGAAGGCGCCGCTCCTCTACGACAAGGCGGGCGAGGAGCACTACAACGTCGTCAGCGCCTTCATCAAGTCGATGCGCGGCTCCGATCCCGACGCCGCCGTCTACTGGATGATGCGCATGCTCGAGGCGGGCGACGATCCGCTCTTCGTGCTCCGCCGGATGCTCATCTTCGCGAGCGAGGACGTGGGCAACGCCGATCCGCGGGCGCTGATGGTGGTGAACGCGGCCGATCAGGCCTTCCGCCGCATGGGCATGCCGGAGGGCCTGTACCCCCTCACGCACGCGGCCATCTACCTGGCGTGCACGCCGAAGTCGAACGCGGTGAAGAACGCGTGGCAGCGCGCGAGAGCGCTGATCGAGGCGCACGGCGCGCTCCCGGTGCCGATGAAGCTGCGCAACGCGGTCACCAAGTTGATGAAGCAGGAGGGTTACGGCCAGGGCTACAAGTACGCGCACGACTACGACGAGGGCGTCGTGCCGGGCGAGACGTACTTGCCCGACGAGCTCGCGGGCGAGTCGCTCTACGAGCCGTCCGAGCACGGAGAGGAGGCGCGGATCCGCGCGCGCCTCGCCGCGATCCGTGCGGCGGCGCGGCCGTCCCGCGACGACAAACCGGACTCGTGACGACGCGCCCCACGAGGGGCGCATGCGCACATCTCGAGCGGATCGCCTGCGCTTTTTCCATCGGTCGGGATGGCGCAGCGCTTGCTGCATCCGGTGCATGCCGAGACGCAACGAACCCGATGAGCTCGCAGCCGAGGTCGGTCAGCGCATCCGCGAGCTCCGCAAAGACCAGGACATGACCATCCAGGAGCTGGCCGAGACGAGCGAGATCGGCTCGAAGGGCCACCTGTCGAACGTGGAGCGCGGCCTCGTCCGCCCGAACATCCAGACGCTGAAGCAGGTGGCCGACGGCCTCGGCGTGCTGCCGCTCGACCTCGTGACGTTCCCGCGAAAGGACCTTCGCCAGCGCCTCGTCGATCTGACGCGCCGGCTCAAGAGGAGTCACATCGCGGAGCTGATTCGCCAGGTCCTGCACCGCACGCAGCCGCGGAACAAGAGCCGCGCGACGTGACCGGTCAGTCGAGCGTCGCCAGCGCGGTCTCGAGCTCCGAGACCGCGTGACCGTCGCCCTTCGCGCGGGCCTGCACGACGCCTGCTTCGAGCCACTCGCGCGCCTCGTCCTTGCGGCCGACCCCCTCCAGCATCTGACCGCACATCAGGTACATCGCGACGTAATCCGGCTTGCGCGTCCGCAGCGTGGTGAACGTCTGGAGCGCCTCGTCCCAGCGTTCGAGCTTGCGGTACTCCATCGCCAGGCCGTACCAGGCGAGCGGGTCGTCCGTGCCTTCACGGGTGATCTTCTCCAGGAATGCGAGCCGCTTGTTGTCCGCCATCGGGGGTCCCAGTATACGGGCCCCATGAGCGAACGTATCGTCACGATGCTCTCCGAGGAGCAGATCGCCGAGCGCGTGAAGGAGCTCGGCGCCCAGATCGCGAAGGACTACGCGGGCCGTCACCTCGTCCTGGTCGTGGTGCTGAAGGGGAGCTTCCTGTTCGCCGCCGATCTCTGTCGCGCGATCCCGAACCACAACCTCCGCATCGACTTCCTCGGCGTCCGCTCCTACGGCGAGGGCACCGAGACGAGCGGCGTGGTGCAGATCACGCAGGACCTCTCGAAGCCGATCGCCGGCGAGGACGTCCTCATCGTCGAGGACATCGTCGACACCGGCCTGACCATCGCCCACCTGATGGACCTGTTCCGCACGCGGAACCCGCAGAGCGTGAAGGTCTGCGCGCTCCTCCACAAGCCGGCGCGCGCGCGGGTCGACGTGAAGGTCGACTACCTGGGCTTCACCATCGAGGACAAGTTCGTCATCGGCTACGGGCTCGACTTCGCCGAGCGCTACCGCAACCTCCCGTTCATCGGCGTCGTCGAGCGGGGCTGAGCGGTCTCGACGTCGAGCGACGCGCCGTCCGTCGTGACGATGACGGTGCCGTCGCGATCGGTGCGATTCACGAGCACGCCCGCGCCGAGCAGCGCCTCGATCGTCGAGGGGTGCGGGTGACCGAAGCGGTTGCGGATCCCGCACGAGACGACGGCCACGCGCGGGGCCACCGCGCCGACGAACGCGGGCGTCGACGACGTGCGGCTGCCGTGATGGCCAACCTTGAGCACGTCCGCTCGCACCGCCGCGCGATCGCGCGCGAGGAGCACGCCCTCCTCGAAGCGCTCGGCATCGCCGGCGAAGAGCAGGGCGCGCGATCCGTGGCGGACGCGCAGGACGAACGAGTTGTCGTTCGCCCCGTGATCGCCGTCGATCCCCGGGCAGGGCGCGAGCACCTCGACGATCGCGCCGCCCACGCGGCGCGTCCCGCAGAGATCGGCCGGTCGCAGCACCGGCACGCCGCGCGCGCGCATCGCCGCGAGGAGGGCGTCGTACGCCGGGCCTGCGCCTTCGCTCTCGCCCTGGCCGGTGTCCCAGATCGCGCCGACGTCGATCCCCTCGAGCGCGCTCGCGAGCCCGAGGAAGTGGTCGGGGTGCGGATGGCTCAGCACCACGACGTCGATGCGCCCGCGGCGGCGCGCGCGGAGGAGCGGCGCGATCGCGCGCTCTCCGACGTCGACGGGGCTGCCGACGATCCCCCCGCCGTCGATCATCATCGCGGAGCCGTCCGGGAGATCGATCAGCGCTGCGTCGCCCTGGCCGACGTCGACGAACGTGGCGCGCACCACCCCGCGCGGGGCGGCGCGCACCCGCACGACGGCCTCGAGCAGGAGCACGACCGCGACGGTGGCGACGACGACGCGCATGCGCGAGAAGCGCCTCGCGACGAAGAGCAGGGAGGCGCCGGACACGAGCGCCGCGAGCTCGGCGGCGGTCGGCGAGGGGACGCGGACGACGGCCCAC
This sequence comes from Labilithrix sp., assembly GCA_039809525.1. Classification (GTDB taxonomy): domain Bacteria; phylum Myxococcota_A; class Polyangia; order Polyangiales; family Polyangiaceae; genus Labilithrix. Next base: position 10,706 of record JBDHVD010000149.1, on the reverse strand, counting down.
GCGAACGCGTGCGCCACCGCGCGCACCGCGGCCAGCGCGCCCGACGCGGCGATCGCGCAGCCGCGCTCGGCCGCCGGCCACGGCGCGAGGACGGCGTGCGCGAGGCAGAGCGGCAGCGCCGCGGCCTCGCCGAGCGGCACCGCGACGACGTTCGCGACGATGCTCCCGAGCGACAGGTCCGGCGCCATGCAGGCCAGCACCGGCGTGCACGCGATCGTCGCCGCCGCGGTCGCGGAGACCGCGGTGCGCACGAACGCCGGGAGCCGCGGCACACGCCGCTCGATCGCGCCCTCGATCGGCCGCGCGAGCGCCAAAAGCCCCGCGGTCGCGAGCGCCGACAGGACGAACGACGGATCGAACGCCGCGAGCGGATCGCCGATCGCCATGGCGACCGCGGCGAGGCCCGCCGAGCGCCACGCATCCGGACGCCGGCCGAGGACGCGCGCCACGAGCGCGGCCGACATCATCCACGCGGCGCGCACGGCCGATCCGCTGCCCCCCGCGAGGTCCGCATAGATCCACACGAGCGGGATCCCCGCCGCGCAGGCGAACCGTCCGACGTCCCACCGCACGGCCAGCGCCGGCATGCGCAGGAGCAGGGCGCGCAAGGCAGACACGATCGACACCGCGACGATGACGAGGTGCATGCCCGAGACCGCGAGGAGGTGCGCGAGGCCGCTCCTGCGAAAGGCCCTCCGATCCTCGGGGGCGACGTCGTCCTCGCCGAGCACGAGGGCGCGCGCCATCCCGCGCGTCTCCGCGGTGAACGTCGCGAGGATGCGCCGCCGGACGTGATCGCGCGCGCGATCGACGAGGGCGCGGATGCCCGTCCCGCGGGTGACCACCTCGATCGCCTGCGCCCCGCCGGAGAGCACCACCCGCCGCCGCGCGTGCATCGGACCGGGATCGCCCGTGCCCTCGTTCCAGAAGCGCTCGAGCGGCGCGAGCTGCGCGATCGCGCGCACGGCGTCGCCGCGCGCCAGGAGAGGCGCCTCCTCGTAAGGGACGTGCAGCGCGACGCGGCCACGTCCGGGCACGTCGACGTCGACGCGCAGCGCGTCCCCCGCGAGCGCGGGCGAACGCGCGACCACGCCGTCGATCGCGACGCGGGCCGGCCACGGCCCGGCGTCGATCGCCGCGAGCCGCCCGCCCTCGTGCGTCGCGAGCGCCCCGGCGGCCCGGAGCGCGCCGAGGAAGAAGAGGAGGACTGCGAGCGTCGCGGTGATCGGACGGCCGAGACGCGCGACGACCGCGAGCGCGAACGCCGTCGCGATCGAGGTCTCGATCGGCGCGACGCAGGAGAGCGCGCCGGCACATGCGGCCGCGCCCAGGACGGCGACGGGATCTCCACGCGGAGGTTGCATCGACCGCGCACCGATGCACGTCGAGGGCCATGACGATCGGTCCTATTTTTACGGGCGATCGTGCGAATGACCCCATGGCCCGGCCAGAAATCGGCTGGCCCGGGCCAGGAGCTGCCCGGCCCTTGACGAACGCCGGACGCGGCATCACGTTCGCGCGCGAATGCGCCTCGCCCGTCTCCATGCCGACGCGGCTCGTAGCGCTCGCTGATCTCCGAAGCGAGCGCTCCCAGCCCTCATCGAATCGGATCGAAGTCCCCTTCGAACCGCACGCCCGCGCGCGCACGCCGCGGGGTGCCGCATGGAGAGATCATGGCGTTCGAGCTGTCTGCGCTCGGCTTTCATTCATTCTTCGAACAAAAGTGGAAGGAGCGGACCGACGACGGATCGGTGCCCGGTCGCATCGCCGCGGAGCATCGCGGCGGGTACGTGGTGTGGTGCGCCGAGGGCGAGGGCCCGGCCCAGCTCTCGGGACGCCTCCGGAGCGCGCTCCGCGACGCCGCGCGCCCCGCGGTCGGAGACTGGGTCGCGATCGATCGTCCCCCGTCGTCCGATCGCGCCGGCATGGTCCAGCACGTCCTCGAGCGCCGAACGGCGTTCACGCGCGGCGCCGCCGGACGAGACTCCCGCGAGCAGGTCGTCGCCGCGAACGTCGACGTCGTGTTCGTGGTGTGCGGGCTCGACGCGGACTTCAACGTCCGCCGCATCGAGCGCTACCTCGCGCGCGTCCGCGCAAGCGGGGCCGACGCGGTGATCGTCCTCAGCAAGGCGGATCTGGTCCACGACGCACGCGCGCGGATCGACGCGGTCGCGACGCATGCGCCGGGCGTCGCCGTCCACGCCATCAGCTCCGTTCGCGGCGAGGGGGTCGACGTCCTCCGCGCGCACGTGGGGCACGGCACGACGGTCGCGCTCGTCGGATCGTCGGGCGCGGGCAAGTCCACCCTCGTCAACGCGCTCGCCGGCGGGGCGACGATGGCGACGGGCCCGGTCCGCGCGCACGACGGGCGCGGGCAGCACGTGACCACGCATCGCCAGCTCGTCGTCCTGCCCGGGGGCGGCCTCCTCGTCGACACGCCCGGCATGCGCGAGCTCCAGCTCGCGGACGAGGCCGGCCTGACGGCCACGTTCGAGGAGGTGGCCGAGCTCGCGCACGCCTGCCGCTTCGGCGACTGCGCGCACGCGGGCGAGCCGGGGTGCGCGGTGCGCGCGGCGCTCGAGACGGGGGCCCTCGATCCCGACCGGCTCACGCACTTCCAGGAGCTCCAGCGGGAGGCGCAGGCCCATGCGCGCCGTCACGATGCCCGGCAGAGGCGCGCCGACGAACGGGCGTTTGGACGGCTCGCGGACGAGGCCCGGCGTCGCGGCCGCGACAAACGCGGCGGATGAAGCGGATGTACGGAACGCTCGCCGTCTCGAAAGCGTCAGAAACACGCCGGGCGTTGCTCGTCCTTCTGACCTGTCGGTACTCTCACGAGGCGGCACTGCATGCAGCGCGCGCCTTCCATGAGCCATCGCTTCGTCCGCTGCCCGCACTGCAAGATGCCGCACGATGCGGCAGAGCGCGTGTGCCCTGCGACCGGCCTGCGGATCGGCAACGACCTCGCGCCTCGTTCGCGGATGAGCGAGATGCCGCCGCCCGAGCGCCGCCCCGAGCCGTTCGCTCCGGCGTTGCGCGCGTCCCCGCCCGCCGCGAGCCCGCTGGTGGTCAACACGCCGGGCACGCTGCAGCCGACGCGCAACGTGGCGCGTGACATGATCGGCCACACCGTCGGCGGCCGCTACCAGATCCGAGGCATCCTCGGCGAGGGCGGGATGGGCACGGTCTACGACGCCGAGCACGTCGGGCTCGGCCGTCACGTCGCGATCAAGGTCCTCAACCCTTCGCAGGCGAAGAAGCGCGTCGCGGTGAAGCGCTTCCAGCAGGAGGCACGCGCCGCGGGCGCGATCGGCCACCCGAACATCTGCGAGGTCTACGACATGGGGCTGCTCGACGACGGCAGCCCTTATCTCGTCATGGAGAAGCTGATCGGCCAGACGCTCGCCGATCGGATCAACAAGGAGGGCGGCCTGCCGTTCGACGATCTCGTCGAGGTCATCGTGCAGGTCCTCTCGGGGCTCATCGCCGCGCACGACAAGGGCATCGTGCATCGCGACATCAAGCCGGAGAACATCTTCCTCGCGCGGCGCGTCGGCTGCCCGCCGATCGTGAAGATCCTCGACTTCGGCGTGTCGAAGATGATGCCGCAGTTCGCGAACGGCGAGGAGCAGCTCGACCTCACGCGCACCGGCATGGTGATGGGCACGCCCTATTACATGTCGCCCGAGCAGGCGCGCGGCGAGCGAAACCTCGACGGCCGGGTCGACGTCTACGCGACCGGCGTGATGATGTACGAGGCGATCGCCGGCAAGCGCCCCTTCCTCGCGCCGAACTACAACGCGCTCCTCCTCGCGATCATCAACACGCAGCCGGCGCCGCTACACGAGGTCCGCCCCGCCACCCCGCGCGCGCTCGAGGCGATCGTCGGGCGGGCGATGGCGAAGAACCGCACCGAGCGCTACCCGTCCGCCGGGCACCTCCTGCGCGATCTCCAGACCCTGCCGATCGCCAAGCACGAGACGGGGCCGCGGCTTCCTCCTCCGCCGACGCCGGAGGAGCGCATGCGTGCGCCGATCCTCGGCGGCAACGAGCCCCCGCGCTCGAAGGTGCCCTCGTCGCTCCGCGAGCCGCCGAGCCACCCGAACGGCCCGGGCGCGGCGCTGAGGCGCCGGATGAACGACGCGCCCTCGGGCTCGTACGAGGCGTCGACGCGGCTCGACATCCGCGCGAAGAAGCCGGTCGCGCCCGACACCGGATCGATCGACATCCCGATCGACATCACCAACTCGGACACCCCCGCGCTGCCGATCCGCCACGAGGGGCCGTCGTACGTCGACGAGGTGCCGACCGAGGTGTTCCGTCCGGGCAAGCACCTGCCGCCGAAGAAGCCGCTCGACACCGACTGGGACGGCGAGACGGTCGTACGTCACTCGGACGTGCCGCTGCCGCCGCCGCCGCCGCCGCGCCGGCGCGAGTCGCCGCCTCCGTCCTCGATCGACATCGACTTCAGCGACGAGACGAAGCTGATGACCCCGCGCCGCCGCCGCTGAGGCGCTCAGCGGAGGACGAGGTAGACGAGCGCGCCGAGGCCGGCCGCGAGCGATCCCGCGACCAGCAGCCCGCCGATCGTCATGCCGAGACCGAGGTTGCGCGTGAGCTCTTCTTCGGACTTGTTCGACACCAACAGTTCGAGATCGCCCTGCCCGAAGCCGGACATCACGAGGCGGCTGGTCGGCGCCACGCGATAGCCGTCGTGCACCGGAGGCCCGGCCTCGCGGTGCGACGGACCGAGCGCGTAGGCTGCGTCGCCGGGGGCGAGCACCTCCTCGAGGTAGCGGAGGCTGCGGTTGAAGCCGAGCCAGGTCGTCGTCGGGACGCCGCGCCCCCGGAGGTAGGCGACGAGGTGGGGAGGCGGATCTTTGAACGTGCCGCTCGTGGCGATCGACTGCTTGTCGAGCAGGAGGTTCGCGCTGCGCGTCGCGATGCGTGCCATCTGCCCCGAGCCGTCCTCGATGAAGAGATCGCGCGCCTCGGTCTCCTCGACCAGCGTGTGCCAGTAGCCGCGCTTGCCGCGCCGCCGGTACTCCTGCACGCGCACGCAGCAGAAGACCGCGTCGCGGCCGCTGAACGGCGTGCGGAACGTGCCCTGCTCCGTCGGGACGACGCGGCCCTTCACCTCGACGACCGAGTCGCCGCGCGCATGGGCGATCGGCGTCGTCGGCGTGCCCACGATCCGCTGGCGCCGGCGCCAGTCGTTCGCGCTCTTCGCGATCACGACGATCCCGAAGACGAGGAGCACGAGCGAGAGGACGATCATTCCGGCAGCGTCTCTCCGGCGACGAGCAGGTCCATCTGCTCCTCGGTGATCACCTTCGCGCCGTACTTCTTCGCCTGATCGAGCTTCGTCTTGCCCGTCTTGTCGCCGGCGACGAGATACGAGGTGTCCTTCTTCACCGAGTCGTGCACCGTCGCGCCGGCCGCGCGGAGGAGATCGTGCACCGCCTCGCGCTTGCGTGTGAGGACGCCGGTGACGCAGAAGGACTTGCCGACGAGCGGACCGTCGGTGGCGACGACCTCGCGCGGCTGCGGGCGCCCCACCTCGCGCGCGACGAGCTTCTGCATGAGCGCGCGCTCGTTCTCGTCCTTCATGAACTCCGCGACGCTGTCGATCATCTTGGGCCCGAAGCCGTGGATGCCGCCGACCTTCTCGCGGAGCTCCTCGTCGGTCCAGGCGAGGAGCCCCTCCAGCGTGCTCGCCACCTCGGCGAGCTGCTTGGCCGCGACCTGCCCGATCTGCGGGATGCCGAGGCCGGTGAGCACGCGGTCGAGCGTCCGCTCCTTCGACGCGCGGATAGCCTTCACCACGTTCTCCGCGCTCTTCTTGCCCATGCGCTCGAGCTCGACGAGCCGGGCCTCGTCGAGGTCGTAGAGATCGGCGACGTCCTTCACGAGGCCCTTGCCGACGAGCTGCGCGACGAGCGACTCGCCGAGGTGGTCGATGGCCATCGCCGCTCTGCTTGCAAAATACAAGATTCGCCCTTCGACCTGCGCCGGGCAGGCGCGGTTCGGGCAGCGCACGGTGGCCTCGGCGCCGAGCTCGGGCTTGCCCTCCTCGCGCAGGCGGGAGACCACCTTCGTCCCGCACACCGGGCACTCCGACGGCATCGCGTAGGGCGGCGTGCCCTCGGCGCGATCCTTCGACTCGACGCCGAGCACCTGCGGGATGATCTCGCCCGCCTTCTGCACGTAGACGCGGTCGCCGATGCGGACGTCGAGCTCGCGGATCATGTCGCCGTTGTGGAGCGACGCGCGGGTGACCGTGGTCCCCGCGAGCTGCACCGGATCCATCATCGCGACCGGCGTGAGCGCGCCCGTACGGCCGACCTGCACGACGATGTCCCGCACGACGGTGACCGCGCGCTCGGCCGGGAACTTGTAGGCGACGGCCCACTTGGGAAACTTCGAGGTCGAGCCGAGGATGTCCTGCTGGCGGTAGGCGTCGACCTTCACCACCGCGCCGTCGGTCTCGTAGGGGTACTCGGCGCGCGCGCGATCGATCGCGGCGATGGCGTCGAGGACCGCCTCCCACGCGACGACGGTGTGCTTGCGGTGCGTGGGTAGGCCCTGCTCCTCGAGCCACCGGAGCGTCTCGCTGTGGGTCTTCGCGACCGAGGGCCCCTCCACCGCCTGGTAGAAGATGACGCGGAGGGGGCGCTTGGCGACCTCGCGCGGGTCCATCATGCGCACCGCGCCCGCCGCCGCGTTGCGCGGGTTGGCGAAGATCTCGAGGCCGGCCGCGCGGCGCTCCTCGTTCATCTTGTCGAGGTCCCGCCGGTAGATGACCACCTCGCCTCGGAGCGTGAGCTTGCCCGGGTGGGCGATGCGCGTCGGCACCCCGCGGATGGTCCGGAGGTTCGCGGTGATCTCCTCGCCCTCGACGCCGTCGCCGCGGGTCGAGGCGAGCGCGAGGCGGCCCTGCTCGTACACCACCTCGATGCTCGCGCCGTCGAGCTTCGGCTCGACGGTGAACGTCGCCGTCTCGCCGGTGGGGAGCCCCTCGTTCACCCGCCGGTGGAACTCGGCCATGTCCTCGGCCGAATAGGCGTTGTCGAGCGAGAACATCCGGTGCTCGCGCCGGACCTTCGTGACGTATGGTCGCGCTTCCCCGCCCACCCGCTGGGTCGGCGACTCGGGGGTCACGAGCTCCGGGTGCTCCTTTTCGAGCACGCGCAGGTCGCGCATGAGCGCGTCGTACTGAGCGTCCGTCACGCTCGGATCGTCGAGGACGTAGTAGCGGTAATCGTGGGCTTCGATCTCGCGGACGAGCTGGGCGTGCCGCTCTCGGGGGGAAGACATGCGGGGGGCCCCACTTTCGCCGGATGGCTGCCGTTTTCAATGGTAGAAGGACGGCAGACGCCATGTCGATGAAGCGCACGAAGCAGCGCGGGTCGGGCGGGGGCCGCGACAAGGACACCGAGACGGACTTCTGGGCGAAGCCGGCGCAGCCCGAGAAGACCTGGGATCAAGCGATGGAAGGCCAGCCCGACGAGGCCTTCATCGGCTACGCGATGACCAGCCGGTACACCAAGGGCCAGCTCGTCACCCACCCGAAGTTCGGCAAGGGTGTCGTGACCGAGGTCGAGGCGACGAGGGTCGAGATCCTCTTCCAGGACGGGAAGAAGAAGCTCGGTCACGGCGCGCAGGCCTGAGCGCAGGGAGCCAGCGATGATCCGCGGGGGAGTGGTCCGTCTTCCGGTCGCCGACGTCGCGCATGCGGTGCGCTTCTACGTGGAGACGCTCGGCATGAAGCTCGTCGCCGAAGGTCCGGGCGACGCGGTGATCGACGCCGGCGACGGCCTCCTCCTCGAGCTCGCGCAGACGCCCGGCGGGGAGCACAAGGGCGCGGTGGCCGTCGGGCTCCGGCCGAAGATCCCGCTGGCCGAGGCGAGGGCGATCCTCGAAAACCGCGGGATCGTGTTCGACGCCTCGCACCGCTTCGCCGATCCCGACGGGAACGCCCTGTTCCTCGTCGCCCCATGACACCGGGATCATCCCCGGAAGAAATCGTTCGAGCCGTTTAACACCCGCCGCGCGGCCGGGTACGAACGGACGTGATGCTTCGCTTCTGGTCGACCGGACGGCTGGTCCGTGCGGCGGCCCTCCTCTTCTTCTTCCTCTTCGCGGCGACGGCGCGCGCGGACGACGCGCCCATCGCGCTCGTCGTCCATGGCGACGAGCTCCCGCGCGAGAAGCTGCGCGACGCGATCGCCAGCGAGCTCGGCCGCCCGGTGGTCCTCGCCGATCGGTCCACCGCGGGCGTCGTCACCGTCACGTGGCGGCGCAGCGCGAAGGAGCTCGCGGTCACCTGGGACGGACCGAAGCACGGGACGGTGAGCCGCGTGATCGCCGCGCGTGCGCGCATCGAGGACGTCACCGCGGACGCGGCGCTCCTCGCGAGCAACCTCGCGCGCGACGAGGTGGAGGACATCCTCGGCCCGCCGCCGCCCTCGACGCCGCTCGAGCCGCTGCCGCCACCCGCGTCCGAGCCGCCGCCCGCGCCCGCATCGCCGCCCCCTGCGCGGGAGACGCCGAAGCCCGCGCGCGATCCGGACTTCGTCGACGGGAACTTCGGCGTCCTCTATCCGCTCTCGCTCGACGCGACGCGCCCGTGGGTGAGGACCCGCTTCGACCTGAACATCCTCCACGGACGCGTCGGGCAGATCGACGGCGCGCAGATCGGCGGGGTGAACGTGGTCGCGCGCGCGCAGGGCAAGGGCACGGGCGACATGACCGGGCTCCAGCTCGGCTACGCGCTGAACGTCGCGACGGGTCGCGTGCAGGGCGTCCAGCTCGGCGCGATCGCGAACGTCGCCGGCGGCGCGATGTCCGGCGCTCAGACCGCGTTCCTCTTCAACCGCGCGGGCGACGTCGAGGGCGGGCAGCTCGCGCTCGTGAACGTGGGCGGCGACGTGAAGGGCATGCAGCTCGGCCTCGTCAACGTCGCGCGCAAGGTCGACGGGGTCATGCTCGGCCTGATCAACGTCGCGGACGACGTCGACGGCGTCCCCGTCGGGCTCGCGAGCGTCACGAAGACCGGCGGGGTGCATCCGACCGCGTGGTCGAGCAACGCGAGCTTCGCGAACGTGGGCATCAAGCTCGCGACGAAGCACACCTTCACCATGCCCTCGGGGCACTGGCATCACGCCTACGGCAAGGACTTCTACGGCGCGGGCTTCACCATCGGCGGGCGCATCCCGCTCGACGACGCGCGCTACGTCGAGACCGACCTCGGCTTCGCCTGGCTCTACGCGCCGGAGCGCACGGTGCTGCCGAACGATCCGGACACGTACCACGAGCACCTCCTCCAGCCGCGCCTCCGCGTGTCGCTCGGATGGCGCTTCGCCGATCACTTCGGGATCTTCGCCGGCGCCGGCGTCCTCACGCAGGTCCGTCTCGAGCGGGACGGCAACAAGGTGACCGGACGCGTGGGTCCGGAGGGCTTCCTCGGGGTCGAGCTATGATGCTCTCGGCCGTCGCGATGTCCGCGCCTTCGATCGAAGACACCCTCGAAGCTCGCCTCGCGCGAGGCGAGCACGAGGCGGTCGTCGAGGCATACCGGGCGCATCACGCGGCGGTGCGCGCGTTCGCGCAGCGGCTGGTCGGCGACGCGATGATCGCCGAGGACCTCGTCCACGAGGCGTTCGTCGCGCTGCCCGGCTCGATGAAGCGCTTCCGCGGCGACTGCGCGCTCCGCAGCTGGATCGTCGCCATCGCCGTGCGGCATGCGCAGAAGCACGTCCGCGCGGCGCAGCGCCGGCGCGCCGCCGAGCATCGCATGGCGAGCGAGCCCGCGGAGGCGCCGCCTCGCCCGGACGCGGACGTCGAGCGCGCGGAGCTCGCGCGGCTCCTCACCGCCGCGCTCGATCGGCTGCCGCTCGATCAGCGCGTCGCCTTCGTGCTCTGCGAGGTGGAGGAGCGGACGAGCGCCGAGGTCGCGGCGATGCTCGACGAGAAGGACGGCACCATCCGCGCGCGCGTGATGCACGCGAAGAAGAAGCTGCGCGACGAGCTCGCCTCCTTCGCGACGGAGGGACGATGAGCGAGCCGGACCTCCTCACCCGCGCGACCGGCGCGCTCCGCGAAACGACGAGCCCGTCGGCCGACGACGGCGCGCTCACCCTCGCCCGCCTCCAGAAGACGATGCGCACGACGACCGGCGCCTCGTCGGGCGCCCGCCGGCGGCTCACGCGCTTCGTGCTCCTGCCGATCGCGGCGGTGTTCGTGGTGACCGGCGCCTGGGCCGGCGCGACGGGACGCATGTCGCGATGGCTGTCGGCGCGCTCGGCGCCCGAGGTCGAGCACGACGCCCGCGAGCACGTCGCGCCCGCGATCCCCACACCGAGCGCCGTCGCGATCACCACGGTCGTGCCCGCGCCGACGCCCGAGCCGAGCGCCGAGCCCGCGCCCGTGCCGATCGCGAGCGCGAGCGCGCGGGCGCCGGCGAAGGTCGACGTGGACGCGCTCTACCGCGAGGCGCATCGCGCGCACTTCGAGCGCCGCGACTACGCGTCGGCGGTGGGCGCCTGGGATCGCTACCTCGCCGCGGCGGGCCCGGGCGGACGCTTCGTGGTCGAGGCCCGCTACAACCGCGCGATCGCGCTCGTGCGCACCGGGCGGCGCGAGGAGGCCGCGGCCGCGCTGCGGCCCTTCGCCGGCGGGGACTACGGCGGCTACCGGCGCGACGA